>JACVRM010000078.1 GCA_014534415.1 Thermoleophilia bacterium | reverse complement strand
GTCTCGCGGGAGCGAGCGAACTGGATGTTCGCACCCCCGGTCTCGACGCCGACGGCCCGGACGACCGCGATCGCCGCGTCGCGGAGCTCCTGGTATTCGTCGTCGGCGAGCGTCATCTGCGGCGCGACCGTCACCGAGTCGCCCGTGTGGATCCCCATCGGGTCGAGGTTCTCGATCGAGCAGACGATCACGACGTTGTCCGCGCGGTCGCGCATCACCTCCAGCTCGAACTCGTCCCAGCCGATCAGCGACTCCTCGACGAGCACCTGCCCGACCGGGCTCTCGGCGAGCGCGCGCGCCAGCAGGCGGTCGAGCTCCTCGGGCGATCGCGCCGTCCCCCCTCCGTGACCGCCGAGCGTGAAGGCCGGCCGCAAGATGACCGGAAAGGAGACGTTCTGCGGGACCTGGTCCGTGGACGTGGCCACGAGGGACGTGGGCGCCTGGAGGCCGACCGAGCGAACGATCTCGCGGAACTCTTCACGGTCCTCGGCGCGGCGGATCACGTCGACCGGCGCACCGATCAGCTCCACGCCGAGGTCCGCGAGCACGTTCGACTCGGCGAGCTCGAGCGCGAGGTTGAGCGCCGTCTGGCCGCCCATCGTGGGCAGGAGCGCGTCGGGGCGCTCGCGCGCGAGCACGCCGGCGACCGCCTCGGCGTCCAGCGGCTCGAGGTAGGTGCGGTCCGCGAACCCCGGGTCGGTCATGATCGTGGCGGGGTTCGAGTTGACCACGATCGTCCGCAGACCCTCTTCGCGCAACACTTTGAGCGCCTGCGAGCCCGAGTAGTCGAACTCGCACGCCTGGCCGATCACGATCGGCCCCGAGCCGATCAGGCAGATGGAGCGGAGGTCAGGCCTCCTTGGCAAGCGATGCAACCTCCTTCACCCAGTTCTCGATGATCGGCCACCCGTCGTGCGGGCCAGGACCTGCCTCGGGATGAAACTGCACAGAGCGGGCGCGGGCCTCCGGCACGTCGAGGCCTTCCACCGTCTCGTCGTAGAGCGAGAGGTGCGTTGCCTCGCGCGCCTCGGTCGGCGCGACCGCGAAACCGTGGTTCTGGCTCGTCACGAGGACCCGGCCGCTCCGGCGCTCGAGCACGGGGTGGTTCGTCCCGCGGTGGCCGAAGGGCAGCTTGAACGTCTCCAGGCCCAGCGCCAGCGCGAGCAGCTGGTGGCCGAGGCAGATGCCGAGCACCGGCACCCGGCCGAGCAGCTCGCGGACGGCGACGACCTCGTCGCGCAGCGGCTCCGGGTCCCCCGGCCCGTTCGAGAGCAGCACCGCGTCGTGGCCGAGCAGCTCCTCGGGCCCGCTGTGGTGCGGGTAGACCGTCACGCCCGCGCCTGCGGCCGCGAGGCGCCTGAGGATCGAGCGCTTGCACCCGTAATCCACGACCGCGATCGACGTACGCCCGCCGCGCGCGAACACGTACGGCTCGTCGATGGAGACCGCCGCTGCGAGCGCGCGCCCGGCCATCGGCGGCTGCGCATTGGCGGCCCCAACCGCTTCGTCGGCCGACGCGGCGCCGGCGACGACCGCGGCGCGCATTGCGCCCTTGCCGCGGAGGTGCACTACCAGCGAGCGCGTGTCGATTCCCGAGAGGGCGACAACGCCGCGGCGATGCAGCCAGTCGGTCCAGGCCGGCCCGCGCGCCTCGCGCATCACGACCGCACGCGCGTGTACGCGGCCGGACTCGTTCCGGGCGGCCGCGACGCCGTAGTTGCCGACCATCGGCGCGGTGAAGCAGACGACCTGCTCCGAGTAGCTCGGATCGGTGACGACTTCCTGGTAGCCCGTCATCGCGGTCGTGAAGACAGCCTCGCCGAACGCGAAACCGGGTGCGCCGACCGAGTCCCCCCGGAAGACGGTGCCGTCCTCGAGAGCCAGGAAGCCGGTCAACGAGCCTCCTCGATGCGCCGGCGAACGCGTGCGAGCAGCCACAGCGCCGCCTCGGGTTTGGAGCTCCATTCGCCGGTCTCGAGGTACCGCCAGGTGCGCGCCGCATTGAGCAACGTGTTGCGGCTCGCCGGCTCATTGCCCTCGTGCCAGCGCAGCGAGGCGGCGAGCGCCCCGAGCACGTCGGCGTGCGAGACGGGCGCGAAGACGTCGCCCCACTCCGGGCCGGCGAGCGCGACGGCATGCTGCTCCGCGCTCGCCCGGTCGAGAACGAACCAGAACGCCGGGTCCTCGCCCTCGAAACGCACTCGCTCGTCCATGCCCGGACCGGTGTTCACGTTGAGCACGACGCGGCCGCCGGCGTACGCGACGAGCTCCAGGCCGCGCGCCGGCGCGACGTCGACGGACCGGGCGCGTTCGGCCAGCGCGACGAGCTCCTCGCGCGTCGGCTCGCCGGCGAGCACGACGACGACGTCCAGGTCGCTTGCTCCCGGCTCGAAACCGCCGGTCGCGACCGACCCGATCGCGTAAGCCGCCTCGACCTCTCCGAGCGCGGCGACGACCTCGCGGGCCGCAGCGAGTGCGGTTCGCTCCGCCACGATGCTCATCCGTACGCGACCCGGCCCGCGGCGACGGTCAGGCTGATCCGCGCGCGCAGCTTCTGGCCAAGCAGCCACGAGTTCGCCGAGCGCGAGCGGAACGACCGCTCGTCGACGTCCCATTGGGCCTGCGGGTCGATCAGCACGAGATTCGCCTCGGCGCCGACGGCCACCTGGGGCGGCTCGAGGCGGTAGATCCGTGCCGGCCCGGCCGACATGCGCTCCAGGAGTGTCGGCAGCGAGACCAACCCCGGCTCGACGAGATGGGTATAGAGCGCCGCGAACGCCGTCTCCAGCCCGGTCACGCCGAACGGCGCAGCTTCGAACGGAACCTCCTTCTCGTGGCGTGCATGCGGCGCGTGATCGGTCGCGATCGCGCCGATCGTCCCGTCACGGAGGGCTTCGATGAGCGCGGCGCGATCGTCGGGGCCGCGCAGCGGCGGGTTCATCTTCACGTTCGAGTCGAGTGAGCGGACCGCCTCGTCGGTCAGGCACAGGTGGTGCGGCGTTACCTCGCCGCTCGCGGTCACACCGTGCGCCTGCGCCTCGCGCAGCGCGTCGACCGACTCGCGCGCGGACAGGTGGAGAAGGTGGAGCGGCTGAGCCTCGTAGTGCGCGAGCGACAGGTCGCGCTCGACCATCACGCTCTCGGCGACCGACGGGTAGCCGGCGAGGCCGAGCTGCGCGGACACGTAGCCCTCGTGCATCTGGCCGGACCGCGAGAGCGTCTGCTCCTCGCAGTGGACGGCGAGCGTGCACCCCGTGAGCGCGTTGTACTGGAGCGCGCGCCGCATGAGGCCGGGCGACGCGACCGGGCAGCCGTCGTCGGTGAACCCGGCCGCTCCCGACTCGGCGAGCTCCACCATCTCGGTGAGCTCGCTGCCCGCCTGGCGCTTCGAGATGGCAGCGAGGAAGCCGACGGGGATGCCCGCTTCAGTGCGCGCCTGCTCCACGAGCGCACCGAGCACCGCGGAGCAATCGACGACCGGGTCGGTGTTCGGCATGGCCAGAATCGCGCAGTAGCCGCCGGCCGCCGCCGCCTCCGTCCCCGACGCGATCGTCTCCTCGTCCTCGCGGCCGGGTGTGCGCAGGTGCACGTGCGGGTCGACGAGCGCAGGCGCGAGCAGCAGCCCTTCGGCGTCGACGACGCGGTGTCCGTTCGCCTCGAGGCCGGTGCCGAGTTGGGCGACGACCCCGTCGTCCACGCGTACGTCGAGCACGGCGTCGATCCTGCGGCCGGGATCGACGACACGCGCGCCGCGGATGACGAGGTTCGCCTTGCGGCTGTCCTTGGCGTACAGCATCACGCGACCTCCTCCATGGCCGCGACCTTCACCTCGACGGGCCCGTGCGTGAGCAGGTCGTAGAGAACGGCCATGCGGACGACGAGGCCGGACCGAACCTGGTCCGTGATGAGCGCGTCGACGGCGTCCGCGACGCGCGGATCGATCTCGACGCCGCGGTTCATCGGGCCCGGGTGCATGACCTTCTGGCCGGGCCGCAGCCGCTCGGGCGTGACGCCCCAGCGCGCGGTGTACTCGCGCAGCGTCGGGACGTAGTTGGCGCCGTCCTGCATGCGCTCCCGCTGCATGCGGAGCACGTACACGACGTCGGCCGCCTCGATCGCGCGGATGTCGTAGGACGTCTCGCAGCCGAGCGACTCGATCCCGCGCGGGATCAACGCCGGAGGCCCGACCAGCGTCACGCGTGCGTCGAGTAGCACGAGCGCTTGCACGAGCGAGCGGGCGACGCGCGAATGCAGGACGTCGCCGACGATCGCGACGTGCAGCCTCTCGATCCGGCCGAGCCCTTGCTCGAGCGTGTAGAGGTCGAGGAGCGCCTGGGTCGGGTGCTGGTGCTTTCCGTCGCCCGCGTTGACGACGTGCGCGTCGACGTTGCCGGCGACGAGGTGGGGCGCGCCGATGTGCGGATGGCGGATCACGATCACGTCCGGGTCGTACGCGGCGAGCGTGAGCGCAGTGTCCTTCAGCGACTCCCCCTTGTCGACGGCGGAGCCGGCGGCCTTGATCGACATCGTGTCCGCGGAGAGCCGCTTGGCGGCGAGCTCGAAGCTCGACGAGGTGCGCGTGGACGACTCGTAGAAGAGGTTGACGACCGTACGGCCGCGGAGCGTCGGCAGCTTCTTCATCTCCCGCTCGAGCGAGCGGGCGAACGAGCGCGCCGTTGCGAGCAGGCGCTCGACGTCGTCGCGCGTCAGGTCGGTAATCGCGATCAGGTGCCGGCGCGGTGGCCGGACCGGCGGCAGGAGCTCTTCCCGCACGACGTGGATGTCAGCCATTCGTAGGGTCCTCCGGAGACGGGACGAGGAGCACACGGTCGACCTCGTCCACCTCGACGAGGTGCACCTGGACGCGCTCGCCGCGTGCGGTCGGCAGGTTCTTGCCGACGTAGTCGGGACGAATCGGAAGCTCTCGGTGACCGCGGTCGGCGAGCACAGCGAGTTGCACGCGCGCCGGGCGCCCGTAGTCGAAGAGCGCGTCAATCGCGGCGCGGATCGTGCGGCCGGTGTAGAGGACGTCGTCGACGAGCACCACCGTCTTGCCCTCGAGCGGGAAGTCGAGCTTCGTCGCGCGGACGAGCGGCTGAGCGTGCAGCGGCGCCTCTCCGCCGCCGCGAACGTGCACGTCGTCGCGGTAGAACGTGATGTCGAGGGTCCCCAGCGCGACCTCCTCGGCCGAAAACTCGTGAATCAGACGGCGGAGCCGCTGCGCGAGAGGCACGCCGCGGGTATGGATGCCGACTAGCGCGACGCTGGCGAGATCGCCGGTGCGCTCGATGATCTCGTGCGCGATCCGCGACAGCGTCCGGGAGATCGCCTCCTCGTCGAGGAGGAGCCTCTCGGCGCCCAGGCTTGCCTGGCTCAACGCCCGCGCACGGTCGCGGGCGGACTCGCGGCGTAGAGCATCTGCGACTCCTTTCCGGCCTCACGGGACCGGGTTAAAGGGTTCGTGGTCGCGGCGAGTCTAGTTACGCTCGCGGACGACTTCCCGACGGCGTCGCGCCCGAACTGCGCGAGGCGCCCGTTTCGAAGCGTGGCGCGCTGCGCGGGTACGCCCTGAGGGCGCGGCGCCGCTCGCCCGACCAGAGCGAGGTACCGCGCCACGGCAAGCGACGACCGGTCTACGGGTGACGAAGCGGACGGCTTGGGTTGTGCACGATGGCTGCCCAGCGTGTCGGTGGCGAGAGCCGTCGACCGCCCCGGCACGTGCGCACGTCGATCTCGCACGTGACGAACACCGAGAAGCCGGACGTCTCGTCCCGCCGAGCCAGGTCGATACGGACGGCGACGAGATTGCTCGAGCGTCCGATGAACACCGGTGCGTAGGCCCACGGCCCGAGGTAGCGGTTGCGCTCGATCGGCAGCCGGACCCGGAAGACGCGCTCGATCGCAAGGCGGCGAGCCCCCACCGCCACCACGACGATAGCGTCGGCACTCGTCAGCACGACGCGCTTCCCCGCCCACGCACCGGGTCCGTCGAACCGGGGGAACTCTTGGTCGGGAAGCAACCGGGCAAGAGCACGACGGCCGAGCGTCGCGAGGACGCGTCCATCCCGCACGCGAACGAGGCGGAGCTCGGAGCTTCCCGGCCCCGCTGGCTCGAGTGACGCCGCGCCGACGATCCGCCGACCGTCCGGGCTGATCGCGAGGGCATCGGCCATGGGGAGCCTGCGGTTACGCCGCGGTCCTGCGAATGCATAGACGCCCGGGGCGAGCGACGGCTGCGCAACCTGGAGATTGCTTCCGGCCACAGCAACGAGCAGGTCCGGACCCGCCCAGCCGAGCACTTGGTATTGGCCTGGCGGACCATGCGTCCACCGGACAGCGGCACCTTCGAGCGACGGTCGCACCACGACGTGCCCGTAGCCGCCTCCCGGCAACCCTCGTGGCGGCTCGGGTCGGTAGACCGGCTTGGTCGCGCGCATGTAGGCGAGCCCCCGCCGCGGATGCCATGCGAACGACTGCGCGCCGCGCTCGAGCAGACGGTCACGCTTCGTTCGACGGTCGTAGACGCGGAGCGTCGGCGCGCCCGCGCCACGCAGACGACCGGCCCACGTGTGGTAGACGACGTAACGCCCATCCGGCGACGAGACGGCCAACGGCGGCTTCGTGCCGAGCAAGGGTGCCAACCGGGACGCGCGAAGCCGCGCGACCGGCTTGCCGCCGGCATGCAGCCGATCCCCGTAGACGAAGCTGATCGCCGGCCCGCGCGCCGGCGTCGGTACGACATCGTCTCCCTCGGAGATACGGAGCCACTCGGCGACTTTCGCGTCGAGTCCGGATGCGGGGATCGCAACGGCGAGCGTGAGAAGCGCTGCGGCCACGAGAGCGAGCGCGCCGAGACGCGACCGGCGGGCTCGTCGCCGCACGTCGAGCCAGTCCGCCCCCTCGATGGGGTCGGCGACGCGCTCCAGCCGGCCGACGAGCGAGTGGTCGTCGGACAAGGTCATGCATCCACCTCCTCGGAGGCGAGCGAGTCCGCGAGGTCAGCGTGCGCGGCGGCCAGCGCAGCGCCCACGGTTCCCTCGCTGATCCCGCACAGGCGCGCGATCTCCGCGTACGGGAGATCGGCGTAGTACCGAAGGAAGACGACCAGCCGTCTCCGCGGCGGCAGCTTCCGGATCGCGTCGGCAAGCTCGGGGTCTTGCTCGGAGGAGATCTCTCGCTCGATCGCCGCGGGGACGAGCCGATGCTCGCCGCGCCGTAGGTCCGACGCCTTGCGCAGGACGATCCTCCAGATCCACGCCTCGGGTGAGCCGGCGCGGAACTGGCCGCGCTTGCGGAGAGCCTGCGCGAAGCCTTCTTGGACGGCGTCGTGCGCCAACTGGTCATCGCCTGTCAGCGCTCGGACGGCGCGCCTGAAGCCGGCGTACCGGCGCTGGTAGATCGCCTCGATCTCGACGGGCGCCAGGGTCATCGCCCGAGAGACGTCACGACGAGCGCGGGATCTTTACGCGGTCGGTGGTGCGGCGTCGTACCGCGGCAAGCCGTCATCGGGAAGCTCGTCCCACGGCGCCTTGGAGCCGACGAACGATCGGTACTGCGGCCGGATGCCTGGGTCGTCGTCGAGTGCACCGAGTCGAATCGACACCTCGCCTTCCGGCCAGGTACCTCCGAAGAGGCTCGAGCCGCAGACCGAGCAGAACGCCTTCACCGCGCCGCCGTCCGGCCGGTAGACGCGGATCAACTCCTCGCCGGCCAGTAGGCGAAACCGGTCACGCGGGACGCGGCCCATCACGAGTGCGCCGGCGCCCGAGTGCTTCCGGCAGCGCGAGCAGTGGCAGTAGTTCGAGCGGCGGAACGGCGGCTCGACCTCGAACTGCACGCCGCCGCAGAGGCAGCTGCCGTGAATCAGTCGCTCCACGCCTGCGACTCTAGCCACGAGCCCCGGGGACAAATCGACACTCTCTTGGCTCGGACGCGTCTCGGTTTCGCCAGCGCCTGGCACCGCCGGCTCGGCGCGCGCCTCGCTTCGCCGGCCGCGGCGGCAAGCCGTTCGCGGGACGCCTTGGGACGGATTGACACGCTTTCGACGCTTCCGCGTCGCGGTTCCGCGAGCGTGCCTGGCCCCGATCGAACCCGACTGGCACTAGCGCCTCCCGAGCGGCCGGAGCGTCCACACGCCGATGACCGGCAGCGCGGCGAGAGCCGCGAAGGCCGTCTGCCAGGACGTCCATTCGACGAGCGCGGCGAACGGAACCGGCGCGATGATGCAGCCGAGGGCGAGCGCCGTCTGCTGAAAGCCGAGCGCGGCGCCGGCGCGCGCCCGGCCGGCCAGCTCGGCCGCGGCGGTGAAGGAGAGTCCGTTCCAGCTGGCGGACAGCGCGCCGGCCGCTGTCAGCGCCGGCACGAGCACCGCGTTCGTCGAGCCGGCGAGCGCCGCCGTCAGCGCCACGGCCGCCGCGAGTGCGAGCCCGACCGCGCGGAGCGGTACGACGCGCGTTGCCATGCGATCGGACAGGCGCCCGAGCATCATGCGGAGCACCCCGCCGCCGACGCTGACGATTGCCAGGACACCGCCGGCCTCCGCCAGCGAGAACCCCCGGTCCTCGTGGAGGTACAGCACGAGGAAGCTCGTGACTGCGATCTGCACGACGACGTAGAACGTGCTGCCCATGCACAGACGCCAGAGTCGCGGGTCGCGGAGCGGCCGGCCAACGTCGTCCGGCTCGCCGCCACGCACCGGCGCCTCGCGCAGCAGCGCAACGCCGAGAGCCGCCGCGCCGATCGAGGTTCCCCCGAGCGCGCCGAGCGCGGCGCGCAGCCCGCCGACGGCCACGATGGGCGGCAGCGCCAGCGCTGCGACCGCCCAGCCGACCGGTACAGCCGTCTGCCGGATACCAAGCGCGAAGCCGCGCTCCCTCGGCGCGAACCATCCCATCACGGCGCGCCCGCTCGCGGCGCTGACACTCGCGCCGCACATCCCGGCCACCGTCAGGAGAACGACGAGTGCCGCGAACGGCGGGAGCATGGCCGCGAACGCGAAAGCCACCCCCGCGCCACCGAGGCCGAGCGCGACGACGGCGCGCTCGCCGATCCGGTCGGTCAGGAGTCCCCACGCGAGAAGCGTGAGCACCATGCCGCCGCTCGTGCCGGCAAGCAGGACGCCGACATCGCCGAGCGAGAGCCCGTACTCGCGGCGAAGCTCCGGCACGAGCACTGCAACACCCGTTCCCAGCGCCGAGTAGCGAAGGAGCGCGGCAGCTCGCGGAACAGGAACGTAGCGACGAGCTGGCCGCCGGCGCGGCTCACTCGGCGACGAGCTCGTCCGGGTCGGTAAACGCCTCGATGGCGTCCTTTGCCGCCTCGAGCGAAGACTCGGGGACG
>JACVRM010000142.1 GCA_014534415.1 Thermoleophilia bacterium | reverse complement strand
GCATCAGGCAATACGCGTGGACGCGCCAGCCGAATCGCGCCGTCGCCTTCGACAAGAGACCGGAAAGTCGCTCGAAGTCCTGGTCGTCGACGCACAGGAGGCAGCGAGCCGTGCCGCGGACAAACACGTGGAACGCACCGTCGCCCAGCAGATGACGGGGTGGCCGTGGCATGCCCCGACCTTAGAGGCGCCGTCAGAGCGGCTCGAGCCCGCCGCGCTACCCGGCACGCTTTCGGTGCAATGGACATGTCGAGGGGACTGTCCCTTCGACACGGCTGGGTCGGACGGCGGGGGAGCGCTCGCCGGCCCGGTCGCGAGCGCGGGTCGCTACGGGCCGGCGTACTCGAACGGCGCGACCGCCGTGTACTTGCCCGGATGCTCGAACCGGACGCCGTCGTTGACGCGGAACGCCTTCGAGGCGCCGAAGTCGCCGCGCTTGAAGACGATTCCCTCCGGCAGAACCGCGCCCGGATGAACCTCGGCGCCCGTGACGGGGTTGCGAATCGGCTCCAACTCCAGCTCGAAAGCGTCGCCCGCCTTCACCCGCGAGTTCAAGCCGGCCATCTCCAGCTCGTACCGAACCGGTTCTGGCCCGTGCACGGTCGGCCATGTCCAGGCAAGCACGCCCCACGGCCCCCCGGCGTCGCCCGAAACGAGTGTCCGGATCGCCTCCCGCTGCCCCTGGTCAGCCTGCTCGTCGAGCAGGATCAGCGCAGTGCCGTTTCCTTCGTGGATCGCGCCCGGCCAGTCGACGGCGACGGTGAAGCTGAGATCGTCGAGCGCAACGTCCCCGTAGCGTCCCTCATCGACGTGCCACGTCCACGTCCCCTCGCATTTCCCCTGCGTCGGCAGCGCGTTGAAGTTGCACGGACAGCCGTAGTCGCAGTTGCAGGCGATCAGAACGGTCCCGCGCAGCTCCCAGCTCTCGGCCATGGCTCCCCTCCTTGTTCCGGGCGACGTGTCGTCCCACGTCGGCCTCTTTCGACGACGAACCTACAGCCGCCACCGCCGGCCGTGCAAGACGGGCGACACGGTGACGGGCTACGAGAACTACCCGTGCGGCGGCTCGCCGCCGCGCTCGTCGCGCCCGGATCCAATGGTGGTGCGGAGCTGGCCGAGCGCCTCGGTGAACTCGCTCGGGATGATCCAGATCTTGTTGGCGTCGCCCTGTGCGATCTGCGGCAGCATCTGGAGGTACTGGTAGGCGAGCAGCTTCGGGTCGGCGTCCCCCTCGTGGATGGCGCGGAAGACCGTCTCGATCGCCTTCGACTGGCCTTCCGCCTGCAGCATCTGCGACTCCCGCTGACCCTGGGCGCGCAGGATGGCGCTCTGTTTCTCGCCCTCGGCGGTCAGGATCTGGGACTGCTTGACGCCCTCGGCAGTCAGGATCGTGGCGCGCCGGTCGCGCTCGGCGCGCATCTGCTTCTCCATCGCCTCGCGGATCGTGCCCGGGGGCTCGATCGCCTTCAGCTCGACGCGGTTGACGCGGATGCCCCACTTGCCAGTCGCCTCGTCCAGCACCCCGCGCAGCTGGGCGTTGATCTGGTCACGCGACGTGAGCGCGTCCTCGAGCGTCATCGAGCCGGTCACGTTGCGGAGCGTCGTGACCGTCAGCTGCTCGATGCCGGCGATGTAGTCGGCGATCTCGTACGTGGCCGCCTTCGGATCGGTCACCTGGAAGTAGAGGACGGTGTCGATCGAGACGACCAGGTTGTCTTCAGTGATCACGGACTGCGGCTCGAACGACACGACCTGCTCGCGCAGGTCGAGGAGCGGCCTCACGCGGTCGACGAACGGGATGACGATTGCGAGTCCGGCGTCGAGTGTGCGGTTGTAGCGGCCGAGCCGCTCGACGATCCCGGCGCGGGCCTGCGGGATGATCCGCACAGTCTTCCAGAGGACGAGCAGCACGACGGCCGCGACCACGCCGAGCACGATGAGACCGGTCACGTGACTTCTCCTTGGTCGAATACGAGCGCGGTCGCGCCCTCGATCTTTGCCACCTCGACGCGCGTGCCCGCCTCGATGACCTGCGCGTCGAAGAACGACCGCGCGCTCCACACTTCGCCGCCAATCTTCACGCGCCCTCCGTCGGCGTCGACGCGCTCGAGCACGACCGCCCGCGCCCCGACCAGCGCCGCCGTGCCGGTGCGCAAACTCGCAGGTGTGCGGAGGTGGCGGATCGCCACCGGCCGCAGCAGCGCGACCGCGCCGATGCCGCCGGCGATGAACACGACGATCTGCAGCGGCACGCCGAGCCCGACGACCGCGACGAGCGCGGAGGCGAGCGCCGCGACGGCGAGCGGGCCGAGAAAGAAGCTGGTTGTCAGAACCTCGCCGCCGGCGAGGAGCGCCGCGGCGATCAGCCAGAGCCCCCAGTCGGGCACGCTGGGGATCGTACTACTAGGTTGGCCTCGGCAAACCCAGCGCGGCGGGCAGCGCGTAGAGGTCCGGCAGCCGCTGCTCCCACTCGGGATGCCGGCCGTCGCGGTCGAGCAGGAACGCCTGCATGCCGAGCGCCCGCGCGCCCTCGATGTCGTCCTGCGGTGAGTCGCCGACCATCGCGGCCTCCTCTGGGGCGACGCCGAGCCGCGTGAGGACCGCCTCGAAGATGCTCCTGTGCGGTTTGACCCAGCCGTGCGCGCCCGACGCGAGCGCCGCGTCGCACGGGATCGCGTGGTGCGCGAGGAAGGCGTCGAGATCCCGGCCCGTGTTCGAGACGAGCCCGATCTTCAGCTCTTGCCGGCGCAACTCCTCGAGCACCGGCAGCGCGTCCTCGTAGAGGTCGAAGTTGTCGTGCCGGTCCCACGAGCGCGTCATCTCCGCTGCCGCCTCGCGTGCGAGGGGCGGCTCGCCGCCCATGCCGCGAATGATCTCCTCGGTGAAGGCAACCCAGATCTCCTCGTCGTGGCGGAACTCAGGATGGTGCTGCAGGCGGTCGCGCGCGAAGAGCCGCGCCTCGTCGTAGCGTGCCGGGTCGAGCTCCATGCCGAAGCGTTCGCCGAGCCGCCGGTAGCCTTCTGGACCGAGCTCCGGACCCGGCCGTGCGAGCGTGAAGTCGACGTCGAAGAGGACGGCGCGCAGGGTCACGCCGCCTCCAAGAGCCACCGCGCCGTCTCGAGGTGCGCCTTCGAGTACTCGCTGTCGAACGCCCAGGCGAGCGTCTGTCCGATCGCCCAGCCGCGTGCCCGCTCGCGCTCGAGCCCGAGCTCCGCGGTCAAGCGATCGAATCGATGACGCACCTTGCGCTTGCCGTGACCGAGCTCGAACGCGCACACGATCGGCGCGACGGCGAAATCGCGCTCGCCGAGCAGCGGCTTCGGGTCGATGACGAGCCACGGCTCCCGCTCGGCGGCGAGCACGTTGTCGCCGTGCAGATCCTGGTGTAGCAAGACCCACTGCCCCTGCGTCGGGGGAAGCTCGTGGAGGTAATCAAGGGCAGCCTCGAGGAGCCGCCGCTCGCACGGCCGCCCGGCCCGCTCCCACGAGCCCGGCAGGTATGAGACCCACCACGCAGCCTCCTCGGCGAGCGTTGCGATCGGCTCGGGGGCCGGCTTCGAGAGGCGTGGGAGCACGTCGATCAACACGTCGAGCGCCAGGTCCGGATCCTCGGCGGACAGGTGCGTGCCCGGGCGGCAGCGCTCGAGGAGCAGGGCGGCGCGATCGCGGTCGTGGGCGAGCAGCCGGACGGCGCCGTCGCCGTCCCAGATCGCCAGCGCGTCCGCCTCGTGCGCGCTCTCGCGGTCCGGGAAGGAAAGCTTCAGCACCGCCTCGCCGCGGTCCGCGCAAGTGACGGGCATCGCGAGCGACGCATAGGCGTACTCGAAGGGCTTGCCCGCCTCGAGCTCCCATAGCTCCAGACATTCCGCGAGCAGCGCGGGCAGGCGCGCGAGCCAGTCGCGCCCTTCCTCGGACCGCTCCAGCCAGGCTAGACCGGGGTGGGCCACCGGTAGGCGTCCGCGACGCGCGTCGCCAGCGAAGGGAGCCGCCGCCGCACGCTCTCGAGCCGGACGCGGTCGATCTCGGCGATCACGACGGTCTGCTCGTCGGGCGCCTCGGCGAGCACGATGCCCCACGGGTCGACGATCAGCGACCGCCCGTAGCTGAGCTTCCCGGTCATCGTCTCGCCGATCTGCGCCGCGGCCGCCACGAAGTACTGGTTCTCGACCGCTCGCGCTCGCAAGAGCAGGTGCCAGTGGTCCTTGCCGGTGTACAGCGTGAAGTTCGCCGGCACCGCGACGAGCTCGGCTCCCTCGAGCGCGAGGATCCGGTAGAGCTCGGGGAAGCGGACGTCGTAGCAGACGCTCAGCCCGAGCCTCCAGCCGTCCACGTCGGCGGCCACGACCTCGGCGCCCGGCTCCTCTGCGTCGGACTCGCGGTAGACGTGCCCCCCGACCTCCACGTCGAACAGGTGGATCTTGCGGTAGATGGCGGCGAGCTCGCCCTGGCGGTCGAACACGAGCGACGTGTTCGAGAGCTTCTCGCGCCCCTCACGGCGCTCCGTGATCGAGCCGCCGACGAGCGTGATGCCGTGGCTGCGCGCCCAGCCGGCCATTGCCGCGACCGACTCGCCGTCCTCGATCGTCTCCGCCGCGGAGTGCAGCTCCGCCGGCGTGCCGATCGCATTCCACTTCTCCGGCAGGACGACGAGCCCCGCCCCGGCCGCGGCCGCCTCGGCGACGAGCCGCTCGGCCGCCTCGAGGTTCGCCGCCTTGTTCGCGCGGCTCGTCATCTGCACGCACGCGACGCGCGTCCGGGCGTTCGCCGCCATGCGGCTGAGGATAGCTTTGGCCCGTGCAAGGCCCTGCGACTCGGCGCGTGCGCGTGTTCGAGGCGCTTCGCCACCGCGATTTTCGGCTGCTGTTCACCGGCCAGCTCGTCTCGCTGATCGGCGACGCCGCGTTCGTGACCGCGCTCGGCTGGAGGACGTTCACGCTCGCCGGCTCGGCGAAGCTCGGCATCGTCCTCGTCTGCCAGGCGATGGCGCTGCTCGCGACGCTGCTCGTCGGCGGCGCGCTCGCCGACCGCCTCTCGCGGCGGCTGATGATGATCGTCTCGGACTTGATCCGCTTCGCCGCCGTCGCAGCGCTCGCCGTCGTCGACGCGAGCGGCGAGCTGAGCTTCGGGTGGATCGTCGTCTTCGCCGTCCTCGTCGGGCTCGGCGACGGCCTCTTCTATCCGGCCTTCGGCGGCATGGTGCCGCTCGTCGTCGAGCAGCCGAGCATCGCCTCGGCCAACTCCGTGATCGGCCTGGCGCGTTGGGGGAGCATCCTGCTGGGTCCCGCGTTCGCGGGCTTCCTCTACG
>JACVRM010000167.1 GCA_014534415.1 Thermoleophilia bacterium | reverse complement strand
GCTCGTCAACGGAACGCAGTTCATGGCGGCGATCGCGGCACTGGGGATCGTCCGCGCCGGCCGCCTCGCGAAGACGGCCGACATCGCCTGCGCCCTCTCGCTCGAGGCGCTTCAGGGCTCGCGCACGAGCTTCCTGCCGGAGGTTCAGGCGCTCCGTCCGCTACGGGGTCAGGCGGACGCGGCCGCGAACGTTCTGGCGCTGCTCGAGGACTCCGCGATCAACGAGGCCCACCGTTGGTGCGACAAGGTGCAGGACGCGTACTCGCTGCGGTGCGCGCCCCAGGTGCATGGAGCGTCGCGCGACCTGCTCGACTACGTGCGTGCGACGGTCGCCGTGGAGCTCAACTCGGCGACGGACAACCCGCTCGTGCTCGTCGAGGAGGACGTCCTCGTCTCGAACGGCAACTTCCATGGACAGTCGTTGGCGTTCGCGCTCGACGCCCTCGCGATGGCCGTCTCCGAGCTCGCGAACATCTCGGAGCGCCGCATCGAGCGGCTCGTCAACCCGAGCCTCTCGGGCGGGCTGCCACCGTTCCTCACGGAGGCCGGCGGCCTGAATTCCGGCTTCATGATCCCGCAGTACGTCGCGGCGTCGCTCGTGAGCGAGAACAAGGTGCTCTGCCACCCGGCGAGCGTCGACTCGATCCCGACCAGCGCCGGACAGGAGGACCACGTCGCGATGGGCAATGCCGCGGGGTTGAAGGCCTGGCAGGTGCTCGCCAACGTCGAGCGCACGCTCGCGATCGAGCTGCTCGCCGGCGCGCAAGGCGTCGAGTTCCTCGCCCCGCTCGAGCCGGGGCGGGGCGTCGCGGCCGCGCGTGCGTTCGTGCGAACCCGCTCGCCACGCCTGCACGACGACCGGCCGCTCGCGGGCGATATCGAGGCGGTCGCCGCGCCGATCCGCGATGGGTCGCTCGTCGCCGCTGTCGAAGCCGAGGCGGGCGAGCTCAGATGAGAGGCGGCAGCGAGCTACCGATCCCGAAGCGGCCGTACCGCGACAGCGCGATCTTCTATGCGGTTCTGAGCGCGATCGTCGTGGGCGTCGCCGCGATCACCGGCGGCGATCTCGTCAAGGCGGGTCTGGTCGCAGTCGGGTTCTTCGTCGTGGCGACCGCGTGGAGCTGGTGGCGCTTCCGGCAACGACTCCAGCGCGAGTCCGTTCGATGACCGAGACGGCGACGCTCGACACGGTCGTCGAGCGGCTCTGCGGCGACCTGTCGCGGATCCGTGCGCCCCGCGGCACGGAACTCCACGCGCGCTCGTGGGCGACCGAGGCGCCGCTTCGCATGCTGCTGAACAACCTCGATGCGGACGTCGCCGAGCACCCGGAGCGGCTCGTCGTCTACGGAGGCTCGGGGAAGGCGGCGCGCGACCACGAGTCGCTCCGCGCGATCGTGCGCGCGCTGCTCGCGCTCGGCGACGACGAGACGCTGCTCGTCCAGAGCGGCAAGCCGGTGGGCGTGCTTCGGACGCACGCGGGCGCGCCGCGCGTCTTGATCGCGAATTCGCTGCTCGTGCCGCGCTGGGCCACGTGGGAGACGTTCCGTGAGCTGGAAGCGCGCGGGCTGACCATGTTCGGCCAGATGACCGCCGGCAGCTGGATCTACATCGGGACGCAGGGCATTCTCCAGGGCACGTACCAGACGTTCGCGGCCGCGGGCGAGAAGCACTTCGGCTCGGCGAACCTCGCCGGGCGGACGATCCTCACGGCCGGCCTCGGCGGCATGGGCGGAGCGCAGCCGCTGGCGGCGACGATGGCGGGGGCGGCGGCGCTCTGCGTCGAGGTCGATCGGACGCGCATCGAGAGGCGGCTCGCGAGCCGGTACCTCGACGAGGCGACTGGCTCGATCGACGAAGCAGTGGCGCGCGTGCGGGCGGCCGCCGCGCGCGCGGAACCGCTCTCCGTGGGGCTGCTCGGGAACGCGGCCGAGATCGTCCCGGAGCTCGCGCGGCGGGGCGTCGACTTCGATCTCGTCACCGACCAGACGGCCGCGCACGATCCGCTCAACGGGTACGTGCCGGCGGGCCTCGCCGTCGATGGGGCGGCGGCGCTGCGAGCTGGCGACGCCGCCGAGTACCTGCGACGCGCCCGCCAGTCGATTGCCCGCCATGTCGAGGGCCTCCTCGAGTACGTCCGGCGGGGTGCGTATGTTTTCGACTATGGCAACAACCTCAGAGGGGAGGCCTATGAAGCGGGCGTAGCGGAGGCCTTCACATATCCGGGCTTCGTCCCGGCGTTTATCCGCCCGCTCTTCTGCCGCGGTGTCGGGCCGTTTCGCTGGGTCGCCTTGTCGGGCGACGAGGGCGACATCGAGGCAATCGACCGCGTGCTGCTCGAGCTCTTCGCCGACGACCCGTTGCTGACGCGCTGGCTGTCCCTCGCCGGCGAGCGCGTCGCCTTCCAGGGTCTGCCCGCGCGGATCTGCTGGCTCGGCCTCGGTGCGCGCGCCCGGGCGGGCCAGGCGATCAACGAGCTCGTCCGCTCAGGGGACGTCAGCGCGCCGGTCGTGATCGGCCGCGACCACCTCGATGCCGGCTCGGTCGCGTCGCCGTACCGCGAGACGGAGGCGATGCGCGACGGATCCGACGCGATTGCCGACTGGCCGATCCTCAACGCTCTCGTCAACGTCGCGGCCGGCGCCACGTGGGTCAGCGTGCACCATGGTGGCGGCGTCGGCATCGGCAACTCGCTCCACGCGGGCCTGGTGGTCGTCGCCGACGGCTCGGATGCGGCCGCTGAGCGGCTCGACCGCGTGCTGACTGCCGACCCCGCGACCGGCGTCCTGCGTCACGCCGACGCGGGCTACGAGGAGGCCGTCCAGACGGCGCGCCGAGCGGGCCTGGACCTCCCCGCCGCGGATCTCTAGCGCCGAAGCGGGCTGCCACGTCGCAGTAGGGTCCGGGTCGGTGGCGAGCCTGCTCGTTCGGGACATCGCGCAGCTCGCGACGCCGGCCGGTCGGGCCGCGCCGCTTCGCGGCCGGGCGCTCGGCGACGTCGAGGTTGTCGAGGACGCCTACGTGCTCTGC
>JACVRM010000139.1 GCA_014534415.1 Thermoleophilia bacterium | reverse complement strand
GAGCGGCTCGAGCGCGAGGCGGACGAGCTGCGCGCGCGCTTCGACGAGGCGTTCTGGATCGAGGAGCGCGGCGGCTACTACGCGCTCGCGCTGGACGGCGACAAGCGGCCCGTCGATGCGCTGTGCTCCAACATCGGCCACCTGCTGTGGAGCGGCATCGCTCTGCCCGAGCGGGTCACGGCGGTCGTGGATCAGCTCATGGGACGCGACCTCTGGTCGGGTTGGGGGGTTCGCACCATGTCGAGCGCCGAGGCCGGCTACAACCCGATCTCGTACCACAACGGCAGCGTCTGGCCGCACGACAACTCTCTGGTTGCGGCGGGGCTTGCGCGGCAGCGCCGCTGGCCCGAGGCACAACGCATCGTGCGCCGCATCGTCGGCGTCGCGCGGCACTTCGAGCATCAGCTGCCGGAGGTCTTCGCAGGGTTCCAGCGCGCCGAGACGTCTTTTCCGATCGCCTACCCCACCGCGGCACGGCCGCAGGCATGGGCCGCGGCGACGCCGGTTCTCCTTCTCCAGGTGCTGCTCGGCCTCGAGCCGGATCGTGAGCGCCATACGCTCGAGTCGGTCGCCCCGGCCGAGATGCCTTCGTGGGCGGGCACCCTTCAGCTGAACGGTGTTCGAGCCTTCGACCGCCACTGGCGGGTGCGGCTCGACGGGGGCCGCGTCACGGTGGAGGAGGCCTGATGGCTCTCCGCATCGGGCTGATCGCGCCGGTGTGGTTTCCCGTGCCGCCGCCCCGCTACGGCGGCATCGAGCTCGTCGTCTCGCTGCTCGCAGACGGGTTGGTGGACGCAGGGCACGAGGTGACGCTGTTCGCGTCCGGCGACTCACACACGAAGGCGCGCGTCTCGTGGGTCTACCCGGAAGCACCGAGCGACTCGATCGGGATGGCGGAGCCGGAGTTACGACACGCGCTCTCGTGCTACGCGCGACACGCCGAGTTCGACGTTGTCCACGACCACTCCGGACCGTGGGCGGCTGTGCTCGGCGGCTCCGTCGACACGCCCGTGGTACACACCGCACACGGGCCGCTCGACGGCGTGCCCGGCGAGATCTACGCGCTCGTCGCTCGCGTTGCGCCGGGTGTCGGGCTCGTGTCGATCTCCCAGAACCAGCGGCGGCCGCGACCCGAGCTTCCGTGGGTCGCGACGGTCCCGAACGCGATCGATCTCTCGCTCTATCCGGTGAAGCCCCACCAGGGCGAGTACCTGCTCTTCCTCGGCCGCATGACGTCCGACAAGGGGTGTCACCGCGCGATTGCAGTGGCTCGCGAGCTCGGCCTGCCGCTCAGAATCGCGGGCAAGCGGCGTGACCCTGAGGAGCTCGAGTACTTCGCGCAGTTCGTCGAGCCGCACCTCGGTCACAACGACATCGAGTACCTCGGCGAGGTCCCGCACGGCCGCAAGGTCGAGTTGCTCCAGGACGCGCGCGCCACCTTGTTCCTGATCGACTGGGAGGAGCCATTCGGGCTCGTCATGATCGAGTCGATGGCGTGCGGGACGCCGGTGATCGCGACGCGCCACGGGGCGGTTCCGGAGGTCATCGAGCACGGCGTCTCGGGCGTGATCGTCGATCACTTCCGCGAGATGGCGGCCGCGCTCGCCGCGGCCGACGCGCTCGACCCGCTCGAGTGCCGCCGCTACGTCGAGCGGCGCTTCTCGCCGGAGCGGATGGTCGCCGACTACGTCGCGGTCTACGAGGCGGCGATCGAGCGGCGTCGGTGACGCCGGTCCCGTTGACGACCGGCTCCGCCGACGATCGCTAGCCGGTGCGGCTCCGCTCGCCGCACGACCGGGAGATCCTCCGGCTGGCCGTGCTCGCGCTCGGGTCGCTGGCGGCCGAGCCGCTGTACCTGCTCGTCGACACGGCGATCGTCGGGCACCTCGGCCGGTCCGAGCTCGCCGCTCTCGGCCTCGCGGCCGTGGTGCTGACGGGCGTCTTTGCCGTCTTCAACTTCCTGACGTACGGGACGACGGCTCAGGTCGCGCGGGCGTCGGGGGCGCGGGAGGCGGGTGTGGCGCGCCGACTCGGCATCCAGGCGGCGTGGCTCTCGCTGGCGCTCGGCTGTCTGCTCGCGGGCGCGATCGCAGCGCTCGCCGATCCGATCGTCGATGCGATGGGCGCCGACGGCCAGACGGCGGACTACGCCGTGCTGTACATCCGGATCGCGGTGCTCGGCTTCCCGTTCGCATTTCTCGCGCGCGCGGGCGAGGGCTATCTGCGCGGCGTCGACCGGCTGCGCGTGCCACTCGCCATCTTCGTGACGGCCAATGCCGCCAACGTCGTCCTCGAGGTGCTGTTCGTCTACGGCTTCGGCTGGGGCATCGCCGGATCCGCGTGGGGCACGGTGATCGCACAGGCCGGCATGGGCTTCGCGTTCGCGGCGGTCATGCTGCGCGGTGGGCGGCGAGCGCTGGCGCTCGACGGCCGGTTGATGCGGCGGCTGCTCGGCTTCGGGCGGCACATCTTCGTGCGGACGGCCGCCCTCTACGCCGCGTTCCTGGCGGCGGGTGCGGTCGTGACGCGCTTCGGCGACGCGTCGCTCGCGGCACACCAGATCGCGTTCCAGCTCTGGGCCTTCCTCGCGCTCGTCCTCGATGCCGTGGCGATCGCCGGTCAGGTGATCGTCGGCCGGATGCTCGGCGCCGGCAACGACCAGGGTGCGTACGCGGCGGGTGTCCGCATGATCGGCATGTCGGTGCTGCTCGGCGCCTCCTTCGCCCTCGTCATGTTCGCGTTGGTCGGCGTATTGCCGCGCGTCTTCACGGGCGACGACGCGGTGATCGACCGCGCGCAGGCGCTCTGGCCGGTCTTCGCGCTGATGCAGCCGCTGAACGGTGCCGTCTTCGCTCTCGACGGGATCCTCATCGGTGCGGGGGACGGCCGTTACCTGATGTGGTCGATGATCGCCGCCGGTGCTGCCTCGTCGGCGGTCGCGGCGGCGGCGCTCGCGTGGGACTGGGGCGTGGTGGGTGTGTGGCTCGCCCTGCTCGTCTTGATCGTCGTACGGCTCGTGCTGATGGGCGCCCGCTTCCGCGGCCGGCGCTGGCTCGTCACCGGCTGGGCCTAAGAACTCGTTTCAAACGAAGCGCTGACGACGAGCCGTCATCTGAAACGAGTTCTAAGTCGGCTCCGTTGCGACCGCTGCGCCGGTCGGCACCGGCAATCGCTCGTCCGTGCGGCGCAGGCCGCGAACGTCGCGCACGAGCAGCACGGCGAGTGTCGTGACCGCGACGACCCCGCCTGCCAGAAGCAGCGTCGTGCGGATGCCCAGAGCCGCGCCGAGCGGCCCGGCGATCGACATCCCGATTGGGATGCAGACGAACGAGCCGAGCGCGTCGAACGAGTAGACGCGCGACAGCCGGTCGCGCGGGATCTGCTGCTGGAGCGCGGTGTCCCAGAGCACGCCGAAGGTCTCGACGGCGACGCCGGCCAGCACGGCGCCGGCCGCGATGAGCACGAGCGGCGCGGGGAGCGCGAGCAGCCCGTACTCGGGGACGGCGAGGAACAGCGCGAGCGTCGCGACGAGCAGGATGCGGCGCGGTCGGAAGCGCAGCACGAGCAGCGCGCCGACGGCCATGCCCGCGGCCTCGCAGGCGAGGATCGCGCCCCATGCGGAGGCGCCGCCGAGCTCGGCCTCGGCGACCACGGGCCCCAGCACGAGGAACGTCCCGTGCGCGAACGCGTTCAGGAACATGAACTGGACGACGATCGACCAGAGCCAGGGACGCGACGCCACCTCGCGCCACCCTTCACGGAGTTCGCCGGCGAAGTTGCGCGCCCGTGCGCGCGCGACGCCCGGTACGCGGATGCGGGCGAGGAACAGAGCACTGACGAGGAACGTGGCCGCGTCGAACGCGAGCGCCGCCCCCGAGCCCGCGGCGGCGACGAGGATCCCGGCGGCCGCTGCGCCGACGACCGCCGTCCCGCTGTGCGAGAGCCGTAGCAGGGCGTTCGCCTGCTGGAGCCGCCCGGCGCTCACGACCTGGGGTACGAGCCCGCTCGACGCCGGAAAGAAGAACGCGTTTGCCGTTCCGCGCACGAGCTGGAGTGCGAACAGGTGCCACAGCTGCGCCGCGCCGGTGATGAGCAGCGCGGCGACCGTCGCCTGCGCCGCGCACATGACGAGGTCGGTGCCGACCATCACGAAGTTGCGCGGCAGGCGGTCGGCCCAGACGCCCCCGACGAGGATCAGGACGACCTGCGGCACCCAGATGGCCGCGAGCACGAGGCCGAGGGCCGACGCCGATCCGTCCAGATCGTCCAGCACTGCGAACGCGAGCGCCACCGGGGCGAACGCGCTGCCGAGCAACGAGGTAGTCCGGCCGAGGAAAAGCAGGCGGAACTCGCGCTCGGCGAGCGGTCCGAGCCGGCTGGCGATGCTCACGCGGCCGCGCGCTGTTTCTCGACGTACCGCGCGAGGCCGAGGTACGACTGCCAGAACGGGATCGCTTGCTCGTACCCGGCCGCATCGCCGGGCGGCAGCGCCGCCGCGTCGGCCTGGCGTGCCGCGATGAACTCGTCCTGCGTGGCGCCGTCCTCGACCTCGCTCGTCCACGCGGCCAGCCGCTCGCGCAGCTGCGCCAGATGTGGTTCGGGGTCGTGCGCGACGCCGAAATGGATCAGCGCGAGCCGGGCAGGCGCGCGCCGGACGATCTCGGTGAGTGTGCGGAGCCAGGCGTCCAGGTCGAACTCGGGGGGCGGGGTAGGCGGGAGCACGTAGTTGGCGGGCTGGATGCGCACCCCGGCCGCATCGCCGGCGTACAGCGTGCCCTCGCGGTCGACGTAGCAGACGTGGTGCGAGGCGTGGCCCGGCGTCGGGAAGCATTCGAGACCCAGGACGCGGTCGCCGACGATGTTCACGTTCGCTCGCGGGATCGGCGCCAGTTCGCCCCAGAGCGTGTCGAACATGTCGCCGTAAAGCCGCCGCGCGCTTCGTTCGAGGCGCGTCGGATCGACGAGGTGCGGCGCGCCGATCGCCGAGACGTGGACGGCCAGGCCCGGGTGCTCGCGCACGAGCAGGCCCGCTGCACCGGCGTGATCGAGGTGGACGTGCGAGAGGAGCAGGTGCCTGACGTCTGGCAACGTCAGCCCGCGCTCGGCGAGCCGGCGCTTCAGCGTCTCGACCGTGGTCGCCGGCCCGCAGTCGAAGAGCGCGGGCCCGCCGTCTGTCTCCAGCAGGTAGGAGCCGATCACACGCTCGCGGCCGAGATGCAGAAGGTCGAGCGGCTCGGGCGCGGGCACGGTGCGATCGTAGTCTCGCCGACCCCCTGGGAGGGGGTCGCGAGCGCCCCTACCGGAACGCTACCGCGTCAGGTCCGACGTGTCAGCGCCGACTTCGTCGCGGAAGCGTCACGCGCCCGCCGCGGCGGCCGACCGTACCAGCGCGGCCGCGAGATCCTCGATCAGGTCACCGGCCGATTCGATGCCGACCGAGAG
>JACVRM010000054.1 GCA_014534415.1 Thermoleophilia bacterium | reverse complement strand
CTGCGCTATGTGGGCGTGACGCGGTACGCGTCGAAGACCGCGTCCAGGTTTCGCAGCGCCCCCAACAGGCTGCGGAGCGCGCGCACGTCCCCGATCTCCGCCGTGTACCAGTTCTTGGCGAGCTGATCCTCGACGTGGCCGCCGTACTCGACGATGTTCGCGCCGTACTCGGCAAACGTCCGCGCCACGTCCTCGAGCAGCCGCGGGCGATCCCACGCGTCGACGGCGACCTGGACGCGGAAGCTCTGCACCGCTCCGCCATCCCAGTCGACCGGCGTGAAGCGCTCGGGGTTCCGCCGCAGCGCCCGCACGTTCGGGCAGTCTTCGCGGTGGATCGTGATGCCCTTGCCGAGCGAGATGTAGCCGACGATCTCGTCGCCCGGCACCGGCGTGCAGCACTTGGCAAGCCGCACGAGCACGTCGGCGACGCCCTCGACGTTGATGCCGAGGTTCGAGGAGTCGACCGCGCGGCGCGCCTTCGGCGCCTTGAGCGGAACCACTTCCTCCGTAACGGCCTCGACCGTCTTCAGGCGCTGGAGCACCTTGTTGACGATCTGACCGGGCTGGAGCTTTCCGGAGCCGAGCGCGAGGTAGAAGTCCTCGGCCTTCTTGAAGCCGGTCTCGCGGGTCACCTGCGCGAGCACGGCAGAGCCGGCGAGCTTGCGGTAGGGCAGGTTCTGCTTGCGCATCTCGCGCTCGAGCGTCTCGCGGCCCTTCTGCTCCGTGTCCTCGCGGGTCTCGCGCGAGAACCACTGACGGATCTTGTTGCGGGCGCGCGAGGAAGCCGCAAGCGAGAGCCAGTCGCGAGACGGGCCGCGGCCTGCCTTGGACGTCAGCACCTCGACCATGTCGCCGGAGCGCAGCTGGTAGTGGAGCGGCACGATCCGGCCGTTGATCTTCGCGCCGACGGTCCGATGCCCGACGTCGGTGTGCACGGCGTACGCGAAGTCGATCGGCGTCGCACCCGAGGGCAGCCGCTTGACCTCCCACTTGGGCGTGAACACGTAGACCTCGTCGTCGAAGAGGTCCTTCGAGACCGTCCTCATGAACTCGCGCGGATCGGACTCCTCGTGCTCCCAGTCGAGCAGCTGGCGCACCCATGCCAGCCACTCCTCGGCGAGCTCGCGGCGGTTCTCGCCGCGCTTGTACAGCCAGTGCGCGGCGATGCCGAGCTCGGCCGTGCGGTGCATCTCCTGCGTGCGGATCTGGATCTCGAGCGGCCGGCCGTGCGGGCCGATCACGGTCGTGTGCAGCGCGCGGTAGCCGTTCAGCTTCGGCATCGCGATGTAGTCCTTGAAGCGGCCGGGCATCGGCTTCCAGAGCGCGTGGATGAGGCCGAGCGCGCCGTAGCAGTCGCGTGTTCCCTCGTCCCCGTCGCGTTCGACGAGGACGCGCATCGCGGTCAGGTCGTAGATCTCGTTGAACTCCTTCCCGCGCTTGGCCATCTTCTCGTAGATCGAGTAGAAGTGCTTGGCGCGGCCCGAGATCTCGGCCGGGATGTCGACCTTGGCGAGCTCCCCCTGGAGGACGACCGACGCCTCCCGCACGTGATCCTCGCGATCGTTCCGCCGCTCGCTGACCATCGCCTTGATCTCCTCGTACTTCCGCGGGTGGAGCGTCTGAAAGGCGAGGTCCTCGAGCTCCCACTTGAGCGTGTGGATGCCGAGGCGGTGCGCGAGCGGCGCGTACACCTCGAGCGCCTCGCGCGATTTCTGGAGCTGCTTCTGCCGGCCGAGGTACTCGATCGTGCGCAGGTTGTGCAGCCGGTCGGCGAGCTTGATCAGGATGACGCGCGGATCCTGCGCCATCGCGAGGATCAGCTTGCGGTAGTTCTCGGCTTCCGCCTCCTCGCGGCTCGCGAACTGCACGCGCGTGAGCTTCGTCACGCCCTCGACGAGCTGCGCGATCTCGTCGCCGAACTCGGCGCGGAGATCGTCGACGTCGGCGTCGGTGTCCTCCACCACGTCGTGCAGGAGCGCCGCGGCGATCGTCTGCTCGTCGAGGTGGAGCTGCGCGCAGACCTTCGCGACGCCGAACGGGTGGTGGATGAACGGCTCGCCCGAGCGGCGCTGCTGTCCCTCGTGTGCCTCGGCGGCAAGGCGGAACGCCCGCGTGACGAGCTCGGTGTCGGCACCCGCTTTGTACGAGGTCACGTCGCGCAGCAGCTCGTCGAGAAGGTCCTGATGACGGCTTGCTGCCTCTACGACGGCCATGACCTCAGTGTACTCCCGGGGTCGGGTCGGCCCCGCGCGCCGTTGGCCGATCGAGAGGATAGGAGCGGATCGGCGCGAACTGGGTCGAATGCTCCGACGCCGCCGCACCAAAACCGTTCAGCTCGCACGCGTCCTCATCCAGCTCGAGCGGGCCGCTACGCGGCCGCCCTCGCACCGCGTCCACCGCGCCTCGCTCGGCCGGGTCTGACACCCGGCGGTTCGTCAGGCCGCCCGCGCGAGCGGCTCGGCTTCGTCCAGTAGAGCGCGGAACGCGGCCGACTCGAGCGCGCTTCGCCACGCGTCGGGGCGCTCGACGAGACCGAGATCGGCGAAGATCGCCTGGGCCGCCTGGTCGCGGCCCTCCTCCCCGCTCCTCCACTGCGACGCCAGCCAGCGGTGCAGCTCCTCGTAGCGTGGGTGCGTCTCGATTACGTCGCGGACGACGAGCTGCGGCGCCACCGTGCCGTTCCAGTGGTTCTCCTCGAGGCGGAAGACGACGTCGTAGCGCGTCGGCCGGCGCACCCAGTCGCAGCGTGGCGCGAGGTTGAACCCGATCGCCGTCCCGGCCGCCACGCCGTCGTGGCGAACGCGGAACCGCAAGTGGCGGCCGTCCGCCGTCGTCGTGGCGTCGGTCAGCTCGCAGCCGGCAGCGAGGAGTGTCGGAGCCGGGTTGCCGAGGCCGAAGGGGCGTAGCTGCTTGAGCTCCTCGCAGAGCCGCGGCGTGAGCTCGCGGCCGCGCACGACGGCATCCACGACGGTGCGTGGCTCGAGGTCGGCCGGCGTCAGCGCCGAGTCGGCATGCGCCGCGAAGTCGCGCGTGAACCGCTCGACGTGCTCGGGCCGAATCGACAGCCCCGCGGCCGCGCGGTGGCCACCCCAGCGCTCGAGGTGCCGTGCGCAGGCGGCGAGTGCGGCATGGAGGTCGAACGCGCCGATCGACCGCCCCGAGCCCTTCCAGAACGGCTCGGCGGCGGCGATGAGGACGACCGGCCGGTGGTAGCGCTCCACGAGCCGCGACGCGACGATGCCGATCACGCCCTCGTGCCAGTGCTCGCCGGCGACGACGTACGCGCGGCGACGCCGCGCCGGCTCGGGCCACTCCTCGATCGCCGCGACTGCCTCGCGAAGGATGCGGTCCTCGACGATCTGGCGCTCGCGGTTCAGTTCCTCGAGCCGCTCGGCGAGCTGCCCGGCGCGCTCGGCATCGTCGGCGAGCAGCAACTCGAGCGCCGCTTCCGGCCGGCAGAGGCGTCCGGCGGCGTTGATGCGCGGCGCGAGCCGGAAGCCGACGCCGCCCTCGTCGAGGGTAGCCGGGTCGACGCGCGCGAGGCGCATGAGCGCCTTCAGCCCCGGCTTCTCCGTGCGGGCGAGCGCGTGCAGCCCCGCGCGTGCGAGCGCGCGGTTCTCGTCGACGAGCGGGACGACGTCGGCAATCGTGGCGAGGGCCACGAGGTCGAGATGCCGCGCGAGCGCCGGATGGTGGGCGCCGAGCAGCGCCTCGCCGAGCTTGAGAACGACGCCCGTGCCGCACAGCTCCGAGAACGGGTAGTCGGACGGGCGCGTCGCGACGACGGGGCAGTCGGGCAGGCGCTCGCCGGGACGGTGGTGGTCGGTCACGACGATCTCGAGCCCGCGCGCCCGACCGGCGGCCACCTCCTCGACGGCGGTGATCCCGCAGTCGACGGTCAGGACAAGCCCGCAGCCCTCGTCCGCCAGGCGGTCGAGGGCATGCACCGAAAGTCCGTAGCCCTCCTCGAAACGGCTCGGCAAGTGCCATCGCGCATCGGCCCCGAGCTCCCGCAGCAGGAGGACCGCAAGCGCCGTCGCGCAGATGCCGTCCACGTCGTAATCGCCGTACACGCAGATCGACCGGCCGGCCGCGATCGTGGCGCGAATCGCCGCGCACGCCGCCTCCACTCCGCCGAGCAGGAAAGGGTCGTGCCGCGGCAGCTCGGCGCCGAGGAACGCGCGCGCAGCCGCCGGGTCCGCGAGACCGCGGCGCACGAGCACGCGTGCGGTCGTCTCGCTGATCCCGAGCGCGCCCGCGAGCTCGCCGGCCGCCCGCGTGGAGCACGGAGCGATCGTCCAGGCCATGAGCCGATCCACGGTACGGAGGGCTCCGGATGGCACCGCGGGCGCGGGCGCGGTCCCGGTGCGGGGCTATCCTCTCGACGTGCCGGAGGCGGACTACACCTCGGGCGAGGACTACGTCGTCGAGTTCCTCCGTTACCGCTTTGCGTTCAGCGCGTGCGATTTCGAGGAACGCGTCGTCGCCGCGGCTGTTCGCCTCGGTCTAGTCGACGGCAACGAGCTCGACGAGGACGAGACGGCCGATCTCGTCGAGCTCGCCGCCGACGGCCGCATCGAAGAGCCGCGAAGCCGTCTGGGCAGCTACGTGACACGCAACTGGGACCGCGTCGCGCTGCTCGACGGCGAGTCGCTCGTCTACTGGTTGCGCAAGCTCGTCTTTCGCGGCGCCTGGCTCGACCACCGCGTCAAGGAGGGCCTGCTCGACGTGATGTGGGACGAGCAGGCCGCCGATTTCGGCTACCGGCGCCCGAACGGCGACCGGGCGCTGCTCGAGGTCGCGCCCGTGCCGTCGTGGCGCGACGTTCAGTTCCGGCGCTAGAACAGGCTGCCGCCGGCGTGCGCGGAGGGCCGCGCGAGAGCGAGATGCTCGCGTCCGAGCGGCGTGACGACGCGGCCGCGCGGCGTCCGCTGGATGAAGCCGAGCTGGAGCAGATACGGCTCGTAGACGTCCTCGATCGTGTCGGGCTCCTCGCCCAGCGCGACGGCGAGGGTCGAGAGGCCGACCGGGCCGCCGCCGAACTTCTCGGTGATCGCGGCGAGGAGCTCGCGGTCGGTCCGCTCGAGCCCCTGGCCGTCCACCTCGTGCAGGTCGAGCGCCTCGGCCGCGACCTCGGGCGTGATCGCGCCCGCGTGCCGTACCTCGGCGACGTCGCGGACACGTCGCAGGATGCGGTTCGCGATGCGGGGCGTGCCGCGCGAACGCCTCGCGATCTCCTCGGCGGCCTCGTCGTCGATCTCCACAGCGAGGATGCGCGCGGACCGGCGCACGATCCGCGCCAGCTCGGCGTGCTCGTAGTAGCCGAGCCGGAACGTCATCCCGAAGCGGTCGCGGAGCGGCGTCGTGAGCAATCCGGTCCGCGTCGTCGCGCCCACGAGCGTAAACGGCGGCAGGTCGAGCGTGAGCGTGCGCGCCGCGGGCCCCTGGCCGACGACGATGTCGAGCCGGAAGTCCTCGAGCGCCGGATAGAGCACCTCCTCGACCGCCCGGTTGAGCCGGTGGATCTCGTCGACGAAGAGCACGTCGCGCGGCTCGAGCGCCGTCAGGATGGCGGCGATGTCGCCCTTCCGCTCCAGCGCGGGGCCCGCGATCGTCCTGATCCCGACGCCGAGCTCCTCCCGGACGATGTACGCCAGGCTCGTCTTGCCCAGCCCCGGCGGCCCCACGAGGAGGACGTGGTCGAGCGCCTCGCCGCGCGCCCTGGCCGCTTCGAGCGCCACGCGGAGCTGCTCCTTGACGCGCTCCTGTCCGACGAACTCGTCGAGCCGGCGCGGCCGCAGCGACCGCTCAAGCTCGTCTTCGCCTCCGTCCACGAGGACCGGGGCCAGGAACTGCTCCGTCATGCCGCCTCCCTGAGTGCCAGTCGCACGCGCTCCTCGGCCGGCAGCTCGGGATCGACGAGAGCAAGGGCCCGCTCCGCCTCGACGACGGACCAGCCCAGCTCGACGAGCGCCTCGCGAGCTACCAGGTCGCGATCCGCGCTACTAGCCTCGGGCGCCTCGGCGGGCGAGCCGAGCTTCTCCTTGAGCTCCAGCACGACGCGCTGCGCCGTCTTCTTGCCGATGCCGGGGATCGCCTGGAACCGCGCTGCATCGTCGCGCGCCACGGCGCGCCGGAGTTCCGCCGGGGGCGTCCCCGAGACGATCGCGAGCGCGACCTTCGGCCCCACGCCGGACACCGACAACAGGTGCGCGAACAGCTCGCGCTCGTCGGCGTCGGCGAATCCGTAGAGCTGGAGGGCATCCTCGCGCACGTGCGTGTGCGTCTCGATCGTGACCTCGCCGGCCTCTCGCGCCTTCCGCCGTGCGCTGCGAGTCGCGTGCACGAGGTAGCCGACACCGCCCACGTCCAGAACGAGCCCTTCGGCGGTCTCGCCCGCGAACCGGCCCCGCAGCCGGGCGATCACGACGCCAGCTCCAGCAGCGGCGGCGCGAGCGCGTGGCAGATCGCAACGGCCAGCGCGTCGGAGGCGTGGTCCGGCGTCGGGGCGCGCTCCATGCGCAGGATCGCCTGCACCATGCGCTGCACTTGAGCCTTGTCGGCGCGTCCGTAGCCGCAGACGGCCTGCTTCACGCGCGCGGGCGCATATTCGATGCAACGCACCTCGCGTGCCGCCGCAGCGACGAGGATGGCGCCGCGCGCCTGGCCCACGGACAGGGCCGTGCGGGCGTCGGCGCCGACGAACGACTCCTCGAGCGCGACCGCCACCGGCGCATGCGCGTCGATGAGATCGCCGATCGCGTCGAAGACGGCCTTGAGGCGGTCGGCGAGCGGCTCGCCGGGTCGCGTCTTCCACGCCCCGTGGTCGACGACGTGCAGCCGGTTTCCGTCCTGGCGAACGAGGCCGTAGCCGCAAGCAGCCGTGCCCGGGTCGATGCCGAGAACCTTCACGGCGCGAGGTTACGGACCCCGGCGGACGTTCCTTCCTCGCGAAAGGATCCGTGAGCAAGGACGAACGGCCACACTGACGGCGGCGGCACCATCACCGACTACACCACCCTCCGCCGAGGCGCCACCGGCGAGACGCCCGCCAGGGAGACGAGGATGCACCACGACCACGACCCCGCCGTGAGGCGCGCAGTCGCCTCCGTCGCGATGCTCCTCTTGCTCGCCGTGGGCTGCGGCCCAAACGGCGACCGCGGCGGCGATGCACGGCAGGCTCTGTCCGAGACGGCCGCGAAGCTCGGCGAGATCCGCAGCGGGACACTCGACGTGCGCGTCGTCGTCGATCCGAAAGCCGGCGACGCGGAGTACGTCGGATTCGAGGTCCAGGGACCGTTTACGCTGCCGCCGGGCGGTGGCCCGGCGGAGTTTCGGATCGACTACACGCGATTCGGAGACACGGGCGCGCCGGTCACGCTTACCGCGGTCGGCGGCAAGGCGTTCGTCACGGTGGGCGACGAGACGTACGCGCTGCCGGCCGAACAGCAGCGGCAGCTGCTCGGCGCCGGCGAAGCCGTCAGCGCGCGCGGTCTCGAGCGGCTCGCGATCGACGACTGGCTCGTCGACCCGGAGATGTCCGACGGAGCCGAGATCGCCGGTGACGAAACCGACCGCATCGAGGCGCGCCTCGACGTCCCAAACGCGACTCGCGCTCTGCTCCAGCTTGCGAAGAGCTTCGGCGTTCAGGAGACGCGCGCGCTCGGCCCGGCCGACGCGAAGCGCCTCCGGGAGGCCGCCGAAGAGGCGCGCATCGAGGTCCTGACCGGCGAACACGACCGGCTGCTGCGCCGCCTGGCGATCGACGTCGACCTCGGCCTCGACGCGCCGAACGTCCTCCGCGCAGCGTTCGGCTCCGTGGTCGGCGCCAAGCTGGAGGTCGAGCTGACCGTCGAGAATCCAAACGAGCCCGTCGCGATCGAGGCTCCCGCCCGCGCGCGCCCGGCGTCGGAGCTCCCCGGCTGACGTTCACCGTTCGGGAGCTCCGCTACCTTGATTTTCGTGCACCGAATGCTAACTGCGGTTGTTGCGGCCGTCGTCGCGCTGGCCGCCGCCGGGACGTCCGCGGCCGGGATCGTCGAGCGTGTCCGCGTGGCCGACGCGGGGACGCCGGAGACGCAGGGCTTCCCTGGCCATGTCCACGTGATCCTGAACTCGCCGCCCGAGTACTCTGCGCATGCGCCCGGCGCGTGGCTGGGCCCGCCGTACTGGCCGGCCGGGCGCCCGGAGGAGGCCGAGAGGGCAACGATGGAGTGGTCGGTCGTCTTCCGCGACCGTACTCTGGACGCCGCGCGCGCGGCCGCAGCGGCGACCGCGAACGGCTGGCGGGAAGATCAGAAGAATGACCTCTCCGTCCCGCTCGTCGCGGGCGGGCGCCAGGTCGGCGCCCTGCCCGGCTACTTCGTGCTGACCGCCGAGCGCGCGAGATTCGAGGCTGCGCTGGCGGTACCGCTCGGGGCGGGTCTCCAGGCGATCGTCCGCTTCTTGCTGCAGAGCCCGAGCTCCGACTCCTCGCCCTCCGGCGATTACCTGGTGCTCGGCTCGTTCCTCGCGTCGACGTGGAACCGCGGGCAGGCCCTCATGGCGCTCTCGGGCGTGCGTGTGGACGGAGCCCTGCCGCCGAAGACCGTCTCCATCCGCACGGTGCCCGCGCGCCGCGTGCTGCGCGGCCGAGTGGTCGACGCCTTCGCGAATCCGCTCGTGGGCGTCAAGGTCGTCCTCGAGCGCGCGAGCGGTGGCGTCGTACGCACCACGCGCACGTCCATGTCTGGGACGTACCGCGTTGCGGCGCCTCGCCCCGGCCGCTACCGCGTCGCGGTGACCCTGGGCGGCGTGACCGTTCGCAGTGCCGCCGTCGCAGTACGCTAGCCCGCGACCGCTTCGAGCACCTGCTCCGGGATGTCGAAGTTCGCATAGACGTCCTGGACGTCGTCGTTCTCCTCTAGTGCGTCCATCAGCCGCACGATCTTCTTGGCGGTCGCCTGGTCGGCGACTTGGACGGTCGTCTTCGGGACCATGGTCGCCTCCGCGGATTCCACGCTGAAGCCCGCTGCCTCGAGCGCCTCGCGTACCGCCGTCAGATGCTCGAGCGCTGCCGTAACGCGATACGTCGAGCCCTCCTGCTCGACGTCTTCCGCCCCGCCCTCGACCGCGGCGAGCATGACCTCGTCCTCTTCGGCCGCGTCACTGGCGACGAGTACGATGCCCTTTCGCTCGAAGAGCCATGCGACCGCGCCCGACGTGCCGAGGTTGCCGTCGTTCTTCGAGAACACGTGGCGCACCTCGGACGCCGTGCGATTGCGGTTGTCCGTCAGCGCCTCGACCATTACCGCCACGCCACTCGGCCCGTAGCCCTCGTAGACGACCGTCTCGTAGGCGGCTGCGTCCGAATCCGTGCCGGCACCGCGCGCGATAGCGCGCTCGATGTTGTCCTTCGGCATCGAGAACGAGCGCGCCTTCTCGACTGCGTTCTGGAGCGCGAGATTCCCGGCGGGGTCGGGGCCGCCCTCTCTGGCCGCGACGATGATCGCCCGCGACAGCTTCGAGAACAGCTTGCCGCGCTTTGCGTCGGCCGCGCCTTTCTTGTGCTTGATCGACGACCACTTACTGTGTCCTGACATAACGCGTGGGAAGCCTTGGTTCCCCCGCGAACCCCCTCCTTCCTGTGGGCGAACCAAGGTTCGCCCTCGCCTCCCTCGTACGGAGGACGGTCGTAGCGGTTTCAGCCAACCGTACGCGCCCTACGCGCTCGATGTTCTGCGACACACTCCAGGAACAGCTCGTGCACGCGTGGGTCGCCCGCGAGCTCCGGATGAAACGCGGCGACGACGACGCGGCCGTCGCGCAGGAGCACTGGATCGCCGTCGAGCTCGGCGAGCACCTCGACGTCCGGGCCGGCGTGGACGACGCGCGGCGCTCGGATGAAGACGCCGCGAAGCGGCGGTCCGCCGCCCATGTCGAGATCGGCTTCGAAGCTCTGAACCTGCCGGCCGTAGCCGTTTCGGCGCACCACGATGTCGGCCGCGCCGAGCAGCGGCTGGCCCGGCACGCCGTCGAGCGCGTCGCGCGCCAGCAGGATCATCCCGGCGCACGTCCCGAGCACCGGCCGCTCGAACCCGCGCAGCGTCTCCTCGATCCCGTACAGGCGGATCAGCCGGCCGATCGCGGTCGACTCCCCACCCGGGATGACGAGCCCGTCGAGCGACTCGAGGTGCTCCCGCTTGCGGACCTCGACGACGTCTGCGCCGAGCCTCTGCAGCATCGCCGCGTGCTCTCGGACATCGCCCTGCACCGCGAGGATGCCTATGAGCGCCCGCTCCACCATCGGTGGAGATTGTATTTCGCCCTCTTCGTCGTCCGTGGCTACTCGTCGTACCACGTCCCAACAGGCAGCACCTCCGCGTGAAGTCGAGCGGCATCGGCCCTTGCCCGCCAAAAAGTTGTTCATCCGGTCGTCGGCGGAGCCGGGTTCATCCCGGTGGAGCCACACCGCGGCCCCGCGCGTCTGATCTCCAAGGAGGGAGCTCACGAGGGAACCATGGGTTCCCTCGTGTTGTTACCAGCCGCGCGTTTCCAGCAGCTGCTCGGGGGCGAGCGCGGCAGCGGAGAGACCACTCATCGCATCTCCGAGGCCCTGAGAGACGCGTGCGAGGATCTCGGCATCCTCGAAGTGCGTCGTTGCCTCGACGATCGCCTTCGCCCGCTCCGCGGGGTTGCCCGACTTGAAAATGCCCGAGCCCACGAAGACGCCGTCCGCGCCCAGCTGCATGCAGAGCGCCGCGTCGGCGGGCGTCGCAATTCCGCCGGCGGTGAACGTCACGACGGGCAGGCGACCGTTCTCGGCCACCCAGCGGACAAGCTCGTACGGCGCCTGGAGGCGCTTCGCCTCGGCGAACAGCTCGTCCTCCCGGAGAGCGCCCAGCCGGCGCACGTGCCCGAACACGGCGCGCATGTGGCGGACGGCATTGACGATGTCACCCGTGCCGGCCTCGCCCTTCGTGCGGATCATCGCCGCACCCTCGGAAAGCCGGCGGAACGCCTCGCCGAGATCCCGGCAACCGCAGACGAACGGAACCGTGAACCTCCACTTGTCGATGTGGTGCTCCTCGTCGGCGGGCGTGAGCACCTCGCTCTCGTCGATGTAGTCGACCTCGAGCGCCTCGAGGATCTGCGCCTCGACGAAGTGCCCGATGCGGGCCTTCGCCATGACCGGGATGGTCACGGCCTCCTGGATCTCGCGGATCTTCGTCGGGTCGGCCATGCGCGCGACCCCGCCCTGCGCTCGAATGTCGGCGGGCACGCGCTCGAGCGCCATCACGGCGACCGCGCCCGCCTCCTCGGCGATCTGCGCCTGGTCAGCCGTCGTGACGTCCATGATGACCCCGCCCTTGAGCATCTCGGCGAGGCCGGTCTTGACGCGCATGGTCCCGAGCTCGGCCACGCCGCGATTCTAGCCGCCGCCCGCCGGCCGTCCCGGGCTCGGTCGCGACGGCCGCTGCGGGATGCCCGGAGTCGCGTCGGGCACGCTCCACCGAGCACGAAAGCGCGCCAATTTGCATACTTCCCGCTCCCCCGTTGCGACGCCGAGCCGAGAGCGAGGTGTGATGACTCCGTCCCCAGTCGGACGAGAGCGCAAATTTTCGCTGATCGACGCGACAGTCAGTGGCATGGATTCGCAGCACCCGCTACCGGCGCTCGACGAGCGGCGACATAGCGCCGACGCCGCCGGGTTCGGGATGCCGTCCGTCATGGCGCTGCTCGTCGTCTACGCGGGCTACGCGACGGCGTTGTTCCTGCTGGGTCGCTCGCTCGTAGACCTGCTCTAGCGGACAAGCTGCCTGACGAGGCAGTCGCCTCGCCGCCTGTACCCCGCCCGCTGTCAGCCGCGGAGCCGCTCGCGAAGCACGGGCGTGCCGAAGCTGCTCAGCTTCCGCCGCAGAATTGCCGCAGTCATGGAACCCTCCCTTCTCGTGCCGCAGTCGTTACAGACCGAGCGTGGCCGCCGCCTCCACAGGCCGCGTCCCCCCGG
>JACVRM010000036.1 GCA_014534415.1 Thermoleophilia bacterium | reverse complement strand
GACCGGCAGGATCGTGCCGTCGGGCTCGGTCTCGACGGTGACGGCGACGGCTTCGGGCGCCGGCTGGTCGACGAAGTGCGCGAGCGGCTCGACGCCGAGATCGCGCGGCTCGTCTTCGAGCGTGACGACGCGCGCCAGGTAGCCGCGCTGCGCCCACAGCTCCGGCTCGGCGCGCCACGCCCGCGCAAGGAGGGGCACGACGGCGTCTCGCTCGAGTGGCCGCGACTCGGATCGACCGGCCAGACGCTGCGCGAGCAGCCGCGCGTTGTACCGGAAGCCGACGACCGAGGTCGACAGCGATTGCGTGCCGCGCTTGTTCAGCGGAGCCGCGCCGTCGCTCGCGTTACCGGCGAAGTAGATCCCGGGGAGAGAGATGCTCTCCCAGAACGGCGTGAGCGCGGGTATCCGCCCGTGTCCGACCGTCGCCAGCCCGATCTCCGGGAGATCGCGGAGCGGAGCGCGAAAGCCGGTGGCGGCGATCACGACGTCGGCGTGCAGCTCGAGCGTGCCGGGCCGGGTCGTGCCCTCCGCATGCACGAGGAAGCCGTCCGGCGTCCGCTCGATGCGGCCGACTGCCGCATCGAGGACGAACGTGCCCCCTCCCCGCGCGTGATCCTCCCAGGGCTGGAAGTAGCGAACGCGGAACGTCGAGCGTGCCAGCACCGCAGCCTGCACCGGCTGGGGCGAGACGAGCACGATCGAGCGCGCCCACGGCAGCAGCTCCGCCGCCAGCTCGAAGCCCGAGTTGCGCTTGCCGATGATGACGACGCGCTTGCCTTCGTACTCGCGCGCGTCGCCGGTTTCGGCATAGTGCGGCACGCCTTCGAGCGCCGCCGGCCGCCAGGGCGTCGTCACGCCGATCGCGAAGACGACCGAGCGGCAGCGGTACTCCCCGTCGGACGTCTCGAGCACCCACCCGTCCTCCTGTCGGCGCGTGCGTTCCCACCGGCAGCCGAAGCGCGCACGAACGCCCGTCCGCTCGGCGAAGGCGACGAGCCCCGCTTCCATCTCGGCGCGGGTCGGGAAGAACACCCCCTTGCCGGCCACCGCCGGCACGAGCGCCCGATGCTCCGGCTCCTCGGCGAGGAGGCTGTTGTGGTCGTACCACTCGTACTCGCGCGTCTCGCGCCCGACAGGCGCATGGACGCGAGTCCACGAGATCAGCCGCTCGTAGATCGGCCAGCGGCGAAACATCCCGCCGGGCGCCTCGTCCGCGGAAAGCAGCGCGTGCCGGACGCCGAAGCGTGTCAGGTAGTAGCTCGTCTGAAGGCCGCCCGGCCCGCTGCCGACGACCACCACCTCGTAGTCGCCGGGCGGGGCTACGGCTGCCACAGGTTGGCGTTGCGGAGCCGCCGCGCGCCCGTCTCCAGCATGCGGATGGCCACCGCCGGATAGCGGAGCAACAGCGGGCGCAGCTCCTCGCCCGGCAACACCGCGCAGCGCAGCTCGTCGGTCGCGGCGACGACGTCGGCGGTCGTGGGCTCACCCGTCAAGGCGGAGACCTCGCCGAAGAAGTCGCCGGGCGTCAGCCGCGCGCGCTCGCTGCCGTCGATCTCCACCGACGCCGCCCCCTCGAGCACCACGAAGAAGCTGCCTCCGGACAGGCCCCTGCGGACGACGCGGGTTCCGCGCACGAACCGCTCGTCGCCGAGCACGTGGGAGACGGCCTCCACCTGCGGGCTCGAGAGATCGGCGAAGAGCGCCAGGCGTACCAGGCTGTCGCTGTCGATCACCGCGCGAACCCTAATGCGCGAACGCGGATCCGCCGTTTCCGCTCGGCCGGGGTGCGAAGAGACGACGGCACCGGCCTCGCCAAGCACGCCGTCGCCGGCCGAGAAGACCCGGGCGACGGCGCGCAGAGGCGGGATCGGTCAGCCGGTCTTGCCGACGATGACCGTGCCCCGCATCGCGGGGTGCAGCGCGCATACGTACGCGTAGCGGCCCCGCCGCGGGAAGCGGCGCGCGTACGTCTGCCCCTTGCGCAGCTGCGGCGAGCTGAACGTGCCGGTCGTGGAGGTGGCGGTGTGCGGCGCGGCGTCCGCGTTCGTCCAGCGGACGGTTGCGCCCGTCGGCACGCGCAGCGTCGCAGGCGCGAACTTGAAGGCCGCGATCTGGACGGCGCCCTTGCCGGCCGGCTTCGGCTGAACGAGCGGCGCGTCGCCGCGCACCGCGAGGACTGTCTCCATGCCGAGATCGTCGTGTCCCTCGACGTCGCAGTCGATCTCGTAGAGGCCGGCGTCCAGGCGGACGGTCATGCGGTACGTCTGCCCGGGCGCCAGCAGCGGCGTGCGCGCCTCCCAGCGGTCGCCGCCGCGGCCCCGGCCGTCCTCGCGGCGGGAGCGGATGCGGAAGCTGTGGCGAAGCCGCCCGCGGTTCGTGACGACGAACGTGACCTGGCCCGGCCGAATCGCCTTCGCCTCGAGCTCGACCGACCACTCGCCGAGGCCCACCTCGAAGCCGCCGCGACGCGGGTCGACGCGGCCGAGCGGCGCCGCCCATGCGACGGCGGCGACGGCGAGCGCGGCGACGGCGGCGACGGCGAGAGAGCGCATGTCCCGACCGTAGCGGCGGCCGCTCCAGGCCCCGGCCAAGCCTTGGTTAGGGGTTCGGAAGCACCTTGCCGGGGTTCAGGATGCCGTGCGGGTCGAGCAGCCGCTTGACGCCGCGCATGAGCGGCACGAGATCGCCGTGCTCGCGCTCGAGGTAGGCGATCTTGCCGAGCCCGATGCCGTGCTCGCCGGTGCACGTGCCGCCGTGCGCAAGCGCCCACTCGACGATCTCGTCGTTCAGGGAACGCGCGCGCTCGAGCTCCGACGGGTCGGTGGGATCGAGCATGAAGAGCACGTGGTAGTTGCCGTCGCCGGCGTGCGCGACGATCGCCGCGTCGAGGTCGCGCTCATCGATCGCACGCCGCGCGTGGCGAAGCGCCTCCGGCAGGCGGAAGATCGGTACGCAGACGTCCGTGCTCATGTGCTCACGCCCCGGCGAGGCGGCGACGAGGGCGAAGAGAACGTGGTGGCGTGCCTCCCAGAGACGGTGGCGCGCCGTCGGGTCGTGCTCGACCTGGAACGCGTGGCAGCCCTCGAGGAGCTCCCGGCTGGCGGCAAGATCGCCGTCGACGCCCGCCTCCGTGCCCGCCAGCTCGAAGAAGAGGCTCGGCGCCTCGTCGTAGGACGTGCCCTTGTACGCATTGACGGCGCGCAGCGTGGGCGCGTCCAGGAGCTCCAGGCGCTCGACCGAGACGCCCGCGCCCACGAGCGCGACGGCGCCGGCGCACGCGGCGTCGAGCTCCGCGAAGGCAGCGCGGACGGCGACGACGTGCTCGCGTATTCCGTGTACGCGCAGCGTCAGCTCGGTGATCACGCCGAGCGTGCCCTCCGAGCCGATGAAGAGCGAGGTGAGGTCGTAGCCGGCCGAAGACTTCCGCGCGCGGCTGCCGGTGCGCACGACGCGGCCGCTGGCCAGCACCACCTGGAGCGCGAGCACGTGGGCGCGCATGCCGCCGTAGCGGACGGTCGTCGTACCGCTCGCGTTCGTCGCCGCCATGCCGCCGAGCGTCGCGTCGGCGCCGGGATCCACCGGGAAGACGAGCCCGTCGCGGCCGAGACGCTCGTTCAAACGAAGGCGCGTGACGCCCGCCTCCACCGTCGCGGAGAGGTCGAGCGCGTCGACGGCGAGAATGCGGTCGAGCCCGGTCAGGTCGAGCGCGATGCCGCCCTGCACGGGGATGACGTGACCTTCCAGGCTCGTACGGGCGCCCGACGCAACCACCGGCACGCGCTCGCGGTCGGCGAGCGCCAGCACGCGGGCGACCTCGTCGGTGCTCGTCGGCGAGACGACCACGTCGGGCCGGTGGGGCGGATGGTAGGTCAGGTCGCCCGCGTGCTGTTCCAACAGCGAGTCGCCGGTCGATACCCGGCTCGCGTCGCCGAGGACTTCGGCCAGCGCCGAGGACAGCTCCACGAGCGTCGATTATGCGCGCGTTCGAGAAGGTGTCCGAAAAGGAGGCCCGCATGCCCATCCTGCGATCGACCCGCCGCATCGCTCGTCGAGAATTGGCTGCAACAGCGCAGCGCCTGCTGGACGCCTCGACGCTGTGCGCGATTGCGACCGTCGGGCCCGGCAACCGCGCTCACATCAACACCGCGTACTTCGCGTGGACGCACGACTTCCGCATCGTTTGGCTCTCTGAGCCGCACGCGCGCCATTCGAGAAACCTGCGAACGAACCGCTCCGTGGCGGTTGCCGTGTTCGACTCCGGTCAGTCGTGGGCGCAGCCCGACCGCGGCATCCAGCTCTTCGGTTCGGCCCGGGAGGTCGGCGGCCGCGCCGCTCGCGATGCGGGTGCGGCTTACGCCAACCGCTTCACGGCATACGCCGAAACGGATCTCGCTGCATACCGCTTCTACCGGTTCCGGCCTCGTCGCGTGAAGCTCTTCGATGAGCCCGCGCTCGGCACGGGCATCTTCGTGACTGCCAGGGTGGACGCCGACGGGCAGATGACCTGGGAGCGAACCGAGGTCTACGAGGCGAGCTCGTAACGGTCAGCGCCGGCCAACGGCGCGGGCGAGGAAGCGCATGCCGTTCCACGCGGCCCCCGGCATGCGGCGGCGGGACGTCGCGAGCGCCTCGCGAAGCGCACCGGCTGCGTCGTCGTGGACGCCCTCGCCATGGCCGCAAAGGACGCGTTTCGGCTCGACGAGCCGGAGCGCGGGCGGCGGTGTCAAGCGCAGCCACGGGTAGACGCCGAGCCGGTCGCCGCGTCCGAGGAAGTAGGGCAGCGTGCCGAGCGCGTCGCCGGCGACGAGCACGCGCCGCTCCGGCCACCAGAGCGCGACCTCGCGCCAGCCGCGCATGTCGACGAGCGGCAGGAACACGAACGGCGTGCCGGCGCCGTCGTGCGGGACTCGGAGGTGCGGCACGCCGAGCCGCGTGGCGAGCCTCTCCGAGTCGCGATTGTGCCGGTCGAGCAGCTGCACGACGGCGTGCGGCTCGCCGGCCGCCTGCACGCGCTCATCGAGACCGGGTACGTCGACCGGGTCGACGAGCCAGACGCCGCGGTCCGCGAGCAGCGCGTGCCCGGTGCGCGCGCGGACCTCGTCGACGAGCCAGCCGAACCCGCCGTCCCACTCGTCGACCCAGCGGAACTCCACGGCCGGAGCGTAGTGGTACGGTCGCCGCGTGGACGCGTGGGACATCGGCCCGCTGCTCGAGAGACACGCGGCGGCCGGCTCGCCGTCGATGGAGTTCTTCCGCGCGCCGTCGCTCAGCATGACGATCTACCGGCTGCCCGCCGGGGCGACCGACGAGCAGCAGCCGCACAACGAGGACGAGGTCTACTACGTCGTCGAGGGGCGCGCGCAGTTTCTCGTTGAAGACGAGAGCCGGCCGGTCGGGCCCGGGACGGTGCTCTTCGTGGCGAAGCACGTCGAGCACCGCTTCCACGCGATCGAGGAGGACCTCACCACGCTCGTGGTCTTCGCGCCCGCGAAGACGTGACCACGCCGCGCGTACACCGCGTCGCCGAGCGCGGCTTCGGCTCGGTCGCCGACGTCTACGAGCGGACGCGGCCCGGCTATCCGCGTGAAGTCGTCGACCTCCTCGCCGACGAGTTCGGCCTCGACGAATCGAAGACCGTCGTCGACCTGGGCGCGGGCACCGGCAAGTTCACACGCGAGCTCACCGCGACCGGAGCGCGGGTGATCGCCGTCGAGCCGGTCGCGGAGATGCGCGCGCAGCTGACGGCCGCGGTGCCCGCCGCCGAGGCCGTCGCGGGCACCGCCGAGGCGATCCCGCTTCCTGAGGCCTCGGCGGATCTCGTCACCGCCGCCACGTCGTTCCACTGGTTCTACCTCGACCGCGCCCTGCCGGAGATCCACCGCGTGCTGCGGCCTGACGGCGGTCTGGCGGTTCTCTGGAACACGCGCGACGACTCGCGGCGCTGGGTGGCGGACGTCCAGCGCGTCATCGAGGTCGCCGTCCGCACGCATCTCTCCGCGGAGGACGTGGCCGAGGCGGAGCGCCTGCGCAGCGAGCGCTGGCGAGCGGCCTTCGCGGAGACCGACCTCTTCACGCGGCTCGAGGAGCACGAGTTCCGTCACGAGCACGAGGCGACCGTCGACGATCACATCGCTCGGTTTCTGTCCATCAGCTTCGTCGCGGCGCTGCCGGACGAGCACCGCGGGCGCGTGCTCGCCGACATCGAGCGGATCCTGCGCTCCGATCCGGAGACGCGCGGCCGCGAGCGCTTCGGGCTCCCCTACATCACCGAGGTCTACGTCGGGCGCCGGCGGCCGTAGTCTCCTCCACCGCCTCGTGACGGGCGCGGTGGAGCAGCGGTAGTCCGTACCAGAACCACGCAAACGTCCCGGCGGTCGCCGCCGTCACGATCGCCGTCATCGCGCCCTTGAAGAGGAGGTCGGTGATGAGGAAGACCGCGGCGGCCATCCCGACCGCGAGGAAGACCGTGCCGGCGATCGCGAGGCGGTTCGAGACGCGCAAGAGCGTCTCGTCGGACGCCTCGCGCCAGCGCATCCGGTGGTACGCGGAGGGGGCGATGAGCAGGATCGACCCGAGCGTCGTGGCGAGCAGTGCCGCGAAGAACGCGTCCTTCTGGAGCTCGGTGACCTGCTGGAAGCGGCTCGTGAACGGCACCGCGAGCAGGAACGCGAAGAGCACCTGGACGCCCGGCAGAGCCACGCGGAGCTCGTTGAGGAGCTCGATAACCTCGTCGCCGGGGTCCTTCTCGTCCGGCTGGCCGTCGTCCTCCGCCACTGAAGGCGAAACTAGCGGAACAGGTCGCGATCGGGCGGCATGACGAGCTCTCGCGCGCTGCCGTCGCCGGCCACGTCCAGCCCGCGCACGAGCGCCGCCGGGATGCCCGCCGTCTTGCCCATCACGAGCTCCGCAGCACCCGCGATCTCGTCGGCGGTGGCGATCGTCGTTGTGCGGAGCTCGTACCCGGTCGGGTCGCGCTCGCCGCGCAGGTCGAGGAGCGCGCGGACCCCGGCGACGCCGATGGCCACGTCGGTCGTCCCCTGACGCCACGGCCGCCCGAACGAGTCGCTGACGATCACGCCGACGCGCCGGCCGGTCCGCTCGGTGAGCCGGGCACGAATGCGCCCGGCGGAGGCGTCGGGATCGAGCGGGAGCAGAACGAGCGTGCCGGCGGCGGGCGCGTTCGACGCGTCGACGCCCGCCGAGGCGCACACGAAGCCGTGTCGCGTCTCCGCGATCACGAGCGGAGAACGCATGCGGACGACGCGCGCCGACTCGCGCAAGATCACCTCGAGGTGCCGCGCATCGCGGTCGCCGGCGGCCCCCTGCGCGAACGCGGACGGCTCGACGTCCGCGAGCGCGACGACACGGCCCTCGGCCTTGGAGACGACCTTCTGCGCGACGACGACGATGTCGCCGTCCTCGAGCCCGCCGGCGCGCTCGGCGGCCGCCGCCACCAGCGCGGCGAGGTCGTCGCCCGCTTGCACGGCCGGCACGCCGCGCAGCGGGATCACGCGAACCTCGCTCACGGGAGGTTCGTGATGCGGATGCCCGCCTCGACCCCGAAGCGCCTGTTCACGTTCAGCAGCAGCGCGGTCAGACCCTCCAGCGCCCGGGCGATCGCGAGCGGCCCGGCGTCGACGGCGCGTCCGGCGACGAGGCGCGCGCCGCAGTCGAGCGCGAGGCGCTTTGCCTGCGCATCGTCGCCGCAGACGAGCACGTCCTCGTCGGGCGGTTCGGGCTGCGCGAGGCTGGCGGCCGCGAGCGACTGGAACCCGGCTACGACCGGGCCGCGCACGACGTCCGCTATCTCCTCGGCGAGCGAGCGGCCGAGCCGGCCCGGGTAGACGGCGCCCGCGTCGAAGCGGAGGTCGGCGGCAACCGAGAGCAGCGGCGTGTCGCCGATCGCGTCCGCCAGGGAGCGTGCCATCTCGAGCGCGGCCTTCGAGCGCACCGAGAGGATGACGAGGTCGGCGTCGCGCACGACCTCCTCGTTGGCCGCGCCGTGCACGCCGTAGACGGCGCCGAGCTCGGCGGCGCGCGTCTCGTCCCGTGACCCGACCGCGACGTCTACACCCGTCGCGTGCAGCCGCTGTGCGAGCGCGCGTCCGAACGCCCCCGTTCCACCGACGATGGCCACTCTCACGCTGCGAACCGCCTTCGGCTTCGGGACGGGCACCGGCGGGGGCGCTCGTCTGCACGGATGATGCTCACACCACGGCTCCGGCACGCTCGAGCACCGCTTCGGCGAGACGCCGGCGCTGTGCCGGCTCGTCCATCAGCGTCGGCACAACGACGGCGCGGATCCCGAGCGCCTCCACGGCGCCTGCCTCGTCCGCGTCCGCCGGGTCGATCACGAGCGCGTCGACGAGCCCCGCGTAGCAGGAGGCGACGTGCGCGGGCGTCGTTCCGCCGGCCAGCCGCTCGAGCATCCGGGCCGCCGGCCCCTTGACGGCTCGGCCGCCGATCAGCGGGCTGACGGCAACCGCGGGTGCTCGGCGCTGCTCCAGCGCGCTCCGGATCCCGGCCACGGAGAGGATCGGCGCGATGCTGAGGTACGGGTTGCTCGGCGCAATCGCGATCAGGTCGGCCGCGGCGAGCGCCTCGACGACGCCCGGTGCCGGCCGAGCCGTCTCGGCGCCCTCGAAACGGACGGCGTCGACGTCGTCTCGGTGACCTCGCCGGACGTACCACTCCTGGAACGCGAAGGCGCCGGCCGGCGTCTCGACCCACGTCCGCAGCTGGTCGTCCGTCGCCGGCAGCAGGGGCGTGCTCACGCGGAGCGCCGCGGCCAGCCGCGCCGTCACGCCCGAGAGCGGGTCGCCGCGGCGCAACGCCTCGGTGCGAACCAGTTGGAGGCCGACATCCCGATCGCCGAGCGCGAACCACCCATCCGCCCCGAGCTCGCGCAGCGTCTCGAGCGCGTGCCACGTCTCGTTCGCGCGGCCCCAGCCGCGCTCGTCGTCGCCGAGACCGGCGAGGGTGTAGAGGACGGTGTCGAGATCGGGGCAAACGCGCAGGCCGTACACGTCGAGGTCGTCGCCGACGTTGACCACGGCGGTCACGTCGCGCCCGGCCTCGGTCAGCGCGCGCAGGAACCGGGCGCCCCCGACGCCGCCCGCGAGTACGACGACGTTCACGCCGCCGCGATAGCGCGCAGCGCGGCGAGCACCGCGGCGCTGTGCGGGCCGAGCCGGTCGGCGAGCAGCTCCGCGTCCGCCAGCGTGTCGACGTCGTCGACGAGGTCGGGCAGCGGGGCGGCCATCCAAGGCACGCCGATCCCCTCGGCGTGACGGGCGAAGCGAGCGGCGCTGCCGGGTCCGTAGAGCGGCTCCCAGAGCCGCGGAGAGGCGAGCGCGAGCGCGTTCGTCGTCCCATCCGGAGCCTCGACGAGCGCCAGCCCGCCCGGCGGCAGCAGGCCGAGGAGCGCCAGCACGTCGGCGGGCCGCGCGCACGGGAGATCGGCGTTGACGACGAGCGCCGGGCCGTCCGTCACCGCACGCAGGCCGACCGCGACCGCGTCCGCCAGCCCGCGGCCGGGGTCGTCGAGCACCTCCGCGCCGGCGGCTGCCGCGACGGCGCGCGCTCGCGCGCCGTCCGGCGCGGTCACGACGAGCGTCCGGCCGACCGGCACGCAGGCGGCGAGTACGTCCGCCAGCATCGCGTGAGCGAGGTCGGCCCGGGCCTCCGCGGACAGCGGGGCGAGCCGGCGCTTGGCGTCCGGGCTGCGGAACGGCACCACGATCGTCGCCACGGCGGGGACACTATCCCGCGTGAGCACCGCTGCGACGCCGGACAACGACACAATTGCGGCAAAGCTCGAGCGCCTCGCAGCGCTGCTCGAGCTGGCGGAGGCCTCGTACTACAGCGTGCGCGCCTACCGGCGGGCTGCCGAGCTGATCCGTGCGACGCCTGCGCCCGTCGCCGAGCTAATCCGCACCGGCGAGGTGCGGCGGCTGCGCGGTATCGGGCCCGCGATCGAGCGGCGGCTCCGCGAGCTCGTCGAAACGGGTGAGCTGCACGAGCTGAACGAGCTCGAGGAGGAGCTCCAGCCGGCGCTCGTCGGGCTCGGGCGGTACCTCGGGATCAGCGCCCGGCGCGCCGTGGAGATCGCCCGCGCGCTCGGTGTCCGCGACATCGACGACTTCCGCGCCGCGGCGGACGCCGGACGGCTCCGCGAGGTGCCGGGCATCGGCCCTCACACCGAGCGGCGGCTCGTCGAGGCGCTCGCGCTCGGCGAGCGCCGCGCCGCCAGCGGCCGCACGCTGCTGCTGAACCGCGCTCGCGCGCTGGTGGCGGGAGTCGCGCAGGCCGTCAGCGGCGAGATCGCGGGCGACGTCCGGCGCTGGCACGACCAGCCGCGCCGCCTGGCGGTCGTCTGCTGGGCAGTGCACGCGGAGCCGCTGCTCGACGTCTTCGCCGGCCTGCCCGAGATCGTGGCGGTCGTCGAGCGAGAAGATCGCCGCGCCGTCGGCGTGACCGTCGAAGGGCTGCCGATCGAGCTGGTCGTCGCCGCGCCGGCCGCGTTCGGCACGGCGCTCGTCCGGGCGACGGGCTCCGATGACTACGTGGCCGCGCTCGAGCCGCTGCCCGACGCGCCGGACGAGGAAGGCTTATACGCCGCGCTCGGGCTGGCGTATTGCCCGCCGGAGCTGCGCGAGGCGCCGTTTCGCGGCGAGCCCCCGCCGATCGTCGAGACGGGCGACCTGCGAGGCGACCTCCACGTGCACTCCTCGTGGTCGGACGGCAAGGCGAGCGTGCTCGAAATGGCGGAGGAAGCGCAGGTGCGCGGCTACGAGTACCTGGCGATCTGCGACCACACGCGGAACGTGCGGGTCGTGCCGGGACTCGACGCAGACGACGTGCGGCGGCAGGCCGAGGAGATCGCCGAGGCGAATGCACGGCTGGCGCCGTTCCGCGTGCTGCGCGGCATCGAGTGCGACGTGCTGGCCGACGGCTCGCTCGATCTCCCGGACGACGTGCTCGCCGAGCTCGACTGGGTGATGGCGAGCGTGCACGCCGGGCAGCGGCAGACGCGCGACGAGCTGACGAAGCGGGTGCTGACCGCGATGCAGAACCCGTACGTGTCGGCGCTCAGCCACCCGACCGGCCGGCTGATCAACCACCGGCCGCCGAACGCGCTCGACATCGAGCGCGTGATCGCGGCGGCGCTCGAGACGGGCGTCGCACTCGAGGTGAACGGGCTGCCCGACCGCCTCGACCTGCGAGACGAGCACGTCCGGCTGGCCGTCGAGGCGGGAGCCGACATCGTCGTCTCGACCGACGCCCACTCCGTGCGCGGGCTGGCCAACATCGAGCTCGCCGTCGGCACGGCGCGCCGCGGCTGGGCGACGGCGGCGAGCGTGGTCAACACGCGTCCGGTGGAGGCGGTTCTCGCCCGCTGCCGCGGCTAGCTGACGTCTCTCTGCTACCGGCGCTTGCCGCGGCTGATAACGAGGTTGACCTTCGCTCCTGCCCTCAGGCGCGCGCCTACAGCCGGCCTTTGGGCGATGACGCGCCCCTTCACGACCTTCGCTGAGTAGCGCCTCGTGACTGTCCCCAGCGTGCACCGCGCCCTCCTGAGCACGGCTCCTGCTGCGGCAAGCGTCTTGCCCTTCACGTTCGGGACAACACAGCGCCTGACCGACGGCGAAGTCGTGTCGCCGGGAGGAGCGGTTGGCGCAGGTGGGGGAGGCGGGGGCGGAGGTGGTGGTGGAGGAGGCGGCGTCATCGGAGGCGGAGGCGGAGGCAGCGGGGGTGGCGCTGCGCCGTCAGGCAAGAACCGGGCAAGCGCGAAGTCTCCCTGCCAACCGCTGTCGACCGGCCCTTCCGACGTTCCGACGACCACGATCCGGCCGTCGGCGAGCATCGCCGCGCCGTTGGGGTTCGCTCTGGGGCCTGAGGGGCCCGCCCCGGGGAAGGCCGTGGCCGAGCCGTCGCCGCTAAAGCTCGTATCCACGCGTCCGTCTCGCAAGAAGCGGTGGACGACGAACCGGCCACCGCCGGTAGTTGCGACGATCTTGCCGTCCGGCGGGATGACGACAGCGCTGACCGTTCCACCGGGTACCGAGACGACGCCGTCGCCGTCGAAGCTCGTATCGAGGCTGCCGTCCGCGTTGTAGCGAACGAGACCCAACCACGCGAGCCCGCCGCCGTGGGGGTACGGAGTCTGACCGCCGGCCACAATCTTGGCGTCGGACTGAATCGCGACGGCGAACGCGCTATCGAAGGCGGGGCCAAGGTCGGTTACAACGACGCCGTCGCCGTCAAAACTCATGTCGAGACTGCCATCCGCGTTGTAGCGGGCGATCACATAGTCGGTGCGCCGGTTGTCGACGACGTGAGCACCTGCCACGACGATCCTGCCGTCGGTTTGAAGAGCGAGCGCCCGCGCCGCACCGCCGACGTCCGTCTCAACGCGGCCGTCGCCCCCGAAGGTCGTATCCGGGCTCCCGTCTGCGTTGTAGCGGGCGAGCGCAAACAACCTGGCCGCGTTGTTGACGAACCCGGTCCCGGCCGTGACGATCTTGCCGTCGGGCTGAAGCGCAGCGGCATCGGGGGAAGGTCCCTCGGTCGGCGCGGGAATCTTGCCGTCGGCGTCGAAGCTTGTATCGAGACTGCCATCGGCGTTGTAGCGGGCGAGTCCGACGCCTCCGGCCGCGACGATCTTTCCGTCCGGCTGGATCAGGACGTCGCTTGCGTACCCGCCCCAGCCCAAGTCGGTCGCAACCAGGCCGTCGCCGTCGAAGCTTGTGTCCAGGCTGCCGTTGACGTGATAGCGGGCGAGAGCCAGCGCTCCGGTTCCATACGGGCCGCCGCTCCCACCGCCGGCGACGACCTTTCCGTCTGCCTGCAGCGCCACCGCACCACCTGCGTCGTTTGTCCCGCCGAAGTCCGTGATGACGGTGCCGTCGCTGCCGAAGCTGGCGTCGAGATCCTCGTGCGCGGACGACAACGCCGCCGGAGCGAGCACCGCAAGGGTCAGCGCGAACAGGGCGGTTAGCTGCAATCCGCGGCCGCCCGCACGCATTAGCGACATTTCTCGTCGGCGACCGAGTCTCGTCACGACGGACGTCCGAACCTAAAGCACTTCGTACGACGCTCGCGCGTCCACATCTCGTACTAGCGGGGGCTTCGCCCGGAAATCGCGCGTGGTCGCGCGCGAGCGACAGCGCGAAGCGGGTGATACGCGGTGGTGCAGCAAACGCATAAGCGCCAGCCTGGCACTTCGTAACGTCCGTTTCAATAGGCCGAACGGCCTATCTTCCGGCCGTCGCGCGCTGCGGCCGATTCAGTCCGTCACCGCGCCCGGGCCGCTCGTCGCCCACTCGCGCAGCTCGAACCAGTGCGTGTCACGCAGCGCGCGGGCGACGCCCTCGTCGGTGTGCTCGGCGTTGTACACGTGGTGCTCGGCGTCGCAGCAGATCGTCAGCGTGTCGAGCGAGCCGCCCGCAAGGGCCATGAGCACCTCGGCGGGCAGGTGCGCCTCGGCGACCGTGTAGTGCTTGAACTGAAGATCCGGCGCGACGTTGAGCAGCGCCGGCCATTCGGGACACGTGCGCGCGGTCATACCGCCGTCACCTCGTTCTTCTCGTCGGCCGTCGACCAGCGGCCGTCGAGCCGGACGGTGCCGCGGATGTCCGAGCCGGAGTACACGACGAACTCGCCCGCCCGCACGACGCGGTGGTAGACGTGTCCGTTCGCAGGGTTCGACAGCGAGAGCGCCAGCTCGAAGCGGCCGTCGGCGAACGGCAGGCTGTCCAGCTCGAAGCGAAGCTCGTGCTCGCCGAGCCTCCCGTCCAGGCCGAGGTCGCCGAGGCTTTGCGTCGAGCCGCCGACGAGCCCGCCGCCTGCCAGGTGCACCTCGAGAGCGACGTCCGGCGGCGGACACGGCTCGGCGACGACGAGGCGAACCCGCGCGACGAGCGGCTCGCCGGTCAGATACTGGCGACGCTCCTCACCGTCGGCGTCCTCGAGCCGGACACCCGCTATGCGGATCTCGCCGCTCCCCCACTCCTGCAGCCCCGCGCCCCGCTCTTCGGGATCCTGCTGCTCGGCGAGCGCCTTCTGGTAGCGGACGATGGCGTCGCGCGTCGGGCCGTCGAACTCGAGACGGCCGGCGCGAAGCAGCAGCGATCGCTCGCACAGGTTCTCCACGGCGGCCGCCGAGTGCGAGACGAAGAAGATCGTGCCGCCGCGGCTCTTGAACTCGAAGATCTTGCCGAAGCACTTGCGCTGGAAGGCCTCGTCGCCCACGGCGAAGACTTCGTCGAGCAGCAGCACGTCGGCGTTCAGGTGCGTCGCGAGCGCGAATCCGAGGCGCATGTACATGCCGGCGGAGTACGTGCGCACCGGCAGGTCGATGAACCGCTCGAGCTCGGCGAAGGCGACGATCTCGTCCATCCGCTCGCGGACGTAGCGGCGAGGGAGCCCGTGGATCGCGGCGTTCAGAAAGACGTTCTCCCGTCCGGTGAACTCGGGATGGAAGCCGGCGCCGAGCCCGAGCAGGGAGCCGACCGATCCCGACGCCTCGATCCGGCCGCTCGTCGGCGCAAAGATCCTGGCGATCAGCCGGAGCAGCGTGGTCTTGCCCGACCCGTTGCGACCGACGACGCCCACGGACTCGCCCGGCTCGACGGAGAAAGAGATGTCGCGCAGCGCCCAGATATCCGTCGGCTTCAGCTCCCGGCGCCGGACGATCGCCTCCTTGAGCGTGACGGTGCGCTGGGGGTAGACGCGGAACTTGCGGCTGACGTTCTCGGCCCTGACGACTCCGGCCCTCACCTTTCGGAGGGTACTGCAAGGTTTCGGCGCACCAGCTCCGCGAGGCCCGCGACGAAGCGTGGGTCGTCGTTCAGCGACTCGATGCGCCCGAAGTCGAGGCCGAGCGAGGCCGCGCGCTCGCGCGCCTCGACGTCGAGGTCCCACAGGATCTCGAGGTGGTCGGAGACGAAGCCGACGGGCGCGGCGAGCACGCGCCCAACGCCGGCGGCGGCGAGCCGGTCGAGCTCCTCGAGGATGTCGGGGCCGAGCCACGGCTCGCCGGTTGCGCTCGCGCTCTGGAAGGCGAACGACCAGTCGTGCAGCGCTGCGCGCTGCGCGATTAGGGCGGAGGTGGCGAGAAGCTGCTCCACGTACGGGTCCTGGGCGCGGATGCGGGCGGGAAGGCTGTGCGCCGTGAAGACGACGTGCGCGTCGGCGCCGCGCACGCGGTCGGCGAGCACGTCGAGGAACGGCTCGTGGTCGTGCCAGCTGTCGACGAACACGAGCTCGGCGCGGCCCACGAGCGCGCCCTCCAGCCGCTCGCGATAGCCGCCGATCGAGAGCCGCGAGTAGTGCGGGGCGAGGACGAGCCCGACGACGGTTTTGGCACCGGCCGCGACCGCTCGGTCGGCGGCTTCGGCGATGCGCGGCGTCCAGTGCTTCATGCCGGTGTAGACCGGAATTCCGAGCTCGTGCTCGAGCGCCGCGCGCTGGCGCTCCGTCACCTCGTCGAGCGGCGAGCGGCCGCCGATGCGGCGGTACCGCTCGACGAGTTCGTCCACGGCCTCCCGCGAAACCGGGCGGCCGCCGCGGATGTCTGCCAGGTAGGCGGGGATGTCCTCGAGCCGTGACGGGCTCCCGTACGCCATGAGGACGACGGCCGCGGTCAGACGCGGGCCTCCACCGTCGCCTCCTGCACGAGCTCGGTCAGGCGACGCAGCACCGCCGGGTCGGTCTCCGGCAGGACGCCGTGGCCGAGGTTGAAGACGTGCCCGCGGCGGCCGCGCACCCGCTCGAGTATGTCCTGCGCTCCCGCCTCGACGCGCGCCCACGGGCCCAACAACACGGCTGGGTCGAGGTTTCCCTGGACGCCGCGATCCTCGCCGACGAGCTGCCAGCCCTCGTCGATCGGCAGGCGCCAGTCGAAGCCGATCACGTCACCGCCGGCCGCGGCGAGCGACGGGAGAAGGTGGGTGGCACCGGTCGCGAAGTGAATCGTCGGCACGTCGACGTCGGCGAGGATGCGAGCCGAGTACGGCGCCGCAAACTCGGCGTAGTCGTCGACCGACAGCGCGCCCGCCCACGAGTCGAAGACCTGGATCACGTCGGCGCCAGCGTGCGCCTTTGCCGCGACATAGCGCGCGAACGTCTCGGCGAGCTTCTCCATGAGCGCATGCCAGACGTCGGGCGTCCGGTACATGCACGCCTTCGTCTTCGCGAACTCGCGTGTGGGCTTCCCCTCGACGAGGTAGCCGGCCACGGTGAACGGGCCGCCGCAGAACCCGACCACGGCTTGTTCGTCGTCCAGCTCCGCTCGTACGAGACGAACCGCGTCGAGCACGAACGGCACGGCCTGCTCCGGATCCGGCACCTCCAACCGCTCGACGTCGGCCAGCGACGCGATCGGCTGGGCGACGACCGGACCGACGTTCTCGACGAG
>JACVRM010000138.1 GCA_014534415.1 Thermoleophilia bacterium | reverse complement strand
CTAGCGAAGCGTCAGGAACGTGACGAGCAGGAAAACGGCGGTAGCGACGTTGAGGTAGACGAAGCCGCGCAGGAAGAAGGCGTTGACTTCGGCGCGCCGCGAGCGAGGCGCCTCGCTGAGCCGTGCTTTCTGCGGCTCCGCAGGGCCGTGGCCGTTCGAGGCGGGCTTGGAGAGCAGGTGGTCGCGGACGCTCGCGGCGCATTCGGCGCAGATCGTGCGCTGCACGGCCGGTTCGGGCGGAACCGCGATCGAGAGCGTCCAGAGCGCATGCACGTCGCTCGGGCGCGCGCAGCGCTCGCAGACGGCCGCCGGTGCCAGCGTGGCGGTGATGGTCTGTCTGTCGCCGTTGCGAACCTGGTCGATTACGTCGCGCATGGGAGCTCCAGTCAGTGTGAGAGGCGGAAGGGGGAAGGGGAGCGCCGAAGCGCTCCCCTGAAAAAGCCGAGTTCGATGTTGTGCTACTCGGCCGGTGCGGGTGACCAGATCAGACGACCGTCGAGCTGGTACACCGCGTAAAGCCCCTCGACGGACGAGAGGACGCGCACGGCGCCGTGCGGGGTCGAACCGTCCGGGCAGGCGTTGCCCGTGGTCTCACCGTTCGGGCCGACCCAGCCAGTGTTCTCGCTCGTCGTGGTGCCAAAGTCGGTCAAGTTCCAACCGACGTACTGCTTCTTCTGTCGGTTGTCGTACGCGAGCTGGGAGATGACGGAGTCGGTCTTCGTGCGCTCGCCGCGGACGGCAAACACGCCCCTGCCCAAGTTCTCCGAGCAATCCTGCTCGAGGCTCTCCTGGACGCGGTACTCGAACGAGATGACCGTGTGCCTCGCCTGCATCTGCGCGTTGTTCCAGCCGAAGGCGGTCTGCACGTCGCCCTTGCCGACGAAGCCTGTGCCCGTGGCCGGATCGAACGTGACAAGCGCGAACGCCGCTGTGGCCAGCGCAAACAGCGCGCCGACTGTCGCCATCAGGGCGACTGTCTTCTTGCTGAGCTTCTTCATTTCTCTCCCTTGTGCCGCATTTTTTCCCGGAGGTGCGGGGGCGCCTTTCCCGCATCTCCGCCCGTGGCCTTCACACTTGCGCCGATCGGCGCGCGCCGCAATGGGCCGAACGGCTCTAATTGCGTTCAGCGGAGATGAACGCTGGCGGCGGGCTCGGTCCTACCGAACGGGCGATGCGGGCGAAACGTGTTTCCGCCCGCGCCCCACGCGTCGGCGCGGGCGCGCAACCGCTACCGGTCGCGCGCGTCGTCGCGCAGCAAGCTGACCGCCTCCTTGCGCGTCCGCACGCGCAGCTTCTTCAGGATCCCGCCGACGTGGCGGCGCACGGTCACGTCCGAGATTCCGAGCCTCTTTGCCATCTCGCCCGTGGGAAGATTCTCGCGCAGCATCTCGAGCACCTCCCACTCGCGGCTCGTCAGCGTGACGCTGCGGCGGCCGACGAGCGGGACGCTCCGCCGCCGCTCGCGGGCACGGAACTCGTCGATCAGGTGCGCGACGAGGCTGCGCGGCAGTGCCGCCTCGCCCGCGAGCACGCCGCGCAGGGCGTGAGGCAGCCGCTCGGGATCCGTGTCCTTCAGGAGGTAGCCCGAAGCGCCGGCGCGCAGCGCGTTGAACAGGTCGTCGTCGTTGCGAGAGACGGTGAGCATGACCACCGCCGTATCGGGCAGCCGGGCCGTGATCTCGGCCGCGGCGCGGATGCCGCCGCCCGGCATGTGGATGTCGAGCAGGCAGACGTCCGGGCGCTCGCGGATCGCCGCGTCGATCGCCGAGAGCGCGTCCGTCGCCTCGCCGCACACCGTGAAGCCCCGGCCCTCCAGCGCGAGCCGGACGCCGGCGCGCGTCGGCGCGTGGTCGTCGGCGACGACGACGCGGGCGGCGTCTACGCCGGCACCTCCACCTCGACCTTCGTGCCTTCGCCCAGCACGGACGTGATCGAGGCGTGCCCCCCCAGCGCGTCGGCTCGCTCGTGCATGCTCTGCAGCCCGAACCCGCTGCGGCGGCTCGCGGCGGCGTCGAACCCGGCGCCGTCGTCGGCCACGCCCATGCGGATCACGCCGCGCTCGACCTCCAGCGAGATGCGGACGCACGAGGCGCCCCCGTGGCGCGCCGCGTTCGTGACCGCCTCGCGCACGATGCGCACGAGCGCCTCGCGCACCGGCGCCGGCGCGTCGATCCCGTCGGCGAGCTCGAGCTCCACCCGCACGCCGAGCCGCTCGGCCACGTCCTCCACGGCTCGCGCGACCGCGTCGTCCATGGACTCGTCGACGGCGAGCGTCAGTGCCGCGATCGCGCTCCGCGACTCGTCGAGCGCGCGGTCGGCGGCGGACGTCAGCTGCCCGACGGTCGCCGCCGAGGCGCCGCCGGCGCCGAGGCGGCGCGCCTGCGTGGCGATGAAGGCGAGCTCCTGGGCGAGCCCGTCGTGCAGATCGCGCGCCATCCGGCTCCGCTCCTCGAGGACGGCGGCTCTCGTCAGCCGCTGCCAGTACGTCCCGATCTCGCGGACGAGCCCGACGAGGATGACGAGCCACTGGGCGAGCCGGAGCGCGTCGCCCGTATAGACCCAGTCCGAGTAGATCGACGGGAACAGGAAGTAGTTCAGCCGGGCGAACGCGGCGAGCGCAGCGCCGGCTGCGAAGAACGTCATCAGCTCGTCGCCCCACTGCTGAGCGCGCCGGAGGAAGCCAATCGCGGCGACGAAGAACAGCGCGGCCGCCACGAGCTGGAGGGCGAGCACGCCCCGGTCGCTGGAGAAGTCCGGCGCTTTCGATGCCTCCGGCGACAGCACCGGGTCGACTCCGAGCGGCAGCGAGCCGCGCGCGGCCGCGACGACGGCCGCGACCGCCGCGAGGTTGAGCGCGGCAATCCCGAGCGCGGCCAGCGCCGCCCGGCCGGGTCGCGGCAGCGTGCGCGCCGGAACGTAAGCAGCGGCTGCGAACGTCGCCGTCGCAAGCAGTCCGCCGGCCAGCGGCGCCCAGGTCAGGAAGGGATCCGGGCCGGCGCCGAAGGCCGAGGGGATCGCCTCGAAGAGCAGGTTCTTCGCCCCGAAGACGGCGAGGGCGCAGACGAGTGCGAGGTCGTGGAGCGCGGCGCTCTCGCGGTAGCGCCCGTACAGCAGGTACGCGGCGAGCAGGGCGACGAACGACGCAAGCGCCTCGACGGCAAGGTGCAGGCCCGGACTGCGGTACGCGAAGTGCACGAACGGCAGCGCACTGACGCCGATCGTGGCGGCTGCTCCGACGCCCAGCGCCGCAAGCACGGCGTAGCGGGGCCGCATCACGTATCCATTATCACTTTATTGGGCCGAAGAAAAACGCGAATTTGGAAAATCGGTGGAGGCGACGAGACGACCCGACCCGCGTGAAGCGGGATCGTGCGCGTGGACGCGCGCATAGAGTGGGGGCCTGCGCGCGGTACCGATCCGCTCAAGCGGCGCTTTAGGAACCATCGGGCCGGGCATCGCGTGCGGGCGGACACGAGGGAGACGTCGCGGCGCGGAAGCCTGACGGCGACCATGGTTGCGTTGCTGCCGAGGGCCAGCTGAGAGCAGGGGAAAAAGCGACTACGATCCACTACTCAGCGATGCTCGCCGATGGACTGTTCAGTCCCACGGTCGATGACGTGTTTCGGCTCGTCATCGTCGTGATCGGGACGATCACGATCCTCGTCGTTCTGCTCGGGCTCGTTGTGTTGCGCCGCTACGCGCGGCTGTTGCTCGATGTCGAGCAGGCGACCCGGGAGGCTCGGAACCGACTGCGCGAGCAAACGGACACCCAGCTTCGCAATGTGGCTCGCGACATGGGGACGCTGTCCGCCGACGTGGGCGAGCTGCGAAAAATGCAGGAGCAAGCAGAAGCCCGGCGTCGACACGAGGTCGCGGGCTAACGTCCCCTGCGCGGGGACGAGAACAGCCACACGCGCCGCTCGGGACCAGCCGGCTCTCCGAGTCCGGCGACGTGCTGAACTAGCCGGTGACCCCGGCGGCCGACGTTCCTCGCGGCGGTCCGGGCGCGTTTTCCACGCTCAGCACCATCTCGCGCTGCCGGAGCGTCACCCGGCCGCCCAACGCGCGGAGCGCGGCGAGCGCGGGGTGGCCCCGAGGCACGTTGAAGAGCGCGACAACGCCGTGCCGGCGCATGGCGCCGAGCAGCGCGCGCGCCGTCGCCTCGTCGCCGGCGAGCTGAAGAAGCGCGGCCCGACCCTCGGAGACGACGCGAAAGAGCGCCGCTCCGCCTTCCGCTTCGAGTCCGCGCAGGTCGTCGTAGTGCGCGAGCGTCTCGTCGGTGCGCTGCCAGGGCTCGCGTTCGGTTCGGAGTTCGCGAATGCGCGCCTGCGCCTGCTCGGCGCCGACTTCGCGGACGCCGTCGCCGAGCGGCTCGCCGTCGTAGAGACCGAGCTCCACCCAGCGGACGACGCGGTAGGCAAGCCGTTCATAGAGGCGGAACGCCGCCTCGTTCTGCTCGATCACCTCGAGCCAGATCTCCCGCAGGCCGCGCTCGCGGGCCTGCTCGTGCACGGCCCGCATCAGCGTCTCGCCGATGCCACGGCGGCGCGCCGCCGCGACGACGCCGATACCGCCGATCCAGCCGCGCTCGCCGCGAATTGCGAGGTTGGCCAGCCCGACCGGCTCGCTGTCGATCAGCGCAACCCGCGACGCGTCGAGGTCGAGGTCGAACGTCTCGATCATGAAGCGCAGCTGCGCCTCGTCGACGTGGAACGGCACGACGTACTCCTCGTACGCCGCAGCGAAGAGCGCCGCGACCTCGTCCAGCGGGAACGAGCTCGCGGCGCGAAGCTCGGGCGTCACGCCGTGGCGGGCGCCTTGGCGCGAGTGCGCTCGTTGTCCCGGATGAACCGCTCGGTCGCCTCGTACGCCTCGTCGTCGACGATCTGCTTCGGCGGGGACTTCATGAGGTACGCGCTCGGCCCCCCGAGCGCGCCGGCCAGCCCGTTGTTGAGCGCCAGCTTGGCGAGGCGGACGGCATCGATCACGATCCCGGCCGAGTTCGGCGAATCCCACACCTCGAGCTTGAGCTCCACGTTGAGAGGCACGTCACCGAAGCTCGAGCCCTCCATGCGGATGTACGCCCATTTGCGATCGGTCAGCCACGGCACGTAGTCCGACGGCCCGACGTGGACGTTCCCCTCGCCGAGGTCGTAGTCGAGCATGGAGGTGACGGCGTTCGTCTTCGAGATCTTCTTCGCCTCGAGGCGGTCGCGCTCGAGCATGTTCAGGAAGTCGGAATTGCCGCCCACGTTGAGCTGCATCGTGCGGTCGAGCTTGACCCCGCGCTCGCGGAATAGGCTCGTCAGCACTCGGTGTGTGATCGTCGCGCCGACCTGCGACTTGATGTCGTCGCCGATGATCGGTACGCCCACGTCTTCAAAGCGCTTCTGCCAGTACTTTTCGCGGGCGATGAAGACCGGAATGCAGTTCACCATCGCGCAGCCGGCCTGCAAGATCTGCTCCGTGTACCACTTCGTCGCCTCCTCGGATCCCACCGGCAGGTAGTTGACGACGACGTCGGT
>JACVRM010000152.1 GCA_014534415.1 Thermoleophilia bacterium | reverse complement strand
TCGTCGCGCCGACCTGCGACTTGATGTCGTCGCCGATGATCGGCACGCCGGCCTGCTCGAAGCGGCGCTGCCAGTACGCCTCGCGCGCGATGAACACGGGCATGCAGTTGATCAGCGCGCAGCCCGCGGCGAGCACCTGCTCCGTGTACCACTTCGTCGCCTCCTCGGATCCCACCGGCAGGTAGTTGACGACGACGTCGGTCCCGGTCTCGCGCAGGATCCCGACCACGTCGTCGGTCTCGCCGGACGCCTTCTGGACCACCTGGGAGAGGTACTTGCCGAGGCCGTCGTGCGTCATCCCGCGGGAGACCGTGATTCCGGTCTTCGGGACGTCCGCGAACTTGATGGTGTCGTTCGGATGCGCCCAGATAGCGTCGGCGAGATCCTTGCCGACCTTCGCCGTCGTGACGTCGAAGGCGGCGGTGAACTCGATGTCGCGCACGTGGTAGCCGCCCAGGTTGACGTGCATCAGGCCGGGCACGAACTGATCGTCCGGCGCGTCCCTGTAGTACTGGACGCCCTGAAGCAGCGAATTTGCACAGTTGCCGACGCCGATCAGGGCGACCCGCACTTTCTCGTCCGACCGGCGACGGCCGTCGCGGCCGCCGTTCGTTTTCGCCATGCGATTCCTCTCTGTCGTCAAGCCGAGGCGCTCTGCGAGCGTCTCGACGATCAGTTCATTGGTCGTCCGCCGCCGTTCAGCGGCACGGCGGTTCAGCTTGTCCTTGAGCTCGCTCGGCATGCGGAGCAGCACGGCGCCCCCGCCGCGCGGGGGTGTCCCCCGGCGCCCCGACGGGCGGAACGCGACCGCGAACTTGGCGGCCAGCGCGGAGACCGCGATGTCGTTGAGGCTGCTGCCTCGCGCGGCCACCTCCTCCGCCAGCCGCCGCTTGAGCCCGTCCGGCAGACGGACGAACACCTCGCTGCGCTGAGCCGGCATCGCCGCCATGCTAGCACGAGCTTGCTATGCCGCTAGCTTTGAAGTGCTATCAGCGCTCGGCCAGCTGACGACGCACGCCGAGGATCCGCTGCACCACGGTCACCCACGCAGTCGCGGTCAAGATGTAGATCGCCCACTGCAGAGACAGCCAGGGCGCGAGGATCAGTCCGGCGGAGATGACCACTACCCGCTCGGCTCGGCTGCCGATGCCGACGTCGCCGCGCAGGCCGAGCACCTCGGCGCGCGCACGCGTGTAGCTAACGAGGAAGGAGCCGGCCAGCGCGGCGAACGCGAACCCGAGCGCGAGCTCGTTGCCGTCGCGCATGAGAACGAGCGCGATCGCGCCGAGCATGAGCGCCTCGCTGACACGGTCGGTGGTGGAGTCGACGAAGCTCCCGAACGGGGTCGCGCGGTCGCTGCGCCGCGCGAGCGCGCCGTCGAGGATGTCGAGGATCGAGCCGACGATGAAGAGCGCTGCGCCGGCCCAGAAGGCGGCGAGCTCGCTGCGGTACTCGAAGTAGACGACTACGGAAGCGGCCGCGCACAGCAGGACGCCCGCCGCCGTGAGCGCGTTCGGCGAGACCCGCGTACGCGCGAGGCTTGCGACCCCGTTCGACGCGAGCCGACGGACGCCGTCGATGTAGAAACGCTGGAAACGCACCGCGTGCGCGCGTGCCATGGGGCTAGGCGTGCAGCGCCGCGAGCCGGCGCCGGACCGGCTGCCGATAGATGATCGCCGCGGCCACGAGCGCGACGGCCACGCCCGCAACGATGTCGAGCCAGAAGTGGTTGCCGGTCGCCATGACCACAATCCAGACCCAGATTGGCCACGCCAGCCAGACGGCCTTGAGCAGCCGGTTGCGAATCACCGACGCCATCACCACGCCGAGGATCAGCGAGTCGGCAGCGTGGAGGCTCGGGATCGCCGCGTAGGGGTTCGAGGCGAGCTCGATTACCGCGCTTCCGTGCGTCAGCCCGCCGAAGCCCGCCAGCGAATCGGCGAAGCCGAAGTCCGGGAACATCCGCGGCGGCGCCGTCGGGAGCAGCACGTAGCCGAGCAGTCCTATGCAGTTCGCGAGCATGATGCAGTTGCGGAAGCGGTAGAAGGCCTCGTTGCGGCGGAGGTACACCCAGAGCAGCGTCAGCCCCAGGACCGTGAACTGTGAGCCCCAGTACGTCCACGAGGCCATCGCCATGAGGACGTCCGACGAGTGCAGGACACGCTGGAGACTTAGTTCGAAGAGCGCGTTGGCGTTCCGCTCGATGTCGATCACCTTCAGCCCGTTCTCGAACGCCTTCGCCGGGTTGCGGTCGGCTATTCCGCGCGCGACCTGGTAGGCGAGCAGAAAGCCGATCCAGAGCGAAACCTGGAATGCGAGGTCGCCCCAGCCGCGTGGGGGTAGACGTCGGGGGACGGATGAGGCGTGTGCTGTCATCGGCGCGGGCGCGTCGCTGAGACGCGGACATTGTAAACGCGGAGGCCGTCGGCGGGCATAGTGCGGCCATGATTCTGCGTGCGGTGGGCACTGCCCTGCTTCTCCTCGCCGTCGTGGGTTGCGCGGGCGATGACGAGGAGGCGCATCCGCGCGCGACGGCAGCCACGAGGACCACGACGACGACGGTGGCGACGCAGCCCGCGACAGGTGCCGAGCGTCAGTGGGTCGAGATGGCCGGCGAGTGGGCGCTCCAGTTCGGCAGCGAGTTCAACCCGGTTCCCGTCGCGGAGTGCGAAGCGTCGTTCGACGAGTTCGTCGGTCGGCCGCCGAGCAAGCGGGTCGCCGACGTGCGCGCCCTCGCACTCGACGTCTGCGACGCGTACGGGCGGCTGGCGAGCGCGGCGCAGGGCTCGGAGGAGCGTTCGCAGGCCGCCGCTGCGGCCGGCCGGGCCGAGAACGCGCTGAACGAGCGCATCTTCGCGTACGAATTCGAGGCGAGCTCGAGCCGCCCGCTGCCCGTCAGGGGCGTTGTGAGCGAGGAGAGCCGGATCGACCCGCGGCTGAGCAGAATCCTCTCGAAGCTGATCGGCGCGGATGCGGAGGCCCGCTGCTGGTCGCCGCGCGACTGGAAGGTGGTCGCGACGAAGAATCCGTACGGACCGGGCGAGGTCGGCGGCTTCGTCGAGGCGGCCGGCAAGGTGCAGCTTTCCCCGGCCGTCTGCAAGCCGCTCGCCGACTACCTGTACGGCGGGCGGGATGAGCAGGACGAGGATCTGGTCTGGGCGGTCGTCGTCTTCGCCCACGAAGCCCGGCACGCAGCCGGGGAGGACGTCGAGGCGCGAGCGGAGTGCTACGCGATGCAGGACGCGCCGCGCATCGCGCGCATGCTCGGAATCTCGCGCTCGCGCGCGCGAGAGATCGCCGAGACGTACTGGGAGGAGTGGTACCCCGACAACGAGTTTCCGTACTCGTCCGACCAGTGCCGAAACGGCGGCCGCCTCGACCTGCGGCCAAACAGCGAGGTCTGGCCGTGACGCGCGGCCGGGCCGCCCGCCGCTCGCGTTCGCGTCGTCTCGATGAGATCGTCCACGAGCCCCTACCGCTCGGCCTCGCGCCGTGAAACGCCAGAATCCCGGCCGTGCAGCTCGGGCTGATGAACCATCCGGGTTTTCCGGTGACCGACGAGTTGCGCCGCATCGCAGCCGCCGGCTTCGACTTCGTCGATCTCTCCCTCGAGCCGCCCGGCGGCTGGCCGGTCGATCCGAGTGCGGTGCGCGAGACGCTCGCCGAGACCGGGCTCGCGGTCGTCGGACATACCGCGTGGTACCTGCCGATCGCGTCTCCGTTCGCGGAGCTTCGCGCGCAGGCCAGTGCCCTGCTGCGCGAACAGTTCGCAGTCTTCGCCGAGGTCGGCGCGCGCGTGGTCAACGTCCACCCCGACGCGATGAACCTCATGTACGCGCTCGACGAGGTGCGGCGGCGCAACGCCGAGGTGATCGAGGTGCTCGCCGCCGACGCGGAGAGACACGGCATCCGCGTCATGGTCGAGAACCTCGGGCGCTCGTTCAGCCGCGTCGAGGACCTGGCACCGATCTTCGCGCGCGTCCCGGAGGCGGCGTTCCATCTGGACGTCGGGCACGCCAACATGCTCGGAACGCGCGAGGAGCCGAATCGCGCCGTCGCGCTGATCGAGGCGTTCGGCGACCGGCTCGAGCACGTCCACGTCCACGACAACGTCGGCGGCGACGATCTGCATCTGCCGCTCGGAGCCGGAACGATTCCTTGGGCCGATGTCGTGCGCGCCCTCAAGCGCGTCGGCTACGACGGCACCGTGACGTTCGAGGTGTTCCGGGTCCCCGAGGAGTACGTGGCAGCGTCGCGCCGCCTCTGGCTCGACTGGTGGGAGGCAGCCTAGTTTGCTCACGAAACGAGG
>JACVRM010000031.1 GCA_014534415.1 Thermoleophilia bacterium | reverse complement strand
GGCGAAAGCACGTGCCCGTGTTCATCAGCGAGCAGATGGTCGGCCACAAGCTAGGTGAGTTCGCCCCGACGCGGACGTTCCGCGGCCACGCGGGCGACCGCCAAGCGCAGGTCAAGAGAAGGTAATGGCGACGCAGACGACACCCGACGCCCGTCCCGAGGTGCGTGCCGAGGCCAAGTGGCTCCGGATCCCGCCCCGCAAGGCGCGGCTCGTGATCGACCACATCCGCGGGCGCACGGTGCCTGAGGCGCGCACGGTGCTGGCGTTCACGGATCGCGCCGCCGCGCGGGAGGTCGAGAAGGTACTGCGCTCGGCGGTGGCCAACGCCGAGGCGAATCACGGGCTCGTCGGCGACGAGTTGATCGTCTCGGCCGCCTACGTCGACGAGGGGCCGATGATGAAGCGCTGGCGCGCGCGCGCGCGCGGGCGCGTGGCCCGGATTCGCAAGCGGACGTGTCACATCACGGTCCGGCTGACGCCCGCCGCGCCGCCGCTCGACGGCGAGCCGGAGGCGAAGCCCAGCCGCGCTCGGCGGCTTCCGTCGAAGGCGAAGCAGGCGGAGCCGCAGGCGACCGGCGAGGCCGCCGAGAAGGCTGCGCGCCGCCGGAGCGACAGGGCGGAGACCGCGCCGGCCGGCGAGACGCCGCCGGCCACGGAAGCCGAGGGCGCTGCCCCGGACACCACGATCTCGACGAGAGGTGATGGCTAGTGGGTCAGAAAGTTCATCCCGGCGGGCTGCGCGTCGGCGTGATTCACGACTGGAAGTCCAACTGGTACGCCGGCCGGAAGGGGTATGCCCAGGCGCTCCTCGAGGACGTGAAGATCCGCGATCACATCTATCGCAAGCTCTCGCACGCGGGCCTGTCCGACATCCTGATCCGCAAGGACAACCAGCGGGTCACCGTCGACATCTACACCGCGCGGCCGGGCATCGTGATCGGCAAATCCGGCGCCGAGGTCGACGCGCTCCGCCGCGAGCTGCACGCCGTCACGCAGAAGAACGTGCACATCAACATCAACGAGATCAAGCGCCCGGAGCTGGATGCGAAGCTCGTCGCCCAGTCGATCGCCGAGCAGCTCGAGAACCGCGTGAGCTTCCGGCGCGCGATGAAGCGGTCACTGGCTTCGGCGATCCGGTCGGGTGCGCACGGCGTGAAGATCACCTGCGGCGGTCGGCTCGGCGGTCGTGAGATGAGCCGCTCGGAGACGTACTCCGAGGGCCGCGTGCCGCTGCACACGATCCGCGCCGACATCGACTACGGGTTCAGCGAGGCGAAGACCACGTTCGGCCGCATCGGCGTCAAGGTTTGGATCAACAAGGGCGAGATCATGCCGGAGGGCTACGAGGGCATCTCCGGGCGCGATACGCGGCTCGGCGACCAGGACCAGGCGCGCCGGCGCGGTGCCTCGGGCGGCCTGGCTGCCTCGCGCGAAGGCGGCCGCGGGCGAGGCGCCGATCGCGAAGGCCTCGGTCCCGTGCGCCAGCGCCGTCGTCCCGGCGGCGGCAGGCCGGGCGCCGGCCGTCCGGGCGCGCGCGACCGCGCTCGCGGTCAGCAGAACGTCGAACGCCCGCGCACCGACGAGCAGGCCACGTCCGCCGAGGGCCGCGAGCAACCGGTCATCGAGCCGCAGGTCGAGACGACGCCCGCGCCGGTCGCGGACGCGCCCGACACGACGACCGCCAAGACGATGCACGAAGACCCAACGAAGCTCGACAGGTCCGGCGACGAGAGTGCCGAGAAGTCGAGCGGCGAGGGCTCGGGCTCGCGCGGCTCGAAGAAGGGGCGTAGCTGATGCTGCTTCCGAAGAAAACGAAGTTTCGGAAGACTCATCGCGGCCGCCGCACCGGCCTGTCCAAGGGCCAGACGGACGTCCAGTTCGGCGACTTCGGAATCAAGTCGCTCGAGGACGGCTGGGTGACGAACCGCCAGATCGAGGCGGCGAGAATCGCGATGACGCGCAAGATCAAGCGAGGCGGCAAAGTCTGGATCAACATCTTCCCGGACAAGCCGGTCACGCAGAAGCCGGCGGAGACGAGGATGGGGTCGGGCAAAGGCTCCCCGGAGCACTGGGTCGCCGTCGTGAAGCCGGGGCGCGTGATGTTCGAGCTCGCGGGCGTGCCCGAGCCGCTCGCGAAGGAAGCGCTACGGCTGGCCGGCCAAAAACTGCCTGTAAAGACGAAGTTCGTGAGACGCGAGGCGAGTCTCTTTGAAGGCTAAGGACCTGCGCGAGCTGACAGACGACGAGCTCGAGCGCAAGCTCGCCGAGACCCGGCAGGAGCTCTTCGACCTGCGCTTCCAGTCGGCGACGGGTGCGCTCGAGAACCCGGCCCGCATGAAGCTGGCCAAGCGCGAGATCGCGCGCATCTTGACCGTGCGCACCGAGCGCGAGACATCTTTGGAACGAAGCTAGATGGCAGACGACGAGACGACGCAACCCGACGCGGAAGAGAGCACCGAGGTGACGGACGCCGTCGAGGCGACCGCGGCGGAGCCGTCGGCACCGGCGAGCCTCGCAGCCGAAGCAGAGGGGGCCGAGGCCGGGCAGGTCCCAGTGGAGGACGCCGAGCCGGCGCCCGACGTCGAGGCGGAGGCGGCAGCGGCCGCTGCGCCCGTCGCCTCCGAAGCCGCCGCCGGCGGAGGGCCCGTCGGAGAGCCGCCGGTCGAGGACGCCGCCGCCGAGACGCCGCAGCCCGAGACCTCGGCCGGCCAGCCGCCCGGGGCCGGCGCGCGGGCGAAGCGCGCGCGCAAGCGCCTGCCGCGTGCGCTGCGCCGCAGGCGCCCGAAGACGCCGCGCGAGCAGCCGGCCGAGCGGCGCGCGATCGTCCGCCTGCCGAAGCCCGAGCACGAGCGCGGTCGTCGCCAGGAGCGCCGCGGCGTCGTCGTCTCGGCCTCGATGGACAAGACGATCGTCGTCCTCGTCGAAACGATCAAGGCGCACCGGCGCTACAAGAAGGTCGTGCGTCGCTCGACCAAGTTCCACGCCCACGACGAGCAGAACGCGGCGGGCGTCGGCGACGTCGTCCGCATCGTCGAGACGCGGCCGCTGTCCAAGACGAAGAACTGGCGCCTCGCCGAGGTGGTGGAGAAAGCAAAGTGATCCAGCAGGAGTCGCGCGTCCGCGTCGCCGACAACACCGGCGCCCGCGAGCTGCTCTGCATCCGGGTGATGGGCGGGTCGAAGCGCCGCTACGCGCGCGTCGGTGACGTGATCGTGGGTACCGTGAAGAGCGCCACGCCGCAGGGCGCCATCAAGAAGGGCGAGGTCGTGCGGGCCGTGGTCGTCCGGACCACGAAGGCGTACGGCCGCGACGACGGCACGCAGATCGCCTTCGACGAGAACGCCGCGGTGATCATCGACAATCAGCGGAACCCGCGCGGGACGCGCATTTTCGGCCCGGTCGCCCGCGAGCTGCGCGACAAGAACTTCATGAAGATCGTGTCCCTAGCCCCAGAGGTGTTGTGATGCCGACGAAGATGAGAACGCCGACGAAGACGAAGATCCGCAAGGGCGACGTAGTCCAGATCCTGAGCGGCAAGGACCGCGGCAAGCAGGGCCGGGTGCTCGAGTCGCGCCCGAAGGAAGGCCGCGTCGTCGTCGAGAATCTCAACGTGGTCAAGCGCCACATGCGCCCGCGCCCGATCCGCGACGCCAACCGCATGGGTCGCCAGCAGATCCTTCCCGGCGGCGTGATCGACAAGCCTGCGCCGCTGCCGGTCTCGAAGGTGATGCTCGTCTGTCCCGTGTGCAAGCGCCCGACACGCATCGGCGTCGACGTTCGCGAGATCAAGGGCGAGCCCGTTCACCGCCGCGTCTGCAAACGTGCCGACTGCGGTCAGGAGATCGACCGTTGACGGCGACCGCGACGGAAACGTACGTGCCGCGACTCAAGCGGCTCTATACCGAGGAGCTTCGGGAGCGCTTGAAGGACGAGCTCGGTCTCTCCACGGTCATGGACGTGCCTCGCGTCGAGAAGATCACGGTCAACATGGGCGTCGGCGAGGCGAAGACCGACGCCAAGGCGCTCGACAGCGCGATGGACGAGCTGACCACGATCGCCGGGCAGCGCGCGCAGCTCCGCCGCGCCCGCAAATCGATCGCCGGCTTCAAGATCCGCGAGGGCATGCCCGTCGGCACGCGCGTGACACTGCGCGGCGACCGGATGTACGAGTTCCTCGATCGGCTCGTTTCGATCGCATTGCCGCGTATCCGTGATTTCCGCGGCCTCGATCCCGACTCGTTCGACGGCCGCGGCAACTATTCGCTCGGCGTCCGCGAGCAGATCATCTTCCCCGAGATCGACTACGACAGCGTCGCGTCCATTCGCGGCCTCGACGTCACGATCACGACGACCGCGAAGACCGACGAGCCGGCCCGTGCGCTGCTGCGCGGCCTCGGGCTTCCCTTCGCAACGGACAACAGAGGAGGTGCCGCTTAACCGTGGCCAAAAAGTCGCTCGTGGCCAAGGCCGCGCGCCCGCAGAAGTACCGCGTGCGCAATTACCTGCGCTGCAACCGCTGCGGCCGGCCGCGCGCCGTGTTCCGCAAGTTCGGCGTCTGCCGGATCTGCCTACGGGAGCTCGCCCACCAGGGCGCCATCCCGGGGATGACGAAGTCCTCGTGGTGAACCACGAGGACCAGGTGGATAGCTCTCGCGCTACTAGAACCGCCGTCAATGGAGATTCGATGAGAACTACGACAGGCGCCGTCCGGCTAGAGCATTTTCGCGGAGGCGAAAATGCTCACTGATCCGATCGCCGACATGCTCACGCGCATCCGCAACGCCAACAAGGCGATGCACGAGCAGGCCGTGATGCCGACCTCCCGGTTGAAGGAAGAGATCGCACGGATCCTCAAGGACGAGGGCTACATCGCCGACTATCGCGTCGAAAGCGGCGCCGAACGCACGGCGCCGAATGGAGCGCCGGACCCGCTCGGCTACGACCTACTCGTCATCGAGCTGAAGTACGGGCGCAACCGCGAACGCGTGATCACCAACCTCCGGCGCGTCTCCAAGCCGGGGCGCCGCGTCTACGCGCGCCGCGACCGGCTGCCGCGCGTCCTGGGCGGCATGGGCACGGCTATCCTGTCGACCTCGCAAGGGCTCGTGACGAGCAAGACCGCGGCCGAGCGTGGTGTCGGCGGCGAAGTCATTTGCTACGTCTGGTAATCGCTGTCGAAAGTCGCGCTTCGCGCACGACTTTCGACAGGAATGGATGACAAAGAAGAGAGAAGCGAAGTGAGTCGAATTGGAAGACGGCCGATCGAACTGCCGGACGGGGTCAACGTCTCGATCGACCCCGGCCGCGTCATGGTCTCCGGTCCGCTCGGCGAGCTCCAGCAGCAGGTGCCTGCACGCATGAAGATCGAGCGCGAGGACGGCCAGCTGGTCGTGACGCGACCGACCGAGCGGGGCGAGGACCGCGCGCTGCACGGCCTGACGCGGACGCTCGTCGCAAACATGGTCGAGGGCGTCACCAAGGGCTTCGAGAAGCGGCTCGAGATCCAGGGAGTCGGCTACCGCGCCGCGCTGCGCGGTACCTCACTCGAGCTGAACGTGGGCTACTCCCACACGATCGTGAAAGACGCGCCGAAGGGCATCACGTTCGAGGTGCCGGCGCCCACGCAGGTCGTTGTCAAGGGGATCGACAAGCAGCAGGTAGGGCAGATCGCCGCCGAGATCCGCAAGGTACGGCCACCGGAGCCGTACAAGGGCAAGGGCATTCGTTACGAGGGCGAGTACGTCCGCCGCAAGGTCGGGAAGAGAGCCTGAAAATGGTCTCGCATTTTCCGGCTGAGCAGAGCTTGTACATCGCTTCGCTCGTAGGAGACTGACATGGGGACGCTCACCACCAGACAGGCACGGGCCAGGCGGCACCGCCGCGTACGGCGGAAGATCTTCGGCACGGCCGAGCGGCCGCGTCTGGTCGTCTTTCGGTCGAACCGCGGGATCGAGGCGCAGCTCGTCGACGATCTCGACGGCCGCACGCTCGCCGCCGCCAGCTGGCTGCACCTGAGCAAGCGGGACGGGTCGAAGACCGACCAGGCGACCGCCGTGGGGCAGCTGCTGGCCGAGCGCGCAAAGGCCGCCGGCATCGAATCCGCGGTATTCGACCGCGGCGGCTACCTGTACCACGGACGCGTGAAGGCGCTCGCCGAGGGCGCGCGCGAGGGAGGACTGAGAATTTGAGCACGGTCGACATCGCCGAGAGCCGCGAGCTCAAGGAGCGCGTGGTCGAGATCAACCGCGTGGCAAAGGTCGTCAAGGGCGGCCGGCGTTTCTCCTTTACCGCGCTCGTCGTCATCGGCGACGAGGTGGAGCGCGTCGGCGTCGGCTACGGAAAGGCACGCGAGGTGCCGCTCGCGATCGCGAAGGCCGTCGACGACGCGAAGAAGAATCTCTTCAGCGTGCCGAAGCACGGCACGACGGTCACGCACGAGATCATCGGCGAGTACGGAGCGGCGCGCGTGCTCCTGCGACCGGCCAGCGAGGGCACCGGCGTGATCGCCGGCGGCGGCGTGCGCGCCGTGCTCGAGCTCGCCGGAATCCGCGACATCCTCGCGAAGAGCCTCGGCACGACCAATCCCATCAACATGCTGAAGGCGACGGTGAACGGTCTCCAGTCGCTGCGTCGTCCCGACGAGGTGGCAAGAACCCGCGGTCTGAAGATCTCGGACGTGCTGCCCGCCCGCCGAGCGGGCGCAGAGGAGCCCGGCGCCGGGCAGGCAACCGGGCAGCCGGACGCCGCCGAGCAGCCGGCCGCGGCGGGCGACGAGACGGAGGCGGGGGCCGTCGAGCGTGCGCGCGCCGTGGCGGGCACGGCCGTCGAGACGGTCACCGACACCGCCGAATCCGTCGTCGAGCGGGCAGTCGACGCGGCCGACGCCGTCGTCGAGCGGGCGAAGGACGTCCCCGTCGCGGGGCGTGTCGTCGATGCGGCGGAGGGCGTGGTCGAGCGCGTCAAGGACGCAGTGAGCGGCGACGATGAGCCGCCTGAGGAGCAGCGGTGATGCCCAACCTCCGGATCACGCAGGTGCGTAGCGCGATCGGGCAGAGCCAGCGCCATCGCGGCACCCTCCGCGCGCTCGGTCTCGGACGGATCGGCCGCTCGGCCGAGCATGCGGATAGTCCGCAGCTCGCCGGTATGCTGAGGAAAGTTCGCCATCTCGTCCGCGTCGAGGAGGTCTAGGGCACCGTCATGGCCGACGACCTCAACCTTTCGAGTCTCCAGCCGGCCGCGGCGCGCCGCGACCGCAAGCGCGTCGGTCGCGGCCTGGGCTCGGGCAAGGGCCGCTACTCCGGGCGCGGCGTCAAGGGCCAGAAAGCGCGGTCCGGCTCGCGCAAGATGCGCCCGGGCTTCGAGGGCGGCCAGAACCCGCTCTACATGCGGCTGGGCAAGCAGCGCGGCCCCTATTCGAAGGACGCGATGCCGATGGGCCCGCACCGCACGTCGACGCAGGCCGTCAACCTGCGAGACCTCGAGGAGCGCTTCGACGACGGTGCCGACGTGGCACTCGAGGCGCTGATCGAAGTCCGGCTGATCAAGAACACCCGCACGGACGTGAAGATCCTGGGCACGGGCGAGCTGACGAAGAAGCTGAACGTCACGGCGCACGCGTTCTCCGCCGGCGCCCGCCGGAAGATCGAGGCGGCCGGAGGAACGGCCGTCTCGTTGCGCGAACCCGCCAGCCCGAAGCGTCGCAAGCGGCGCGGCGCCGCACCGACTCGGCAGCCGAAGGAGCCTGGCGAGACCCCGACCAGCGAAGGCGAGCAGACGGAATGACCCGGCGGCCTAGCCTTCTGCGCGGAGCGTAGAAGGCGTGTTTGCCTGGCTCGCGAACGCGTGGCGCGTCCCGGACCTGCGCCGGCGCGTCCTCTTTACCGCGTTCATCCTCGGCATCTACCGCCTCGGCTCGTGGGTTCCCGCACCCGGCATCGACTCCGAGCAGATCGAGGGTTACTTCGACCGGCAGGGCGGCACCGTGCTCAGCCTGCTCAACCTCTTCTCGGGCGGCGCGCTCTCGCAGTTCGCGGTCTTCGCGCTCGGGATCATGCCGTACGTGACCGCGTCGATCATCCTCCAGCTGATGACGGTCGTCGTCCCGCGGCTCGAACAGCTGCAGAAGGAAGGCGAATCGGGCTACGCGAAGATCAACCAGTACACGCGCTACCTGACCGTCGCGCTCGCCGCCATGCAGGCGATCGGGTACGCCTATCTCTTCCAGCGCCAGGGAGTGCTCGACGCGAGCATCGGAAACATGGCGCTGATCGTGCTGACGCTCACGGCCGGCACGACGCTGCTCATGTGGCTGGGCGAGCTGATCACGAAGCGCGGGGTCGGCAACGGGATCTCGCTGCTGATCTTCGCGTCGATCCTGACCGGCCTGCCGCTCGGGATCAGCGCCTGGTACAACGGCGGCGTCACCGAGCGCCTCTTCCTGCCGCTCATGGGGATTGCGATCGTCGTCGCGGTGGTCTTCATCCAGGAGGGCCAACGCCGCATCCCGATCCAGTACGCGAAGCGCATGGTCGGGCGCCGCATGACGAGCGGCCAGTCGACCTACATGCCGCTGCGCGTGAACATGGCGGGCGTCATCCCGGTCATCTTCGCCGCGGCGCTGATGGCATTCCCGCCCACGATCGGCCAGTACTTCCCTCAGACGCAGGGCTTCATCAACCAGTACTTCTCGTACACGGACTGGCCGTTCCTCGCCATGCAGGGCCTGATGATCGTGATCTTCACGTACTTCTACACGGCGGTCCAGTTCAACCCGGTCGACCAGGCCGACAACCTGCGCAAGCACGGCGGCTACGTGCCGGGTATCCGGCCGGGACCACCGACAGCGCAGTACCTCGACCGTGTGCTGACACGGCTGACCCTGCCCGGGGCGCTCTACCTGGCCACCGTCGCGACGCTGCCGAGCCTGGGGATCATTTACTTCGGCTTTTCCCAGGCGACGGCGGGCGCCGTCGGGGGCACGTCCGTGCTCATCGCGGTCGGCGTCGCCCTGGACACGATGCGCCAGATGGAGTCGCAGATGATGATGCGCTCCTACGAGGGCTTCCTCAAGTAGACGTGTCCTCGCCCTCCTCGGGCGCCGCTCGCCGAGGTCAGCGCGCGGCGCGTACGACAGTGAGTTCGATACGGGGAATCAACTCCCGCGCCGCACCCCGCGACTACAGGCGCCGGCCTGCAGCCGAGCCGGCCTTCGCCGGCTGGAAGCCGCAGACGGCCGGGCGCGGGAGGTGAACGTCCTGCTGCTCGGTCCCCAGGGTGCAGGCAAGGGGACGCAGGCGACGCGAATCGCGGCCGAGTACGGGCTGCCGCATGTCTCGACGGGCGACATGCTGCGCGCGGCGATCGCGGCCGGCGGGGAGCTCGGGCGGCGCGTAAAGCCGTACCTCGACGCCGGTGAGCTGGTTCCGGACGAGCTGATCGTCGAGCTCATCCGCGAGCGGCTGGCGCATCCGGACGCGTCGAACGGTTTCGTTCTCGACGGATTCCCGCGGACGATGGCGCAGGCGGACGCCCTCGACGCGATGCTGCGGGAGATCGGTCGGGAACTCGACGTCGTCTTCGAGCTCCAGCTCGCCGACGAGGTCGCGCACGAGCGGCTGCTCGCCCGCGCGCTCGACGAGGGCCGCTCCGACGACACGCCGGAGGCGATCAGCCGGCGGCTCGCGCACTACCACGCGAAGACTGAGCCACTCGTCGGGCACTACCGCGCGAAGGGGAACCTGGTCGGCATCCATGCCGACCGATCGATCAACGAGGTCTTCGCCGAGATCCAGGCAGCACTCGATCAGGTCGGCGTCCGGTGATCATCCGCAAGTCCCGCCAGGAGATCGAGGGCATGGCGCGGGCCGGGCGCGTCGTCGCGGGAACGCTTGCGCTGCTGCGCGATCACACCGAGCCCGGTGCGGTGCTGCGGGACCTCGACACGCTGGCTGAGGACTACATCCGCTCGCACGGCGGCACGCCCACCTCGCTCGGCTACAAGGGCTATCCCGCCGCGATCTGCATCTCGCCGAACGAGCTGATCGTGCACGGCATTCCGGGCGCATACGCGTTGCGCGACGGCGACATCGTCACCTACGACATCGGCGTCACGCTGGACGGCCTGATCGCCGACTCCGCGTGGACGTTCCCGGTCGGCGACGTCTCGGAGCAGGCGTTGCGCCTGCTCGCGACGGGGGAGCGTGCGCTGTACGCGGGCATCGCCCAAGCGCGCGCCGGCAACCGCGTGGGCTATATCTCGGCGGCCGTGCAGGACGCCGTCGAAGGCGCCGGCTTCGCCGTCGTCAAGGCGCTCGTCGGGCACGGGGTGGGGCGGCACTACCACGAGGATCCCCAGGTGCCGAACTACGGCCCGCCGGCGAGCGGCCGGGTGCTCGCCCCGGGCATGACGCTGGCCATCGAGCCGATGATCACGGCAGGGAGCTCCGAAATCGTCCTGCACGAGGACGAGTGGTCGATCTCGACCGCCGACGGCTCGCTCTCGGGCCATTTCGAGCACACCGTCGCGATCACCGAAGGCGAGGCGCGCATCCTGACCCGGCAGCCCGTCGAGACGGCCGTGTCGGCGAGTGCCCGGACGGGCGCGGCCACGTAGTTGCCCAGGCCCGTTCTGGTAGGATGGCCGCACGGCGCAGCCGGTGCTGCGCGTCTTCGTATGTCGTGACAACCGCGCTCGTGGGAGCGCGGTTCGTGTGAGGTGAATGGCCCAAAAAGAGGAGAAGATCGAGGTCGAGGGCGAGGTCGTCGAGGCGCTGCCCAGCACGATGTTCCGCGTGCAGGTGGACGGTGGTCATCAGGTTCTCGCCACCATCTCCGGAAAGATGCGCAAGCACTACATCCGCATCCTTCCGGGCGACAAGGTGAAGGTCGAGCTGTCGGCCTACGACCTCACTCGGGGGCGCATCACCTACCGCCACCGCTGAATGGAGAAGAGCAGATGAAGGTCAGAGCGTCTGTCAAGCCGATGTGCGAGCGCTGCCGCGTCATCAAGCGGCACGGCCGCACGATGGTCATCTGCTCGAACCCCCGGCACAAGCAGAGGCAGGGCTAGGAGGGAACATGGCACGGATCGCCGGCGTCAACCTGCCGCGGGAGAAGCGGCTCGAGGTCGGTCTCACGTACATCTTCGGCATCGGCCGCTCCGGCGCCCGCGACGTCTGCACCCGGCTGGGGCTGTCGCTCGACACGAAGGTGCGCGACCTGACGGACGAGGAGATCACGCGGCTTCGCGAGCACATCGACGGCAACCTTCAGGTCGAGGGCGACCTGCGGCGCGAGACCTCGCAGTCGATCAAGCGCCTGTCCGAGATCGGCGCGTACCGCGGCGTCCGGCACCGCCGGAACCTGCCGGTGAACGGGCAGCGCACGAAGACGAACGCTCGGACACGGAAGGGTCCCAAGAGGACCGTCGGCCGGGGGAAGAAGGCGAAGTAGTGCTCGGAAAGCTGCTGCGCATTTTCCCGAGTACCAAGCTTGAGCTTTCGCGTCGCTCGGGTGGAAGAGGTCACTGCTAGTGGCCCCTCCTCGCAAGCAGGCGGCGCGCGGGCGCACACGTCGCCGCGTCAAGAAGAACATCGCTGTCGGCCAGGCGCACATCAAGACGTCGTTCAACAACACGATCGTCGCCCTGACCGACAAGGAGGGCAACGTGATCGTCTGGGAGTCCGCCGGCTCGGCCGGTTTCAAGGGCTCCCGCAAGTCGACGCCGTTCGCGGCGCAGGTTACGGCCGATGCCTGCGCGCGCAAGGGCATGGAGCACGGCCTTCAGAAGGTCGAGGTGTTCGTCAAGGGGCCGGGCTCGGGCCGCGAGACGGCCATCCGCTCGCTGCAGGCCGCGGGCCTGGAGATTCTCGGCGTGCGCGACGTGACGCCGCAGGCGCACAACGGCGTTCGCCCGAAGAAGAGGCGGCGAGTGTAATGGCACGCTCGCTTGGCCCGAAGTGCCGCAACTGCCGCCGCGAGGGCATGAAGCTGTTTCTGAAGGGAGAGCGCTGTCTCACGGAGAAGTGCTCCGTCGAGCGCCGGTCGTATCCGCCGGGCGAACACGGTCGCGGCCGCATCAAGCAATCCGAATACCTTCTCCAGCTGCGTGAGAAGCAGAAGGCGCGCCGCTACTACGGCCTGCTCGAGAAGCAGTTCCGTACGTACTACGAGCGGGCCGCGCGCCGCTCGGGCATTACCGGCGAGAACCTGCTCCAGATGCTCGAGCTGCGGCTGGACAACGTCGTCTACCGTCTCGGCTTCGCGGCCTCGCGCGCCCAGGCACGGCAGCTCGTCCGCCACGGGCACTTCCACGTCAACGGGCGGCGGGTCAACGTGCCGAGCTTCCAGGTTCGCCCCGACGACGTCGTCACGATCGCGCCGAAGTCGGCGGCGGAGCCAGTCGTCCGCGACGCGACCGACCTGACGGCCTCGGTGGCGCCGTGGCTGCAGGCAGACCACGAAGGTTTGACCGCCAAGGTGCTCCGGCGGCCCGAGCGTGACGAGATCGACACGCCCGTGCAGGAGCAGCTGATCGTCGAGCTGTACTCGAAGTAACCCGCGGGCCAGCCCCGCCATGAGGAGGAAGGAAGCGTTTTGGCCACTCGTACGAGTTTGATGGAGTTGCAGGTGCCCCGCATCGTCCACGAGGAGTTGGACGGCGAGCGGGGGATGTTCATCATCGAGCCGCTCGACCGCGGCTTCGGCTTCACGTTCGGAAACTCGCTGCGCCGCGTGCTGCTCTCGTCGCTCGAGGGCGCCGCGGTGACGTCGGTGAAGATCGACGGCGTCGCGCACGAGTTCACGACGTTGCCGGGCGTCCGCGAGGACGTGACCGACATCATCCTCCAGCTCAAGAACCTGATCTGCCGGCTGCACGGCGCGTCGCCGGAGGTCGAGGTACGCCTCTCGAAGCGCGGCGCCGGCATCGTCACCGCCGCCGACGTCGAGGCGCCCGCCGACCTCGAGATCCTCAACCCGGAGCTCGAGCTCGCGCACTTGGCGGACAACGGCAAGCTCGAGATGACGATCACGATCGGTCGCGGGCGCGGCTACGTGCCCGCCGAGCTGAACCGCGGGCCGGAGCACACGATCGGCGTCATCCCGATCGACTCGATCTTCTCGCCGGTTCGCCGCGTCGCGTATGACGTCGAGGCCGCGCGCGTCGGGCAGCGGACGGACTACGACAAGCTCAGGCTCGACGTCACGACCGATGGCTCGATCGACCCCCGCGACGCGATCGGCCAGGCCGCGGAGATCCTGATCCGCCAGCTGGCGATCTTCACCGACATCGAGAGCATGGAGGGCTTCGGGAACGGCGCGGCGCCGGCCGAAGCCGCCGAGCCGTCGCTCGCGCACGGGATGGAGAACTTCCCGATCGAGGAGCTCGAGCTCGGTGTCCGCTCGTACAACTGCCTGAAGCGCGTCGGCATCGAGACGATCGGCGATCTCGTCGTCAAGAGCGAGAACGAGCTGGCCGCCATCCCGAACTTCGGCAAGAAGTCGATCGAGGAGGTCAAGGAGACGCTCCAGGCGCACGGCCTCAACCTCCGCGGAGACGAGGGATAGTGCGGCACCGCCGTTCGGGACGCAAGCTCGGGCGCGACGCGTCACATCGCAAGGCGCTCTACGCGAACCTTGCAGGCGCGCTGATCGAGCACGGGCGGATCAAGACGACCGAGGCGAAGGCCAAGGAGGTGCGCCCGATCGCCGAGCAGATGATCACGCTCGGGCGGCGCGGCGACCTCGCGGCGCGGCGGCGGGCGCTCGCCTACCTCCGCTCGCAGGAGATCGTGCACAAGCTGTTCGCGGAGGTCGGGCCTCGGTTCGCAGAGCGCCCCGGCGGCTACTCGCGCATCGTCAAGCTCGGCCCGCGCCAGGGCGACTCGGCGGAGATGGCGTACCTCGAGCTGGTCGACTACGTGCCGACGGCAGCCGTGCCGCGCGCGCGCGGCACGGCGGTCGAAGCGGAGGCGTAAGCGGCCGGTTCGCGGGCGCAGAGCAGCCGCCTGGGAAACTCGGCCCGCGCACCGTCAGGCGCCGCCGCGCTACCTCGGGGACGTGCTCGCGGTCCGAATGAGCCCGTAGCGCTCCGGCGATGCGGCTGAGACTGACCCTCGAGTACGACGGCACCGCGTTTCACGGCTGGGCGGCCCAGCCCGGCTTGCGGACGGTCGAGGGCGAGCTGCGCGCGGCTCTCGAGCGCGTGTTCGCGTTGCCGCGCGAGCCGGCCGTCGCCGGGCGAACGGACGCGGGCGTCCACGCGCGCGGCAACGTCGCCAGCGTCGAGGTCGCGGGCGGGCCGCCGGCGGCGCGCGCAGCAGCGGCGCTCAACCCCGTGCTGCCGGACGACCTTGCGGTCGTGGCGGCCGAGGAGGCGCCGGCCCGTTTCCACGCCCGTCACGACGCGCGGGCGCGAACGTACCGCTACCGGATCTGGCGGCGCGCGACGCCCTCGCCGTTCGAGCAGCGTCGCAGCTGGTGGCTACCCCGGCCACTCGACGAGCACGCGCTCGCCGACTCGGCAGCGGCGCTCGTGGGCGAGCACGACTTCCGAGCGTTCACGCCGACGGAGACGCAGCACAGAGTCTTCGTCCGGACGGTGCTCGCCGCGACGTGGCGCCCCCGCGGTGACGCGCTCGAGTTCGAGATCACGGCGGACAGCTTCCTCCGGCACATGGTGCGGACCTTGGTGGGCACGATGGTCGAGCTGCCGCCCGACGGCATCGTCGCGCTCCTCGACGGTCGCCCCCGCGCGGAGGCCGGCACGACGGCACCTCCCTGGGGCCTCTACCTGGAGCACGTCACGTACTGACGAGCCGTGAACGGACGTGTCGGCGCGGGGTCCGGCTCCCTGCGGGTTCGAGGCCGGAGCGCGTCCACGGGCCGGCCGAGCGCTCGGGGGGCGTCGATACGATGGCCGCGGTGTGCGGCGCGCGACCGGCTCGATCGACCTCCCACGCCGCGCCGTTCGGCTCGCCCGCCTCGCTTGCGCCCGGGGAGGAGCGACGAGGTGACGTCTAGCGCGACGGAGGCCGCCGAGCGCGTCGCCGAGCTCCGCCGGCTGGTCGAGTACCACCTCTACCGCTACCACGTCCTCGACGAACCGGAGATCTCCGACGCCGAGTACGACCGCCTCTTCGACGAGCTGCTCGCGCTCGAGGACGCGCATCCGGAGCTCGCCGCCGACGACTCGCCCACGCGCCGTGTCGGCGCCCCACCAGCGGAAGGGTTCAGGAAGGTCCAGCACCTGTCGCCGATGGGCTCGCTCGAGAAGGTCACGACCGAGGAGTCGCTCGCGAAATGGGTGGACGACGTGCGGAAGCGGCTCGACTCGGACGAGCCGGTCGCATTGGTCAGCGAGCCGAAGATCGACGGCTCGGCGATCTCGCTGCTCTACGAGCGCGGTGTGCTCGTCCGCGGCGCCACGCGGGGTGACGGCTACCGCGGCGAGGACGTGACGACGAACCTCCGCACGATCCGCGCGGTCCTGCCGCGCATGGTGCTGCCGGCCGGTGAGGAGCCACCGGCGGTGCTCGAGGTGCGCGGCGAGGTCTACATGCCGCTCTCCGGCTTTCGCGAGCTGAACGAACGCCTCGCCGCGGAGGGCAAGAAGACCGCGCCCAATCCACGAAACGCCGCGGCGGGGTCGCTGCGCCAGCTGAACCCGGCGATTACAGCTGCACGCCCGCTCTCAGTCTGGATCCACGGCATGGGCCACCACGAGGGCCTGCCGGCCGACACGCATTGGGAGGCGCTCCAGTGGCTTCGCGAGCGCGGCTTCCGCACGAACCCGCTCGCCGCGCGGCACGAGACGATCGAGTCGGTTGCGGAGACGTGCCGCGAGTGGGAGACGCGCCGCCTGGAGCTCGACTACGAGATCGACGGGATCGTCGTCAAGGTCGACTCGTTCGACCAGCAGCGGCGCCTCGGGGCGCTCCACGACCGGCCGCGCTGGGCGCGAGCGTTCAAGTGGGCGCCGCTGACCGCGAACACGAAGCTGCTCAAGATCCACATCCGCGTCGGCCGGACCGGGGCCCTCAACCCGTGGGCGCAGCTCGAGCCGGTCGAGGTGGGCGGCGTAACCGTCCAGACCGCGACGCTGCACAACGAGGAGGACATCAACAGGAAGGACATCCGCGAGGGTGACACCGTCATCGTCCAGCGCGCGGGTGACGTCATCCCTCAGGTCGTCGGGCCCGTGCTGCCGCACGCGCCGGGCACCGAGCCGTTTCGCATGCCGGCGCAGTGCCCGCTCTGCGGGGCGGACGTCGTCAAGCCCGAGGGCGAGGCGATGCACCGCTGCCCGAACCGGCGTTGCCCGTCACGCGGGCTCGAGACGCTCATCCACTGGGTGCAGGCGGCGATGGACATCGAGGGCGTCGGCGAGCAGCTGGTCCGCCGGCTGTGGGCGGCGGGGATCGTCACGTCGCTGCCGGCGCTCTACCGCCTCACGAAGGAGCAGCTCGTCGAGCTCGACGGCTACGGTGAGGTGTCGGCGCAGAAGGCGATCGACGCCATTCACGCGTCGAAGGAACGTCCTTTCTACCGCGTGCTCTTCGGTCTCAATATCCCCCAGGTCGGCTGGGTCACGGCGCGGAACATCGCACGCCACTTCGGCTCGATCGACACGCTGATGGGCGCGACACAGGAGCAGATCGAGGAGGTCGAGGGCGTCGGGCCGGACCGCGCCGAGGCGATCGCCGGGTGGTTCTCCGACGACGAGAACCGCGCGCTCGTGGCGGAGTTGCGCTCGCTCGGACTTCGCTTCGAGGTAGGGGAGCACGACCGGCCGGTCGAAGGCCCACTGAGCGGCAAGAGCTACGTGATTACAGGCACGCTCGAAGACTTCTCGCGCGAAGAGGCGAAGGCGGCGCTCGAGGCGCTCGGCGCGAAGGTGTCCGATTCGGTGTCGAAGAAGACGACGGGACTCATCGTCGGCGAGAGCCCGGGCGGCTCCAAGGTCAAAGGTGCCCAGAAGCACGGAACGCCCGTCCTCACCGAGCGCGAGCTCAAGACGCTACTGGCGCGCTAGGCCCGACCGCTTCCGAAGATGGGCCGGTCGGCCCATGGTATCCGCGCTCCGAGCCGCACATAATCGACAGAAGATGCGGGACGACACCACGGCGCTCATCGACCGCGTTCACGCCCTGATCGACGCCCCGCTGGATGGGACGCCGGGCGAGCGCGCGTCCATCGAGTACACGCTGACCGAGGGCTACGCCGTCGCACTGGCGCTCGAGGCAGAACGGCGCCGGATCGACGAGCAGATCACCGAGCTCACGACGCTGCCTCGCGCCGACGACCAGCGCCGGCTCTCCGAGCTCACCGCCCTCGCGCAGCAGCGCTCGCGCGCCGAAGGCGAGATCTCGCGGCTGCGTGCCCTCCTGCGCACCCTGCGCGAGCGGCTGGCAG
>JACVRM010000081.1 GCA_014534415.1 Thermoleophilia bacterium | reverse complement strand
GCGCTCGCCGCCCTCGTCGCGGGCGGGCTGACGTGGCTTCAGCAGGCGACGCTGCTCCGCCTCTCCACAAAGCTGTCGCTGTCGATGTCGACGCGGTTCCTCTCGCACGCGTTGCGTCTGCCGATGGCGTTTTTCGCCCAGCGCTACGCGGGCCACGTAGTCACTCGCCTGAACCTGAACGACCTGATCGCCGAGCTGCTCTCGAGCCAGCTTGCGACCAGCCTTCTGAGCCTCGTCACGGTCGTCTTCTACCTGGGGGTGATGGCCCATTTCGACCTGGTGCTGACGGCGATCACGGTCGTGTTCGCGATCGCGAACATCGCTGCCCTCCACTCGGTCTCCCGGCGCCGAGTGGACGTGAACCGCCGCCTCGTCGCCGAGACCGCGAAGCTGCAGGCGATCGCGATCGCAGGGCTCCAGAACATCGAGACGGTGAAGGCGACGGGAGCGGAGCCGGACTTCTTCGCCCGCTGGGCGGGACAGCAGGCGAAGGTTGTGAATGGGCGTCAGGAGCTTGGCGTGCCGACCCAGGTGCTGGCGTCGGTTCCGGCGCTCCTCGCGGGCCTCAACACCGCCGCGATCCTCGGCTTCGGCGGGTGGCGCGTCATCGAGGGCGACCTGACCCTGGGAACGCTCGTCGCCTTCCAGGCCCTCGCGGCAGCCTTCAACGCCCCGATCGCGAACCTCGTCGCTCTCGGCACGTCGCTCCAGGAAATGGCGGGCAACTTGGCCAACGTCGACGACGTTCTCCGCTACCCGGGTGAGCCGGACACGCCGAGAGGGCGCGGAACGCTGTCCGCTCGCCTCAGCGGTTCCCTCGAGCTCCGGAACGTCACGTTTGGCTACAGCCCGCTCGCGCCGCCCGTGATCGAAGACTTCTCGCTGACGGTGCGGCCCGGGCAGCGGGTCGCCCTCGTCGGTCCGAGCGGCAGCGGCAAGACGACGGTCTCGCGACTCGTTTGCGGGCTGTACCAGCCCTGGAGCGGCGAGATTCTCCTCGACGGCATTCACCGGGACGAGATCCCGCGCGAGCTCCTCGCCGCCTCGCTCGCTCTCGTCGACCAGGACATCGTCCTCTTCGAGGCGACCGTGCGCGACACGCTCGCGCTGTGGGACCGCACGCTGCCCGACGCCTCGATCGTCGCGGCGGCCCGGGACGCCGTCATCCACGAGGACATCGTCCGTCGCCCCGGTGGATACGACCGCATCGTCGAGGAGGCGGGACGCGACTGGAGCGGAGGTCAGCGTCAGCGGTTGGAGATTGCCCGGGCGCTCGCCGGCGACCCGGCGCTGCTCGTGCTCGACGAGGCGACGAGCGCTCTCGATCCGCTCGTCGAGCGCCAGATCGACGAGCGCCTGCGCGCGCGGGGCTGCAGCTGCCTGATCGTGGCCCACCGGCTGAGCACGATTCGCGACTGCGACGAGATCGTCGTGCTCGACCGCGGCAAGGTCGTGCAGAGGGGGACGCATGACGAGCTGAGAGAGCAGCCCGGACTGTACGCAACCCTCATCGAGGACGGCTGACGTGCGATCGCGTGAGATCCGGGAGCTGGAGGGACGAGCTCCGTTCCTCCTCGACCAGCCCGACATCGGCTGGGTGGTGCGCACCGGCCGTGTGGACGTCTTCGCGGTCGAAGTCGTGGAGGGAGAGCCCGCCGGCCGGCGTCACCCGCTCTGCAGCGCGGAGCCTGGCGACCTGCTCGTTGGCGCGGAGCCCACCGCCGAGCTTGCCCTCGTCGGCGTCGGCGTCGCGCCAACGACGGTGGAGCGAGTCACGCTCGCCGACGTGGCCTCCCACGGAGACGGGCCGCTGCTCGTCGAGCGCTGGGCGGCGCGGCTCGCGGCGGCGCTTCGCCAGCCCGAGGAAGCGCACGTCGTAACGCTCGTCGCCGGTGAAACCGTGGAGCTCTCGTCCGGGGCGAGGGCTCGATCCGCACGAGGCACCGTGTGGGTGGAGGGCGAGGAGGTGACGGTGCTCGGCATGCCGGCGATCGGGTGGGTGCCCGTTCCCCCGCGTGGATGGGTGGAGACGCAGGCGGCCGTTTCGGTGACGCCGGCCACGACGGCGGAAGCGCTCGCCGCGCCGGGCGGCTACGCGGGTCTCGGCGCGTTCGGGCGCGCTGTGCTCCGCCGCGTAGCCGCCGACGCGGCGGCAGAGCGACAGGACGTCGAACGGCGGCTCGATCGCCTCGAGGAGCTCGATGCGGAGCTGAGCGTCGAGGTCTACGGCGAGCTCGCGGGCGTTGTGCGCGACGGGTCCCCGCCCGTGACCGTGGCCGCCGGGGAAGGCTCTCTGCTCGCCGCCTGCCGACTCGTCGGCCGGGCCGCCGGCTTCGATGTGGTCGAGCCGACCCGCAGCGCCGCGCTCGCCGCCCGCGAGCCGCTCGCCGCAATCGCGCGCTCGTCCGGCCTGCGAACGCGGGAAGTTACGCTGGACACGGGGTGGTGGAGGCGCGACGCAGGCCCGCTGCTGGCGACGGTCGCCGAAGACGGCCGTGCAGTCGCGCTGATCCCGCGCCGCCCCGGACGCTACGAGCTCGTGGACCCGCAGACGGGCTCACGCGTGCCGGTCGGCCGCGCGGTCGCCGCGACGCTGTCGCCTCGCGCGCACACGTTCTACCGTCCCCTGCCGGCGCGTCCGCTCCGGGGCCGCGAGCTCCTGCGCTTCGCCCTGCGAGACGCGCGGCGCGACGCCGCGCGCCTGCTCGCGCTCGGGTTCGCTGCGGGCCTCCTCTCCCTGCTCCCCCCGATCGTCGCCGGCGTTCTCTTCGAGCACGTGGTTCCCGCGGGACAAGAGCGCCGGCTCGCCGGCCTCTCGCTGCTTCTCGCTGCCGCCGCGGTGGCCGCCGCGTCGTTCGCGATCGTGCAGGGACTCGCGTCCCTGCGGCTCGAGGCGCGTGTCTCGACGCCGCTCCAGGCCGCAATCTGGGACCGCTTGCTCAACCTGCCGGTCCCCTTCTACCGGCGCTACACGTCGGGCGATCTCGCGACGCGCGGCCTCGGCGTCGAGTCGATCCGGGAAACGGTCTCGACGGCGACGACGACGGCCGTCCTCGCAGGCTTCCTCGCCCTCTCGAATGTCGTGCTGCTGTTCGTCTTCGATGTGCTGCTCGGCCTCGTCGCTCTCGCCGCCGTTCTCGTCGCCGTCGCCGTCCTCCTGCTCCTCTGCCGCTCGATGCTCCCGCAGCAGCGCCGGCTGCAGACGGCGCGCGGGCGGGTGTTCGGCATCGGCGTGCAGCTCTTCGGCGGCATCGCGAAGCTGCGCGTCGCGAACGCCGAGACGCGCGCCTTCGCCGTCTGGGGACACTGGTTCGCGCGCATGAAGCGAGCCTTCTACCGCGCGCAGCGGCGCTACGTAGCGCTGACGACGTTCTCGGCGGCTTGGCCGCTGCTCGGAACCTCCCTCGTCTTCCTCGCGGCCGCGGGTTTTCCCGGCGGCCGAATCTCGCCCGGTGAATTCCTTGCCTTCAACACCGCGTTCCAGCAGGCTGTCGCCGGGGTCGCCCTCCTCGGCACGGCACTCGTCAGCGTCGCGGGCGCGCTCCCGCTCTGGGAGCGGACGAGGCCGATCTTCGAAGCGCTCCCCGAGACGGAGGTCTCGCAGATCGACCCGGGACAGCTCCAAGGTTCGGTGGAAGTGAGCCACGTGTCCTTTCGCTACACGCCGGATGGACCCCTCGTGCTCGACAACGTGTCCTTCCGGGCCGACCCCGGCGAATTCGTCGCCCTCGTCGGCCCGTCGGGTGCCGGCAAGTCGACCGTCCTCCGCCTCCTGCTCGGCTTCGAGCAGCCCGAGGCAGGGACTGTCGAGTACGACGGCAAGAGCGTCGGCGACCTCGACGTTCGCGCCGTCCGCCATCAGATGGGCGTCGTGGTCCAAAACGCGCGCCTACTTCCGGGGAGCATCTTCCAGAACATCGTCGGCAGCTCGATCCACCTCACGCTCGACGACGCGTGGGAGGCGGCTCGGATCGCTGGGCTGGACGCGGACATTCGAGCGATGCCGATGGGGATGCAGACATTCGTCTCGGAGGGCGCCGCCACGTTCTCCGGCGGGCAGCGCCAGCGGATCCTGATCGCCCGCGCGGTGGCGGCGAAGCCGCGCATCCTGCTCTTCGACGAGGCAACCAGCGCGCTCGACAACAGCACGCAAGCGTCGGTGACGGCGAGCCTCGAACGGCTGAGGGCAACCCGCATCGTGATCGCGCACCGCCTCTCGACGATCCGTGGCGCCGACCGCATTGTGGTGCTCGATACGGGCCGCGTCGTGCAGTGCGGGACGTACGCGGAGCTGGCCGGGCGGGAAGGACCCTTCGCCGACCTCGCCCGGCGGCAGCTCGTCTAGCCGCCGTGGCCGAGAGCGCGAGGAACGTCCGCGAGCCGGCGCTCCCGGCGCCAAGGTGGCCGGACGCGAGCCGGACCGCGCTCGCCGCGCTCCAGGCCGAGGCGCTCGCCGAGCTCGCATCGCACTCGGACGCGGACGACATCGCAGTGCGGCTCTACGCGGCGGCCGCCGAGCTTGGGAGCGAGCACCTGGAGACCGCAGCCGATGCCGCGACCTACCGGGCGGCGATCCGGGCCGGAACTCTTCCGGGCCCCGCCCGCGTCCTCGGCGTGGCGGCGCGCAAGCGCTGGATCGCTCGCGCTGCAGAGCAGGCGCTCGCCGCGGGCGTACCGCAGGTGGTCGTGCTCGGCGCCGGCTTCGACACGCTCGGCCTTCGACTCCGGAAGGTCGACCGCGACCTGGTCGTCGTGGAGCTCGATCGTCCGGCGACGCTTGCGGCCAAGGCAGAGGCAGTCGTCAGGGCGGCGATGGCGCCGCCGTGGCCCCGCTTCGCCGCTGCCGATCTCGAGGACGCGCCGGTGCTCGGCTCCGCGCTCGTTCGGAGTGGCTGGCGCCCGTCGGCTCCGACGCTCTTCGTCGCGGAGGTCGTGCTCGAGTACCTCGCTCCGGATGCGGCGCTCGCCGTGCTCGCGCAGCTTGCTGACCTGGGGGCGCGCGGGAGCCGACTCGCATGCACCGTCCGGTTCGGTGACGCCTCGGACGATTCACTGGCGGCGACGACGGCGGCCGCCGGCGAGGCGATGCGCTTCCGGCCCGCCGCCGCGGCATTACCCGGTTTGCTAGCCGGTGCGGGATTCGAGGTTCTCGCCGAGTGCGGTCGTGCGGGCGCTCGCGGAGGCGCCGCGGCGCTCCTGCTCCTGCGGCCGTCGGCGCGGCGATGAGCGTCGGAACGAGCCAGGGTTCGCGCGGCGTCGCGCTCGAGGCCGGCATCGCGCGCGCTCTCCGTTTTGTCGCAGCGCAGCTCGGCTCCGGGGGTCAGTGGCCCTCACGCCGTCACGAGCGCGCCGACCGAACGGACGAGGGTCGTCGCGAGACCTCCCCGTTCGTCACGGCTCTCGGCGTTCTCGCGCTTTCCGGCGTCGACGACTCGCTCGCCGAGGCCATCCGGCGGCACTCGAGGACGCACCTCGTCGGCACGATGCAGCCGCCCGGTCTCTGGCGGTACTACCGTGACGTCCCCCTCGACGTCGACACGTCGTCCATCGCGACCCTCGCCCTCGAGCGTCGGCACCCCTGGCTCCGCGAGGGCCGGAACGTCCCGCAGCTCCTCGCGGCGCGGGTGCCCGACGGTCGCTTCCGGCTGTGGCTAATGCCGAGGACGCCGATCGCCGGTGAGATCGACGCCGTCGTGAATGCGAACGCCGTCGCACTCCTCGGAAAGCGACGCGAGACGATGGCCGCGGTGCGGTGGATCGTCGAGGTCGTCGAGCGCCGAGAAGCACGCGAGTTCTCCTGGTACTACCGTGACCGCCTCGACCTCGCGCTCGCGACCCAGAGGGCGGCCGACGCCGGCGTGCCCAGCCTCCGTGGGGCGGCGTACGCGTGCGCCGCGTGCGCGGCGGCACGTCTCGAACGGGAGGCAGGTGCGCTCCCGCCGCACCGACTTAGCCAGGCGATCATCGCAGCCTGCTGGGACCCGTCCTCCCGCCAGGCCGCCGAGCTGGCGCGCGCGCAGGATCGGCTCCTCGCCTGTCAGGTCTCGGACGGCTCGTGGCCCGCGGGACTGCTCTACGTCGGCGCGGAACCGCCTGACCCGCCGACGCTCTGGTTCTCGTCGAAGACGGTGACGACCGCGCTCTGCGCGCGGGCGCTCCGCATCCTGTCGAGGGTGAGTCGCGGATGCAGCCGGAAGGTGGAAAGCCGCCCGCGACTGGTGTAGCGTCCGCCGACAATTGATGATGGGAGGAGGCGCGATGGACATGGTCAGTCGCGGTGAGGCCGAGCGGCGAATCCGCGAGCGAGCGATCTCCGATCCGGCCTTTCGCTCTGAGCTGAAGGAGAATCCGAGGGCCGCGCTCGAGTCCGAGCTGGGATTGCCCATCCCGAGCGAGGTCAGCGTGCAGGTGCACGAGGAGTCGCTGACGGAGCTCCATGTGGTCTTGCCGGCCACGGAGGAAGAGCTCACGGACGCGGAGCTCGAGATGGTCTCCGGCGGCGTCTGCTGGACGGAGTGCCCCAACGACATGGGGCCGTAGCAGGCCGAAGCGTGCGTGTCGTGAACGACGGCTCGCTCGCGGCAGCGGTCGCGGCGATCCGGCTCCAGATCCCGCTGTCCCTCCTCGACGGCGCGGGGGAGCTTCCGCTGCTCGAGGTTGCCGGCACGCTTCCGCCGGTGCTTGCCCGCCGACCTGTCGGGCTCGAGCTACGGCTGGCGGGACCGGCCCGGGCCGACCTGTTCGTCGGCGTCACGCCCCGAGCGCCGGATGGGCGAGCGGTACTGGGCTGGGCGAGACGTGCGAACGCGCCGCCGCTCGTGCGCGCGCTCGAGGAGTGGCGAAGCGGCGTTGGCTGGCTCGCGTGGAACGCCAAGTACCTGCTGCTGGAGTTCGACGCGGCGAGGGATGCCCGTGCGCGTCCAAGCATCTACCTCGCGCCGAAGTGTGCCGCCAACGATGCGCCCGTCGAGGTCTCTGTCAACACCTTTCACACGGACCCGGAAGGTTTGGTTCGGACGCTCGCGGCGCTCTCCGATACGCCGGTCGACGCCACGGCGGTCGCAGAGCTCGAGCGCATGCTCGTCGCTCTGCCGTCGTTCGCCGAGATATTCGCCGCCGGCGCGATGCTCTCGCGCGCTTCCGTCCGATCGCCCCGAATCGCGGTGCGCCGACTTCGTCCAGAGGGGATCGCGACCCTCCTGACCGTGCTCGGCCGCCGGCGAGCGGCCGCCGCGCTCGTTCCCTTGGCCCGCGAGCTCCGAGACCTCGGTGCGCGCTTCATCCTCGACCTCGACGTCGGAGCGGCCGCCAGCAGGTGTGTGGGACTCGAGGTTCACGCGGGTAGCTACTGGACCGAGGGCAGCGCGGACGGCTGGGCCCCGGTTCTCGACGTGCTCGTCGCACGCGGCCTCGCAGAGCGCGATCGCGCCACGGCTACCGCGACTCTCCCGAGACCGCGGCGGCCGCGCCGGCCGGCGCTCGGCATCAGTCACGTGAAGGTCACCGCCGACGCGGCCCGGCTTCTCCCCGCGAAGCTCTACGTCGGAGTCGACGGCGCACACGAGGCCGTTGTGGCTTGGTCGCAAGCCCGTGGTTCAGAAGCGGCCGTCGTGGCTGAGGCCGGAGGAGCTCGATGAGCGTCGGCGCCGAGCGCGATTCGGGGGCCGCCGTCGACGCCGGCGGGGGCGCGGGACAGCGCCGCTTAACCCTTGCGCCGGGGCTGCGCCTCTTTTCGTGGAGCGGCAGGACTTTGGCGCACGTCTCCGCCGTGCCGCTCCCGTACGTCTCGCTTGGCCACGCGCTCACCGCGGCGCTGGGCTCGTTCGACGGTGGACGAACGATTGATGCCGTTGCGGACGATGCCGCCCTGCCGCCCGGCGGGCCGCGCGCCGCATTCGCGCGCTTTGCGGCCGCGCTGCAGCGCGCGGGCATCCTTCTCGATCCGGATCGCCCCGATCCGATTCACGGCCTGCGCCCTGACGAGCGACGCGGGGCAAGCCTCTACCTCTTTCCCACGAACCGATGCAATCTCGGCTGCGTCTACTGCTACGCCTCTTCGGGTCCCGCCGGGGGCCAGCCGCTCCCCGAGGACGATGCGGCGCTTGCGATCGACCGCTTCTTCGAGGGCCTCGACTGCGAGGTCGAGCAAGTGTCGTTGGTGTTTCACGGCGGCGGCGAGCCGACCGTGGCGCTTCCCGTCATGCGCTCGGCTTGGCGACGGTTCCAAGCGCACGCCGTGCGCAAGGGGCTTCGCGCGCGCGCGTCCACGATCACGAACGGCGTATTCGGCAGGGAGGCGCGCGCGTTCCTGTCCGAGCCCGGGATCGATGTCATGTTCAGCTTCGATGGGCCGCGGCAGGCGGCGCAGCGCCCCACGGCCGCGGGCCGGGAGAGCCGCGCCCGCGTCGTCGAAAACATGCGCGCGCTCGCAGCCGCGGGGAAGCCCACTCGGGCGCGCGCGACGCTCACGCGCGAGGGGATCGCGTCGTTCCAGGCGCTCGTCGAGGACGCCGCCGAGCTTGGGATCCGCGACGTCCAGGTCGAGCCGGCGAGCATCGTGGGCCGGGGAGCGACGACGGTGGACGGGCCGCCCGAGCCACTGGAGTTTGCGGAGGCCTACCTCGACGCGTTCCGCCTCGGCCTGCGGCTCGGCGTCCGCGTCGCGACTGCCGCCTTCAACATCATCCGCGTCGGTGACGGGAGCTACTGCGGTGCAGTCCGCTCGCCGCGTGGCGTTACCCCCGATGGCCACGTTTCCAGCTGCGTCGAGGCCACGCGCGGCAAGGACGCGGCCGAAAACCCGTTCATGGTCGGCCGTATCGATCGCATCGGCCGCCGGCTCCAGCTGTGGGACGACAAGGTCGAGTCGCTCCGCGCTCGCACCGGGGAGTCGCTGCCGCACTGTCGAACGTGCTACATGGTCGACACGTGCGCCGGCGGCTGCCTCTCTCGCGCGCTCGCGCAGAGCGGGACGATCCACGCGCGGGACGAGCACAATTGCATCGTCACGCGGCGGATCAACCCCGAGCTCGCATCCGACCTTGCGGAAGGACGAATCCTCCCCGAGGCCGGGTGGCTTCCATTC
>JACVRM010000005.1 GCA_014534415.1 Thermoleophilia bacterium | reverse complement strand
GCGTGACCTACATCATCAGCGAGCCTTGCATCGACATCAAGGACCGCTCGTGCGTCGACGTCTGTCCGGTCGACTGCATCCACGAGGCGGACCGGATGCTCGTGATCGATCCCGAGGAGTGCATCGACTGCGGCGCGTGCGAGCCGGAGTGTCCGGTCGAGGCGATCTTCCCGGAGGACGCGCTGCCGGACAAGTGGGAGCCGTTCGTGAAGATCAACTACGCGTACGGCGAAGGGTTCGACGTCGTGAACGAGCTCACCGAGCAGTACGCCACCGAGCACAACGTCCAGAACCCGCCCCTCGAGTCCTGACGGGCGGCTTCGGCTGGGCGAAGGGGTGGCGCACGGCGCGGGCGGTGACGAGCCGTTCGAGCGCGGCCTCCAACTCGCTCGCGCCGGCCGGTACTTCGACGCGCACGAGGAGCTCGAGCTTGCCTGGCGGGCGGCCGACGAGGCCGAGCGCGACTTCTTCCAGGGGCTCGTGCACGTCGTCGTCGCGTGGTACCAAGCCGGTCGCGGCAACCGCCCGGGCTGCGAGCGCCAGCTGGAGAAAGCGGCGCGGCGGCTGGCGCGCTATGCGCCGGCGCACCGCGGTGTGTCCGTCGCAAGCGTGCTCGCGGACGTCGACCGCGCCCGCGCGGCTGTTGCCAACGGGTCGCTCGAGCTAGGAGAGCCCGAGAGTCTCCAGCATGCGCGTCACGGCGACGCGCAGCCACCAGTCGCGATCGAAGAAGAGCAGCAGCCCGAGCGCGACTAGCGCCGCGCCGCTGACGCCCTGGACGGTCCGGTAGTGGTCGCGCAGCCAGCGGAACGCGCCCATCGCGCGCGTGAACGCGATTGCCGCGACCACGAACGCGGCGCCAAGCCCCGCGGAGTACGCGAGCAGCACGACGCCACCGCGAACGACCGTCCCGGCACCCCCGGCCAGGACGGCGACCGAGGCGAGCACCGTTCCGATGCACGGTGCCGCACAGACCGCGAACGCCGCGCCGAGCACGAGCGACGAGCCGGTGCGGCGCGCACCCGAAAGCAGGCTGGGCAGCGCCATCCGCGTCGGCACGGGGAGCAGGCCCATGAACGCAAGACCGAGGACGACGAGGATGAACCCGGCGATCGCCTCGCGACTCTCCGAGTCGACGAAGCGGCCGATCGCTGCGGCGCCGGCTCCGACCGCGACGAACACGACCGTAAAACCGACTATGAAGGGCACGCTGGCGAGCGCGACGCGGCGGGCCGTCCCGCGCTCGCCCAGCCGCGTCGCCTCGACGGCGGAGACCGCAGAGAGGTAGCCCGGAACGAGCGGCAGCACGCAGGGCGTGAGCACGGACACGAAGCCCGCCAGGAAGGCGATCGGGATCTTGGCCGCCACTCAGCCTTCGTACCGAGCGAGCTCGCGGTCGAGCCGCCGCTCGAGCTCCGGGTCGAGCTCGTCTCGACCCGGTGGCGGTTCGCGACCACGACTCCAACGCCACGCCGCGTACGCGAGCGCTGGCACGGCGAGGCCCAGACCCGCGAGCGGCAGCACCCAGGCGAGCAGGTTGAACCCCTCCCGGGGCGGCGCGGCGAGCACCTCCTCGCCAAACTGCTCGACCAGCCGGTCCTTGATCTCGCTCTTCGAGTCGCCGGCCGCGATCCGCGCGCGGATGTACATCCTCATGTTTTGCGCAACCGGCGCATCGGACTGGTCGAGCGTCGTGCCGCAGACCGGGCACATCAGCTCGTCCTCGAGGTCGGCGAGCGTCGGCCGGCTCTCGCCCGCCCACGCGGCCGGAACGGCCGCCAGCGCGGCGACGAGCGCGGCGACCGCCGCCCGCCTCATGCCTCCTCCAGCGCGTCGCCCACGATCCGCTGGATGTCGTCGTCGCGCAGCTCGCCGAAGTGGTGGGAGACGATCCGGCCGCGCCGGTCGAGGACGAACGTCCTCGGCAGCGGCAGGCCGCCGTAGCGCTTGAGCACGCGTCCCTCGCCGTCGTACACGTTCGGGTACGTCACGCGATACCGGCGCAGCGCCCGACGGGCATCGCCGCGGAAATCCTGCGTGTCCACGCCGACGAAGACGACGTCGCGCTGCCGGTACCGCGTCCACGCTTCCTGGAGCCGGGGGATCTCCTTGCGGCACGGATCGCACCACGTCGCCCAGAAGTTGACGAGCACGACCTTGCCCCGCAGCGAGGCGAGCGCGAGCTCGCCATCCGCGTGGAGCCGGGGCAGAGCGAACTCCGGCGCCGCCGGGCGACGGTTCTTCGTGACGTCGTCGAGCAGCTCGCCCCCCTCCTGGTGCGCGAGCTTCCAGGCAAGGAGCCCGAGCAGCCCGGCCACCAGAACGAGCGCGAGCGCCTGAGCGGCGACCCTCAGCCGCGACGCCATTAGGCCGCCAAGTCTACGCGCCGGGGCTCGACCGGAAACAGACCGAAGCCAACCGGAGATTGCCGAAGGTGTGCGCGGATATCGCCGCTTCCTCGTGCTAAGCGCGAACGATGAAGACGGTCGTTCCGACATCCACGTGCTCGAACAGCCACTCTGCGTCCGGGATTCGCATGCGGATGCAGCCGTGCGAGGCCGAATAGCCGATCGAACTCGGATTCGGAGTCCCGTGGATGCCGACGCCCGGCGAGCTGAGGCCCATCCAGCGCGTGCCGAGCGGGTTGTCGGGACCGGGCGGGACGGGGGCGGAGCCGCGCGCCCACGACGAGTTGGGGGGGAACCACCAGGGGTTCCGCCACTTGACGACGATCTCGAAGCGCCCGATTGGCGTCGGCCAGCTCGGCTGGCCCACGGCGACACCGAACGTCCGCCAGAGCTTCATGCCGCGGTAGAGCCACAGTCGCTTCTGGGCTCGGCGGATGACGATCACGGGGCCGAAGTTCGCGCGCGTTACGCGCTGATGGAACTCCCGGAACGGCAGGACCACGGGAGCGCGGGAATTGCTGGTCAGCGCGGCGACGAGCGCGTTTGCGGAGCGCTGCATGGCCAGACGGCGGCCGGACCGGCCCTCGCTGACGAACGGACGGAGGCCGCGCAGCGAAACCTCGGAGTCCCGCGCCGGGCGGTCGAACCTGCGCGCGAGCGAGCGCAGGTAGGCGCGAAGCCGTGTGCGATTGACGGTGACGGTCAACGAAACGTCGGAGCCCGGCGGCGCGGTCAAGGCGCGCTCGATGGCGCTCCTCACTCGCGCCCTCGCGCCGAGAGCGGCCGGCCGCACGAGCAGCCTGCGCGCGCCGACGACGACCGGGAGCCGCTCGATGAAGCGCGTCTCGACGAGATGTTGGGCGTCCGAGGGCGTAAAGCCGCCGACCGAGACGCCGCCGATCGTGACGCCGTCCGGCACGACCAACGGCGGCGGCGGCGTGACCGGCGCACCACGGGGAGTCGTCGTCGTAGTCGCAGGCGCGGTGGTGGTGGTGGTGGTGCCCGGCGAGCCGACCGCGGGGCCGGTCGCGACAGCGAGCGCCGATAGCAGGCCGACGGCGGCCGCACACGCGCATACGGCGAGAATCCCCCTGGCCGTCACGCGGCGATCGTAGCTCGTTTTTCCCTGCTCACGGCGCCGTCGGCAGCGTTCGCTCGTCGAACTCGCCGCTCTCGGCCGCCCACTCGACGATCATCCGGTCCGTCACCCACTCGACGGGCGAACGATCGTCCGTCCAGGGGTCGGCGCTCGGCTCGATCCGACGCATGCCGGCCGCGAGCAAGGCCGTCAGCTCGCGCAGCGGCCGGGGGGCGCGCGCCAGCCGCTTCGCCGCCTTGCCGCGGCCCAGAGGCTCGGTGAAGCCCAGCACGAGCTGGTTGAAGCGCAGCGCCTGCCAGCCGGCGACCTGGGGGAACTCCCGCGCCAGCGTTCCGCCGATGCCGTCTACGAGCCCGTCGTCGCCGGGCACCGTCGCGACGTTGAGCGCGACGATGCCGCCGGGGCGCAGGCGCTCGCGGACGAGGCGGAAGAACTCGCGCGTGGCGAGGTAGAACGGCACGTACGGCGGCCGGTACGCGTCGACGAAGACGAGGTCGTAGCGCTCGCGGGTCCGCCGGAGGAACGGACGGGCGTCCGCGGTGTGCACTCGGAGCCGCGGGTTGTCGCCGAGTCCGAGGTAGCGCCGGCCGGCCGCCGTGACCGCGGGATCGAGCTCGACGCCGTCGATCTCGGCCTCCGGGTAGAAGACCGCGAACGCGCGCGCGGTCGTACCGCCGGCATTGCCGAGGATCGCGACGCGCTGCACGGGACGACCGAGCAGCGGGGGCACCGCCAGGAAGGTGTCCCAGATGCCGCCGGTCAGCACCGTGTCGGCGCGCCACACCGAGTGCGTGGCGAGGCCCTCGTCGAGGTACAGCCGCCGGGCGCCGTCGCTCTCGACGACCTGCACGAATTGATACCGCGACTCGCGCTCGTAGATGATCGCATCGCGGGCCCGGACCGCGCCGGGTGGGATCGCGGCGAGCGCGGCCACGCCCAGCGCCACCCCGAGCCAGCGGGGTCCGAGCACCAGGGCGCCGCCGAGCGCGATCAGCGCGGCACTGGCGATCAGCGTCCGCTGCGTCCCGATCGCCGGAATCGCGACCAGCGCTGAGAGGAAGGTGCCGAGCAAGCTGCCGAGGGTCGAGACGGCGTACAAGCGGCCGGCCACGGAGCCGGCCGTCGCGACCTCGGTCACGCCGAGCCGCACCGCGAAGGGCGCAACCATGCCCAGCAAGGTGACCGGGGGCGCGAAGAGTGCGAGTACGGCGAAGAAGGAGCCGATCGCCGCACCCGCGGAAACCTGGTCGAGACCCTCGACGGTGACGTCCAGAAATGGCTTCGAGACGAACGGGATCGCGGCGACGCCCAGTGCCGCAGCAACGACCAGGAGACCGAGTAACCGCGCGCTCGGCCGCCGGTCGGCGAGGCGCCCGCCGAGCCAGTAGCCGAGCGCGAGCGACGCGAGGACGAGCCCGATCACGTTCGCCCAGACGATCGTGGAGCTGCCGTAGTACGGCGCGAGCAGTCGTGCCGCGCCGATCTCCGTCGCGAGGGAGCCGGCGCCTGCGGTGAACACGACGAGCGTCAGCGAGAGATCGAGGCGTCGTTCGCGCGCCCACGGCGCGGCTGGGTCGCGGGCGACCGCCGTCACGCGCGCTTGACGACCACGACGGCGCAGTCGTCGACGAGCTCGGCGGCGAACGCGCGGCAGTCGGCGACGACGGCGGCGGCGAGCTCGCCGGCGGGCAGGTCCGCGTTCGCGGCGAGCACCGCATCCAGGCGCGCCTCGCCGTACTGCTCGCCGTCCCTGCGCGCCTCGATCACGCCGTCCGTATAGAGCACGACGGCGTCGCTCGGAGCTAGCCGCGTGCGCACGGCGTCGTAGCGCTGTCCGGCGTCCACGCCGAGCGCGACGCCGCGCGCACCGAACGCCTCGACCCGGCCCGCCCGGACGATTCGCGGCGGCGGATGGCCGGCCACCGCACCGACGACGTCGCCCGTCGTACCGTCTGCCGTCAGGTAGACCATCGTGATGAACTTGCCCAGGGCGATCTCGCCGACGACGACGTCGTTCGCCGCGGCCAGGAAGTTGCCCGGCTCGGGATGTTCGCGGGCGAGCGAGCGGAACACGAACTTCGCCATCGCCATGTCGGCCGCGGCGTCCACCCCGTGCCCGGACACGTCGCCCACGATGACGGCAAGCCGGCGTTCGTCGAGCGGCATGTAGTCCCACACATCGCCGCCGACCTCGAGCCGCGCCGCCGACTCGTAGACGCTCCCGATCTCGAGCGCCGGCACGTCGGGCAGCGTGCGGGGGAGCAGCGAGCGCTGCATTGCCTCGAGGAAGTGCTTCTGCTGCTCGTACAGGCGCGCGTTGTCGATCGCGAGCACCGCGTGAGCGGCGAGCGAGGCCGCCGCCTCCAGTGCCTCTTCGCCGATCGGCCGGCCCGCGTCGAGCGACACGACCGTCAGCGTGGCGATGAGCTCGCCCACCGTGGCGACGGGCACGACGGCGGCAGACGCGCCGCGATCGAGGAACGGGACGAGCACCTCGTAGGCCTCACCCAGCGCCACCGCCGTATCGCGCGTCAGCAGTAACGGCTGGCGGTCCTCGACGAGGCGTTCCGCGGTCTTGCCGTCGACGGCGTGCGGGCGCGCCAGGATCGCCCCCACGACGGGCTCCAGCCGATCCTCCGCGACGTGGACGGCCTGCGACACAAGTGCCGCCCGGCGGCGGTCGTGTGTGCGGATCACCGCTCCGTCGGCGTCGAGCAGCTCGACCGCCGTGCGCGCGAGCGCAGCGAGCGTGTCCTCCAGATCCAGGCTCCGCGTGAACGACTGCGAGACCTCGTAGAAGGCGCGCAGGCGACGGGCGGCCTGGCGCTCGCGCTGAAGCGCGCGCGTCCGGTCGGCGCCGAGCCGCTTGGCCTCCTCGTGCAGCCGCGCGTTCTGAACGGCTACGCCGAGCTGCGCGGCGAGCGCGGCAAGCAGCGCGGTCTCGTCGTCGCTCGGCGTGCGCCCGCGCTCCAGGTACGCGACGAGCAGCCCGATCGCCTCGTCGCCGACCACGAGCGGGACGGCGGCCACAGCCTCGACTGCGGCTGCCTGCACGTCCGCGCGCACCTCGTCGAGCCGCGGGTCGTTCCCCGCGTCGGCGACGGTGAAGACGCCGCGCGCACGGAACGGGCCGAGCGAGAGCTCGAGCAGCGCTTCGGCAACCGCCGCATGGCCCGCGGCGACGCCTCGCTCGGCGGCCGGCCGGAGCACGCCGTGCTCGCGGAGGTAGACACCGACGCGATCGGCGTGCAGGAGCTCGGCGACGCGCCCGACGGCGGTCTCGAGTGTGTGCGAGAGTGACAGCTCGGCGATCGCCTGACCGACGACGGCGAGCAGGGCACGCGTGCGCTCGAGCTCGGCCGCCGCCCGCCCGGCGCGACGGCTCGCACGCAGCGCCTGCCCGGCGCGCGCGCCGAACCGGGCGAGCGCGCCGGCAAGCTCGGGCGACGGCACCTCGGCAAGGTAGAGCTGCAGCAGCGAAGCGGGCGCCTCGCCGAGGCGCAACGTCGCGACCGCCGCCACGCCGTTCCCGTGCGGCTCGACCACGACGGCTCGGCGGTCGCCGCTCTGAGGCGGCACAGGCGGCTCGGCCGCCAGTTCTGCAGACGCCCCCACGCGCGCGGCGAGGTGCGGCGGGGCGCCGTCGTCGAGGTCCCACAGGACGGCGCCGACCGCTCCCGTGGCGCGAGCGGCGAGGCGCGCGACGACGGGCCCGACCCGGCTGCCCTCGGCCGCGGCCGCCAGCGCCTCGCCGGCGGCGTCCAGCGGCGCCGCGTCAGCTCCCGGCTCGGCCGGGTCTCCGCCCGCTCCGACTCCTGCCAGGAGGGCGACCTGGCCCGCCGTCAGCTGCGCGAGCAGGCGCTCGGAGGCATCGAACGGGCGGCGATGACGGACGAACTCGAGGCACCCGAGCAGCTGGCCCGGTTCGCCAACCCCGATGACGAGCGCCGCCTCCGCGCCCGATCGCCGCGCGAGACGCCGGGAATCGGACGGCAGCGCGTCCGGATCGCGACCGTCGGGCGAGACGGCTGCCGGCGGAATCTGGGAGCCCTCCAGCTCGGCCGCCACCGCGGGCGACGAGGAGGTCACCGCGCGCGCGACCAGCATGCCGGTGGCGGGGTCGAGCAGCCGCACGACGACGGTGTCCGCGTGAGCGGCACCGGCAGCCGCCTCCACGAGCGCCGTCAGCCGCTCCTCGAGCGTGTCGCCGGCCGCGAGGCGTTCGCGGGCAGCCGTCGTGACCGACCTCGGCGCAACCCCGGCTGGGTCGCCTTCGGCTCGCTCGCGCTCGACCACCGCACGAAGTATGGGCGAAACGATCCGCCCACCCGCGGCAACGCCCGACCAGAGGCGGGTCTAGACTCCGCCGAATGGCCGAGCCAGCCCGGCGACAGCCGGCGGCGGACGAACCGCCGGCTCTCGACCCCCGTGCCGTCGAGCGCGCCTATCGGCGCCAGCGGGCGAAGCGCCGCGCGCTCGTCGAGCGCAAGCGCGAGCGGCGCGCGGCACGCGTCCGTTTCTGGCTCGTCCTCCTGATCCTGATCTCGTTGAGCGTCTACCTGGCGCTGACGGTCTGGCAGGAGATCGAGCAGCTCTTCGGCCTATAGAGCCGAGCGCCCTGGTACGCCGGCGAGCCGGCTGCTCGCCGCCGTTCGTCGTGCGCAGATTCGCTGGTCCTCGGGGCGGCAGGCCGTGAATTCTCTGGGGAAGATGCCCATACTTCCGGCCGTGGAGACGCCGCGGCCCCCGACAGCGCCCGCCGACGACTTCCTCGATCCCGGGCTCGAGCCGGCGCCGGTACCGCGCGGCGGCATCTGGACGGCGGGCGGCTGGTTGACCTGGGTCGCTGGTCTCGTGCTCATGCTCTCCCCGCTGATGGGTTGGTACGTCGGGTCGAACGAGGGTCCCACGATCGCCGTGATCGGCTGGCACACGGGTGTGCTCGGCAAGCTCGTGCTCGTCCTGGGCGCAGCGGTGCTCGCGCTCTCGGCGCTGCGCGAATTCGGCATCGAGCTGCCGGCGACGCTGCCCGAGAGTCTCGTCGTGATCGTGCTGGGGGCGATCGCGACGATCTTCATCCTCATCCGGCTGATCTCGATCCCGGAGGAGTTCGTCCCGAACGACGGCCGCGGCGTCGGTATCTTCGTCGCGCTGGTCGCCGCGATCGGCGTCATCGTCGGGGGCCTCCTCCGCGCCAGCGAAGAGCTCTAGCGGCGGGGAGGGGCGAGGGGAACCGTCGGTTCGCCAATGACGCGGCCGTCGGTGAGACGGCGACGCGCGGCCGCCGGAGCCCGGCTCTGCCGGGCGGTAGGCGAGCGAACACCGAGGCAACGGCGGAACGGGCGCACGAGCTGCCGGCGATCTGGCCGCCCGATCAACAGGTGCGGGGCCGACCGCGATCGGGAGCGACGACCGGACCTCAACGATGCCAGCCTGCACGGACCCCGAGAACGCGAGCGTCTATTCGGCGTTCATGGGTGCCGGCGTCTCGCCGGCCGCCCGAGTCCGTGCGCTGCGACTTCTCGGCGAACTCGAGCGACGCCTCGCGACGTCGTCGCCATCCCTGCCCCGCCGCGGCCCCGGGCTGGCGCAGCGACGGCATCCTCAGCGCCAGCATCTCGATCCGAGAGCCAGCAATGTCATCGACCTGGTGGCCAACGAGCTCGTATTGGTCGACGGGACGGATGCCGCCGTCGCGGCCTGGCTCCGAAGGACGATCGCTGCGATTACCACACGCAACCGAGAGCGAGACGAGGCGGTCGCGAGCGTCGTCGTCGCTCGACGCGTCCGGTTCTCGCGCAGCCGTGCCCGACCAGAGCTCCGCGCCTGCGAGCGGCCATGCCGATGTCGCCAGCGAAGCTCGGCGCTTGACGTCTAGAAATTGTTCGGTAACGTCGCGTGTCAGTCCGTGAACGTGCAGACGCATCGCGCACGCCACGCAGCGCTTCTGGGGGTCTTATGAGGTCCGTCGGCTCGATCGTCGTCGGATCGAAGCTGATCGTCGTTGGATCGAAGCTGTTGCTTCTTTGCGTAATCGGGTTCGCGCTGGTGATCGCCGGGCTGGTGCTCGGCGCGGATCGCGCGCCCGGCGGTGTGCAAGCACCCACGCCGTGTGCCGAGACGGGTGTCTTCTGGAAGATGATCACGAACGAAACATGGGCGTACGGCGCCCGCAACGAGATTTCGCTCACGAATCATGACCTTGACAACTGCGTCAGTTTCGGCGGGCATTACGGAACAGGGCAGACCGCGCGCGTCCTGCTCAACGGCCAACCCGGCAACTACGTCGAGGCCGGCTGGCGCGAGTGGGACTGCACCTTCGCCGGAGGCCACTGTTTCCATGCGTTCATGTACTCGAGGGTCAACAACGTTGTGCAGGGCACCGTCTATACCGGGAACTTCGCCTGCCTCAATCCTGGGAACTACCACCGCTGGCAGGTGAACAACGTCGCTGGGACAAACAACTGGGACGGATGGCTCGACTGCGAAGACGGTCAAGGTTTCCGCTACCTTGCGCGCAAGAGCGCACATGTTCCTTCCGGTTGGGCTGAGGGTGAAGGATGGCGACGCGACGACCGCGATCCCGCCAACGGCACCACGACGATGGGCGAGACGCACCGCAATCTCCACTGGAAGACCTTCATCGGTGAGTGGCGGACGGCTTTCGGCGTGACCTGCCGGTACGACTCTGATGGCGGCTGGAACGGCAACTGGGTGACCGCAACCCGGTTCGACATCGTTCGAGCACCGAGCGGAACGAACTGCTGATGACGGGTGCGAGCCATCGAACTTCGAGCAGAGCAACCTCATGACCAGGCACACTTTCTCGCTCTCCCGCACGACGTTTGTACTCCTTCTCGCGGCGGCAGCTCTCGTCGCGGCCGGGGTCGCGTTCGGCCTTGTCCGTAGTAGCTCTGAGCCAGACACGGCACAGACCGAGACGGCCGATTCGCTGAGGTTCGACTCGCCGCCGCTCCCACTCGGCCAAAAAGTCGCAGACGTCAACGCGGCTTCGAGGTTGCTACCTTTCGATCCGGTAGTCCCAGACTCGCTCGGCGAGCCTAAAGAGGTCTGGGTTCAGGAAAACACCCAGACTGCCCTTCTCTACGACAGCGGAGCGTTCGGGCGCTTCAACGTCTACGAGGCGCAACGCGACTCGAATATCGACCTTAAGGTCGCCGTGCAAGGGCTAAAGAAGTTGGCAGCTGATTGTGCCGAGCGCGGCTCATGTGAAGGCGCGGTAGAGAAGATGATCTCGCTCGCCGACGGAACGCCTGCGCTTTTGATCCAGGGCAACCCAGAACTGCCGCACCATACCACCAGCGTCCTGTGGTTCGACGAAGAAATCTCCTGGAATGTGGTCGGCCCTGTGGCCAGCTTTGCGACCGCCGAGGCCGTCGCGGTTGCGAACGCCTTCGCAACCGCCGATAAATAGCCGCCTACGAGTGAGCCTGCGGATACTTGCGGGCCGCTCAATAGAGGCCTGATTACGTGCTCGACCGTCGTGCGCCTGGGACACCGGCAAGGCGAGGTGGATGCCGCTCGCTTGGGTGACTGCCAGTGCGTAAGCGGCCAGGCCTCATCGCCGAAGTCCGTCGGTGGTCGGCTTGAGTCCTTCTAGCGTCGCAGGCGATCGGCGATCCTGCTCGAGCGTTTCCGGCTCGATCCAGCGTGGTGGAACGCTCCGCCGCCTGCCAAAGCCAGTCTACGCGCGACAGGTCGGCGGCGCGACCAGCCGTCCGCGTCTCATCGACTGACGCCGTCTGGGAACCTGCGGTTCCCTCGCCCCTCCCTCGACCTTAGACGGGCAGGAGCTGCTTGGTCGACTCGATCAGCTGCTGGGGGTTGAACGGCTTGCCGATGAAAGCCTGCGCACCGCGGGCTTCCGCCTCCGCGAGGGTCTGCTCGTCGACCTTGCCGCTGAACATGACGACCGGGATCGAGCCGACGCCGTGGCGCTCCTGGACGCGGCGGAGCATCTCCCAGCCATCTACCTGGGGCATCATCACGTCGAGCAGGATCAGGTCGGGCGGCTCCTCTTCGAGCGCTGCGAGCCCTTCCTCCGCGCTCGCCGCCTCGCGGACGACATACCCCTCCATCTCGAGATTGACGCGCACGAACTCGCGCAGCCGCTCGTCGTCGTCGACGATCAAGATGGACGCAGTGCCGCCCGCGCCGGCCGGCTGGGCAGACTGCTGAAGGAAATCGTCGAGATCCCCGCGCCTGTACCGGCGGTGTCCGCCCGGCGTGTAGAACGCGTGCAAGCGGCCTTGGTCCGACCACTTGCGGATCGTGCTCTGCGCGACGCCGAGGTACTTGGCGGCCTGGCCGAGCGTAAGCCAGTCCGGCTCGCTCGCTGGAGCGGACCGGCGCGCGCGGGTCGGGTCCTTGGCCACGCGAAAAACTTATCTAAAAATGCTCTTTCCTGCACCCCGATACTAGGGGCGCGCCGCGGTTACCGTCACCGTTACGGTCGGCGGCGCGCTCAGCGGCAGCGGTCCGAGCGTGCGCACGAGCGTCTGGGTGGGGCTGCGCTCGGGATCCTCGTTGTCGTCGAGCGCGTCGCCGAGCGCGACGCCGACGGCGAAGAGGCCCGCCGACCCGAGCAGCAGCAAGAGCCAGCGAAGGATCGGGCGGCGCCGGCGCGCGCTGCGTTCCCCGGCGTCCGGCCAGTCCGGCGAGAGCGTCAAGGCCGGTAATCGACCGCGCCGCGCGAATAGCGGTGGAAGGCGGCGTCCTCGACCATCGCCGCGCGCCTGTGCGCGTCGTGCGAGCCGCGATCCGCCAGCGCCTCGCGGCTCCACCGGTCCGCTTCGCCGTACGCCAGGACGAGCTGCTCGAGCGTGAACGTCTCGCCCACACGACGGCGCAGCTCGTCGGTTACGACGTCGAGCTCATCGAGCACGCGCCGGTAGAGCCCCGCGTCGCCCGCGAGCCCCTCGAGTCGGCGGTAGCCCTCCTCCCACTCGAGCCGAGTCCTCTCGACGGCGGCCTCGTCGTTCACGGCGCCGAAGGCTAGTCGCTCGCCTCGCGGCGGCGAAGAAGCGCCTCGAGGCAGCACTCTTCGGCCGGCCAGAGCGGCTCTGCCTCCGCGAGGATCCGCTCTCCCAGGAGGTAGCCGGGGCGTGCGAGCGCGTACGCGGCGTGCGCGTGCAGGCATTTGAGCCGCTCGGGCGTCGCGACGCCGCCGATGCCCAGCTCGAGCGATGCGCCGTCGTCGTGACCGTGCGTGCCGCCGGCGAGCTCCCGGCGCACAGCGCGTTGCTCTTCCGTGGCCGTTGCAAGGCTCGCTCGCAATTCGGGGTCAGCGGCCGCCGCCTCGCTCCAGCGTTCGACGCCGCCCGCCGCCTCGATGCGGGAGACGGCCGTCACGATGTGCGGGCACGTCAGGTAGTAGGTCGTGGGGAACGGCTCGCCGGCGGCGTCGTACGGCGCCTGCTCGGTAACGGCGGGGCGCCCGTACGGACACCGCCGCACGACCCGGCGAAACGCACGGGGGGCCCGCCCCAGCTCGAGAGCGACGACCGCGGCGTCGTCCATGCGTCGATCGTACGGATCAGCGAGTGCCCGGAGCGTTCTTCGCGCGCCGCCAGCGCTCGAGACCCGTGACGATGAAGAGCCGCTCGCCCGGGCGCACCAAGCCGAGCCGGCGGGCGGCGCGCTCGAGCGTCGCCTCGCTGGCGCCCGCCGCGGCGCGCCGCCCGAGCGCCCGGCGTTCCGCGCGGAGCGCCTCGACTTCGGCCGTTCGCTGGCGCAGCTCGGCGCGAGTCTCGGCGTAGGTTTGGAGGGGCCGGTAGTAGAGGAACGCGACGAACGCGAGCAGCACGACGGCCAGCCAACCGGCACCGAGCCGCGGCAGGCTGCGACGCCGTCGCTGCGTCTGGCGGCGTTTCGCCACGCCGCTCGGTTCGCGGCGCGCCCGGCGCGTCCTTCTCCACGTACCGAGGGGTGTGACCGACTCCGCCCGCAACGAGCCCGACAGAGTGCCCAGGTAGCTGCCTCCCTACTTTGGGCCATCGCGAGCGGTCGACGTGGAGCGGGCTGCATCGAGGCGGCAGCAGCCCCGAACCCTCGGAGCCGTGAGTCGGCCTAGGATTTACCTTGTGCCCGCCGAGATTGACGCTGTACTCGAAGGGGCGCAGAAGGCGCTCGAGGCCGGGGAGTGGTCGATCGCCAGGAACTCGTTCGACGTCGCGCTCGAGCGCGAGGAGTCGGGAGAGGCGCTGTTCGGGCTCGGCATCGCGCTGTGGTGGCTCGGCGAGACCGAGGACTCGCTTCGCTGTTGGGAGCGCGCCTACGCGGCGTTTCGAAGGCGCCCCGATCCGGGCCAGGCCGTCGTCGCCGCCGTCTACCTCTGTCTCGCGTACCGCATGAGCCTCGGCAACGACGCCGCCTCCCGCGGATGGCTGGGCCGCGCGGCGAGCGTCGTCGAGGAGTTCGACCTCGCGCCCATGAACGGCTGGGTGCTGCTCTGCCGCGCCTACGTCGCCAACGACAGGGGACATCCGCACGAGGCCGAGAGCTGGGCACAGGAGGCGCGTCAGAGCGCGCGCCGCTCCGCCGATGCCGACCTGGAGCTGTGCGCGGCTGCCGAGCTCGGAACTGCGCTGGTCGGGATGGGAAGATTCGAGGAGGGCCTCGCGCTCCTCGACCAAGCGATGGCCGGGGCGCTCGCCGGCGAGGGCGGCGACCTCGACACCGTCGTCCTGATCGGCTGCCGCACGATCACCTCGTGCAGCCGCGCGGCCGACGTCAAACGAGCCGTTCAGTGGATTCGGGCCGCCGACGACTTCAACCGGCGCTACGGCTCTTCCCACCTCTACACCACCTGTCGGACCCACTACGGCAGCATCCTGCTCGCCGTCGGCGAGTGGGAGCGGGCCGAACACGAGCTGCAGGCTGCGCTCAAGATGGGCAAAAGGGCCGAGCCGGTGCTTCAGGCCGAGGCGCTGGCGAAGCTCGCCGAGCTGCGCTTGGCGCAGGGCAGGCTCGACGAGGCGGTCCGCCTTCTTGCAGGCTACGAGGATCACCCGGCGACGGCGTACGCGGCCGCTGCGATCCATCTCGCCTGCGGAGAGCCGGTGGTCGCCTCGTCGCTCCTCCGCCGCCGCCTGCGCGAGCTCGACGAGAAGTCTTTGGAGGGCGCGGCCCTGCTCGAGCTGGTCACCGAGGCCGAGATCGCGCAAGGTGCGTTCCGCGAAGCGGCAACGCGCGCCGAGGGGCTCGCTGACCTGGGCTCGAGCGTGGGCTGCGACCTGATTGTCGCGCGCGGCGAGCGAGCGCTCGGTCGCGCGCTGCTGGCGACCGCAGAGCTTTCATCGGCGATCGACCACTTGGAGCGCGCACTCGCGGCCTTCGGCCGCCTCGAGATGCCGCTCGAGAGCGGTCGGACTCACTTCCTGCTCGCCCGGGCGCTCGCCGAGGGCGAGCGCGAGACCGCGGTCGCAGAGGCGCGGGCCGCGCTCTCATGCTTCGAGGAGCTCGGCGCCGCCCGGGATGCCGACACGGCGGCCGCCTTCCTGCGCTCGCTCGGCGTGAAGGCGGCGCGCAGCGGCCCGAAGCGACTCGGGCTGCTTACGAAGCGGGAGCGCGAGGTGCTCGCGCTCCTGGGGGAGGGGCTTTCGAACCGCGATATCGCGGCGCGGCTCGTCGTCAGCCGCAAGACGGTCGAGCATCACGTCGCCAGCGTCCTCCGCAAGCTGGAGCTGCGCGGCCGTGGTGAGGCGACGGCGTGGGCGGTGCGGCACCTCGAGCGAACTTCCGCCACGAAATAGGCAATCTCGCCGATGCTCGCTCCTCCAGCGGGCGCCAGGCTGTCCGCAACCACACACCGAGGCCCGAAGGAGGAGGTCGACGATGCACGCGAACGTAGTCGACAAGCGGCGCGAAACCATCAACCGCCACGACGCCGAGGCGTTCGCGGCGCTCTACGCCGCCGACGCTGTTGTCACGGATCCGATGTACCCGGAGCCGCTCCGCGGGAGCGAGGCGGTCGAGAAGGACATCGCCGACTTCGTAACAGCTTTTCCCGATCTCGAGGCGAGCTTCGCCCGCCCAATTCTGGATGGAACCAAGCACGCATTCGAGATCACCATGAACGGCACGCACACGGGGCCGCTAATCGGTCCCGACGGCGAAATCCCGGCGACGAACAGGACCATTGAGCTGCCCGTCGGCGTCTTCGCCACGCTCGACGAGGACGGTCGCATCCGCGAGGAGCGGCGCTATTACGACGTGGCTTCGCTGCTCGGCCAGCTCGGGCTGACGCAGTAAAACCCGCGCCGGTGCCGATCGACTGGGCGCGACCGGGCGCCGCCGGTCGCGACTCAGACGAGCTCGACCTTGATGACGTTCGTGGAGCCGGGAATGTTCACGGCCGTCCCGGCCGTGAGCACGACCAGATCACCCTCGCGCACGAGATTCGTCTCGCGGGCCGCCGCCAGCGAGCGCGACCACAAGTCGGTCACGTCCCGGCACTCCGGTATGACGACCGGTGTGACTCCCCACTCGATTGCGAGATGCGACGCGACCTCGGCGTGGTGCGTCAGCGCGACGATAGGACGGCGCGGGCGCAGCCGCGCGACCGCCGACGCCGTCCGGCCGCTGAACGTGGGCACGAGGATGGCCCGCACCCCCAGCGCCTCCGCGAGGTCGCACGCCGCGTTCGACATCGCCTGGCCGACGGTCGCCCGTTCCTCGGGCTGCGGCAGCTCGTGGCGGTAGCCCAGGCTGGGCTCGATCGCGCACGCGATGCGGTCCATGTACTCGACCGCCTCGACCGGGTACTGGCCGACCGCCGTCTCACCGGCGAGCATCAGCGCCGAGCTGCCGTCGAGGATCGCATTGGCCACGTCGCTCGCCTCCGCCCGGGTTGGATCGGGAGCGTGCACCATCGACTCGAGCATCTGGGTCGCCGTGATGACCGGCTTCCCGCGCTCCAGCGCTGCCGTGATGATCCGCTTCTGGACGAGCGGCACCTCGGCGACGCCGATCTCGACTCCAAGGTCGCCGCGCGCGACCATGACGGCGTCGGTTTCGGCCAGCACCTCGTCGAGCGCGTCGATCGCCTCCGATTTCTCGATCTTCGCGATCACGCGCGCGGTCGACCCGGCATGCTCGATCAGGTCGCTCAGGTCGCGCACGTCGGCGGGCGAGCGGACGAACGACAGCGCGACGTAGTCGACGCCGAGCGCGAGCGCGAACTCGAGGTCGTCGATGTCCTTCCGCGTCAACGAGGGGATCGGGACGGGCACGCCGGGCACGTTGACGCCCTTGTGTGAGGTGACCGTGCCGCCTGCCAGCACCGCGCAGCTCGCCCGGCCCGCTTCGACGCTCTCTACGTGGAGGCGAACGACTCCGTCGTCGATGAGGACGTCGTGGCCGGGCTGTAGGACCTCCCCGAGCACAGCGGGGCTGACCGGCAGCTCGCCGGGAACCGCGCCGTTGCGCCCCGCGTCCTGTCCGACGACGGTGATCTGCGTTCCCCGGTCGAGCCGTAGCGGCGCCTCCAGGTCGCCGACACGAATCTTCGGTCCTTGGAGGTCGGCAATTACGGCGAGCGGGCGCCCGACGACGCGTTCCGCCTCGCGGACGAGGCGCACCCGCTCGGCGTGGTCGTCATGGCTGCCGTGCGAGAAGTTCAGGCGTGCTGCGTCCATGCCCGCGCGGGCGAGCGCGGTCACGGCTTCCGGCGACGACGACGCAGGGCCGAGCGTGGCCACGATCTTGGTACGGCGCGGTGTCGCGGCGTTCACGTGTCCACGGTAGCGGTTGCGTCGAACGCCACACGCTCAGAACACCGTTCCCGGCGGGGCTGTTCGGCGACGCGCGGCGAACGCCGTCCAGCCGGGGTACTCGGCCCGCGAGCCGAGCTGCTCCTCGATGCGCAGCAGCTGGTTGTACTTCGCGACCCGGTCGCTGCGAGACGGCGCGCCCGTCTTGATCTGCCCGGTGTTCGTGGCGACCGCGAGATCCGCGATCGTCGTGTCTTCCGTTTCGCCGGATCGATGGGACATGACGGCCGCGTAGCCCGCCTGGCGGGCGAGCTCGATCGCCTGCAGCGTCTCCGTCAGCGTTCCGATCTGGTTGACCTTGATGAGGACCGCGTTCGCCACGCGCTCGTCCACGCCGCGCCGAAGCCGCTCGGTGTTCGTCACGAAGAGGTCGTCGCCGACGAGCTGCACGCGCGCACCGAGCTGGCTCGTCAGCTCTGCCCACGATTCCCACTGATCCTCCTCGAGCGGGTCCTCGAGCGACACGATCGGGTAACGCGCGGCGAGGTCGCGCCACAGCGCGATCAGATCGTCCGGAGCGAGATCACGACCCTCGACGGCATACGTGCCGTCGCGCCAGAGCTCGCTCATCGCCGGATCGAGCGCGATCGCCACGCGTTCGCGGTGGCCCGCGCGCTCGGCAGCCTCGAGAATCGCCTCGATCGCCGCCTCGCTCGACGGGAGGTCGGGCGCGAAGCCGCCCTCGTCGCCCACGCCGGTCGCAAGCCCGCGCTCGTGCAGGAGCCCGCGCAGCGCGTGGAAGACCTCCGCGCCGATCCGCAGCGCTTCCGCGAACGACTCGGCGCCCGCGGGGACGACCATGAACTCCTGGAGGTCCAGCGAGTTCTGGGCGTGGGCGCCGCCGTTGATCACGTTCATGTGCGGCACGGGGAGCGTGCGGGCCTCGTCGCCGCCCAGCCAGCGCCACAGCGGCTCGCCCGCGTCGGCGGCGGCCGCCTTCGCCGCGGCCATCGAGACGCCGAGGATGGCATTCGCGCCCAGGCGACGCTTGTTGGGGGTGCCGTCGACCTCGATCAGGCGCTCGTCGAGCGCGCTCTGGCCGAACGCGTCGAGCCCGCGAACCGCTTCCGCGATCTCGCCCTCGACATTCGCCACGGCGCGCCTGACGGACTTGCCGCCGTACTCCGCGCCGCCGTCACGCAGTTCAACCGCCTCGTGCTCGCCGGTCGAGGCGCCGGACGGCACGGCGGCGCGGCCGACGGCGCCCGACTCGAGGCGAACGTCGACCTCGATCGTCGGATTGCCGCGCGAGTCGAGTATCTGCCGCGCCTGGACGCTCTCGATAGCGCTCACCCCGACGCCTCCTTCGCCTGCTCGTAGTACCGCTCCTGGTCGTCGAGCGCGAGCTCCGTCCACGCCTCACCGCGCTCGGCTGCCAGCGCGGCCGCCCGCTCGACGCGAGAGACGAACTTACCGGTCGTCTGCCGCAGGGCGAGCTCGGGATCGACGTTCAAGCGCCGCGCGACGTTCACGACGGTGAAGAGCGCGTCGCCGACTTCGTCGGCGATACGGGCGTCCGGCTCGGTCTCGGCGCCGGGCTCGCCGAGGCGCTCGATCTCCGCCGCGAGCTCGTCGAGTTCCTCCCGCAGCTTGGCAAGCGGCCCGGCCACATCGGGCCAGTCGTACCCGACCGCGGCGGCGCGCCGCTGCACCTTGCGGGCGAGCAGCAGTGCGGGCAGCGACGCGCCGACGTCGTGGAAGACGCCCTCGCGACCCTCGTCGTCGCGCTTGATGCGCTCCCAGCGTTCGCGCACGCGGCCGGCGGTACGCGCCTCCACGTCTCCGAAGACGTGCGGGTGACGCCTCACCAGCTTCGTGTGGATCGCCCGCGCGACCTCCTCCAGCCCTCCCTCGCCCTGCTCCGACAGGAGCAGGGCGAGGAAGTACACCTGGAAGAGCAAGTCGCCGAGCTCGTCGAGGAGCCTGTCGGGACGGCCGGCGAGCGCCGCGTCGGCGACCTCGTACGCCTCCTCGACGGTATGCGGGACGATCGTGCGGGCGGTCTGCTCCCGGTCCCACGGGCAGTCGCGGCGCAGGCGCTCCGTCAGCGCCTGGAGCGACACCAGTGCTTCGGTCAGCCCGTCGCCGGGCGCCACGCTACTTGTCGGTGGTCGCTCGTGGGGCGGTCGTCGTCTGCGGCGGCTTGTAGCCGGCCTGGTAGTCGACCGCACCTGCCGTTGCGAGCTGCTTGCGGAAGTCCTCGGTCCACTTCTGGCCCTGCTCCGTCTTCTTCGACTGGATGAGGATCTCGCGGATCGAATCCTTGACCTCGGCGAGCGTCTGCGTCTTGGCCGGCTTGACCGCCGTCTCCGCCCTGACGATGTGCCAGCCGAACTGCGTCTTGACCGGCTTCGAGAGCTCGCCCTTCTCGAGCTGGAACGCGACCTTGTCGAAGGCCGGCACCGTCTGGCCCTTGGCGAGCTCCAGCTTGCCGCCCTGCTTCTTCGAGCCCGGGTCAGTGGAGTGCTTCTTCGCGAGCGCGGCGAAGTTCGCGCCGGTGCGAAGCTGCCTGAGCAGCCGGTCGGCGAGCGTCCGCTGCTTCACCAGGATGTGGCGGACGGTCCGCGTGGCCGCGTTCGTGTACTGCTGCTTGTTCTCCCGGTAGTACTTGGCGATCTCGTCGTCGGTCACCTTCACGTCGGCGGTGACCTTGTCGTAGATCTTCTTCTGGAACAGCTGCATGAGAATTTCCTTGTTCAGCTGGTCCTTCGAGACGCCCTGCTTGTTCAGCTCGCTCTCGAACTTGTCCTTGTCGCCCTTGTAGTACTGCTTGACGAGCTCGTCGATGCGCTTGTCGACCTCGTCGTCGGAGACTTTCACGTCGAGTTGCTCGCCCTCGCACACGTACCCCTCGCGGACGACCAGGTAGCCGACGATCTGGCTCTGCACGCCCCGGTACTCCTCGGTGCCGGGCTCCGGAAACGCCTGCTTCTCGCGCTTGTACTGCGCGCGCGCCTGCTCGATGACCTGGTTGAAGTCGTTCTTGGTGACAGCCCGGTCGCACTTGTCGATCACGGCGACGGCGTTGGACGGCACGTCGTCCGAGTCGCCGCCGCCACACGCGGCGAGGCCGAGCGCGGCAATCGGCACCAGGAGAATGCTGTAGCGGAGGGTCATCTACTTGAGAGTGTGTCGCCCGAGCGCGTAGGCCGGTTCACGCCGCGTGGCGCAGCCGCAATATAGCATCGAGCACTTGCGCGGCTTCCGCGAATTCATCTCCCCTTAATGAGACCTCGCTGCGCGCCACCGTGTAGACCGCCGTCTCGACGGCGTCGCGCAACTGCCTGAGCTCGCCCGAGCCGAGCACGAGCGGACCGACCGTCGCCTTGCCGTCGCGGTAGACGAGGTAGTCCGCGCCGATGCGCGCCAGCTTGAGTTTCGCGTCCTGGATGGTGAAGAGGTTCTCGACCGGCCCCGGTACGGGTCCGTACCGATCTTCGACCGCCGCGTGCAGCTCGCGTAGCTCGTCCTCCGACTCGGCCAACGCGAGGCGGCGGTGCAGATCGATCTTCTGCGCCTCCGAGGGAATGTACGAGGCGGGCACGTAGGCGTCGATGCGCGCGTCGACGCGCACCGGCCGGACCGCCTGGCGGCGCTGCCCGGACAGCTCGGCGACCGCCTCGTCCAGCAGCTCGACGTAGAGCTCGAAGCCGACCGCGGCCACGTGACCGGATTGCTCGGCGCCGAGTAGCTCGCCGGCGCCGCGGATCTCGAGGTCGCGCATGGCGATCGCGAAGCCGGCACCGAGCTCGGTGTGGTCGGCGAGCGTGGCGAGGCGGGCGCGCGCCTCCGCGGTCAGCTCCTGCGAGTCGGGGTAGAAGAGGTACGCGTGCGCAGGGACGTCTGAGCGGCCCACACGCCCGCGGATCTGGTACAGCTGCGCGAGGCCGAGCGTGTCGGCGCGCTCGATGACGAGCGTATTAGCCTGCGGGATGTCCAGTCCCGACTCGATGATCGTCGTCGAGACGAGCACGTCGGCGTCGCCGCGCAGGAACGCGAGCATGCGCTGCTCGAGCTCGCGCTCGGCCATCTGCCCGTGCGCGACGACGAGCCGCAGCCCCGGGCAAAGCGCCTGCAGCTTCGCAGCCGCCTGCTCGATCGTCTCCACGCGGTTGTGGAGGTAGAAGGACTGGCCCTGGCGCGCGTGCTCACGCTCGAGCGCCGTGCGGATCAGCTCCTCGTCGTACTCGCCGACGTGTGTGCGGATCGGGCGCCGTCCTTCCGGCGGCGTCTCGATGATCGAGATGTCACGCAAGCCGGAAAGCGACATGTGCAGGGTGCGGGGGATCGGCGTCGCGGTAAGCGCCAGCACGTCGACCTCGAGTCGCAGCGAGCGCAGCAGCTCCTTCTGCGCGACCCCGAAGCGCTGCTCCTCGTCGACGATCACGAGCCCGAGATTCCTTGGGATGACGTCGCGCGACAGGACGCGATGCGTGCCGATCAGGACGTCGACCTTCCCCTCGGCGAATTCGCGAAGCACGGCCTTCACATCGGCGGGCCGGCGAAAGCGCGAGACCATCTCGACTCGCAGCGGGAAGTCGCGGTAGCGCTCGCGGAACGTGTTCCAGTGCTGCTGCGCGAGCACCGTCGTCGGGACGAGCATCAACGTCTGCCGGCCGTTGACGGCGACGGCGAAGGCCGCTCGCAGGGCGACCTCCGTCTTGCCGAAACCCACGTCGCCGCAGACGAGCCGGTCCATCGGCCGCGGCGCCTCGAGGTCCTCCTTGACGGCCTCGATGGCGCGCGCCTGGTCCTCGGTCTCGCGGTACGGGAACATCGTCTCCAGTCGATCGAGCCACTCGTTGCGCAGGTCGTACGCGACGCCGGGCGCGTGCTGGCGCTCCGCGTAGAGCTTGAGCAGGTCGCCGGCCAGCTCGCGAACGCTCGTGCGGGCTCGGTTCTTGACGAGTTCCCACGCCTTGCCACCCAGCTTGGAGAGCGCAGGGGGCCGCGCGTCGGCGCCGATGTAGCGCGAGACCTTCCCGATCTGCTCGTGCGGGACGTAGAGGCGGTCCTCACCCCGGAAGGCGAGCAGCAGGTAGTCGCGGGTGACGCCGGCCACGGCCTTCGTCTCGAACGACATCAGGTGACCGACACCGTGGTCCTCGTGGACGACGTAGTCGCCGGTGCGCAGGTCGGCGAAGGACTGCAGCGCCCGGCCGAGGCGGACGTCGGCGCGCGGCGGGCGCTTGCGGAAGACCTGCGTATCGGGCAGCAGGGCGAGCCCGAGCTCGCGCCAGACGAAGCCGCGGCGGGCAGGGGCAACGAGGAACGCAACTCCCTCGCGTCGGAGATCGGCCGGGTCGTCGACGAGCTCCGCCTGGACGCGCCGCAGTAGGCCGCGGGTGCGGAGCGCCTCCCCGCGATGCGAGAACGCGACGAGTACGCGGAGCCCCGCGCGGGCCAGGCCCGCCAGCTCGTGCTCGGCCTCCGAGAGCCCCCGGGCGGAAAGCGCGGGACGCTGCGCCTCGAAGGCGAACGGCTGGTTCCGAGGAAGCGGTTCCAGCTCGGCGGCGCCGGTCAGGTCGATCGGATCGCCGAGCTCCTCCAGGACGACCTCGCGAATCTGGTCGGGCTGCCAGGCGAGATCGGGAGCGCGTTGCAGCACGGGGACGAGGTCGGACGGCACCGCCGGCGGCCCCTCGTGGTCTTCGGCAAGCGTCGGCCCCGCGAGGTCGGCCCGGCGCTCGGCGGCCGGGAAGACGACGGCGCTCTCGATGGGGTGTAGCGCGCGCTGCGTGAACGGCGAGAAGGCGCGGATCCCCTCGATCTCGTCGCCGAAGAGCTCGATGCGCAGCGGCTCGCGGCCCGTAGTCGGGAAGACGTCCACGATCCCGCCGCGGACGGCGAAGTGGCCGCGCTCCTCGACGCGCTCGACACGCTCGTAGCCGGCCCACGCGAGCTCTTCGGCGAGCGCGTCGCTGCCCGGCTCGTCGCCCGCGGCGAGCCGGATCGGGGCTGGCCGCACCTCGGGCGGCGGAACGGGCTCGGCGAGCGCGAGCGCCGACGCGCAGACGAGGCCGCCGGCAGCCAGCACGTCCAGCGCGCGGGCCCGCTCGCCCACGAGGTGCGGCGGCGGCTCGAGACCGGATCCCCAGCGAACACCGCGGCTCGGCAGGAGGGCGACCGCAGCCGCGCCGAGGTACCAGCCGGCTGCCTCGGCCGCATCGCGCGCGTCGGCGTCGTCCGGCAGTACACAGACGACGCCGCGGCGTAGGCGCTCGTGCAGAGCCGCGAGCACGAGCGGCAGCGCCGGCTCCGAGACGCGCGCCCGGGTGGCGGGCAGCGCGTCGGCGAACGTCTGGAGGCGCTCGTTCTCCGCGAGCTCGCGGGCGAGCGCGTTGAGCACGGGAATATCAACGGTCAGTTGGTCCACGACGAGCGACGGAACGCCGGGTTCCGCGCCGATCATCGTACTCGGCGACGGTCGGCGGCTCCGCGCGCCTCGAAGGCGCCCCCGTGTCCCTCAGTTGAAGCGCCGCTGGGCGGCCTCGAGCCCGTCGCGGAGGATCGTCTCGACGGTGTCCGCCGCGTGCGCCACGATCGCGTCGCGGTCGTCCTCGGGCGCGAAATCGGAGAGCACGTAGTCGGCGAGGTCGCGCGGGTCTCCGCGGCCGGGCCGGCCGACGCCCACGCGCAGGCGCAGGAACTCCTGGGTTCCGAGCTGCCGCGCGATCGAGCGAAGCCCGTTGTGACCCGCGAGCCCGCCGCCTGCCCGCGCCTGGAGGCGGCCGAGGTCGAAGTCGCCTTCGTCGTGCACGACGAGCACGCGCTCGGGCGGAAGCTTGTAGAAGCCGACGGCCGCGCCGACGGAGCGCCCCGACTCGTTCATCCACGTTTCTGGGACGAGCAGCGCAACACGGGTGCCGTCGACGCGAATGTCCGCGATCCGGCCCGAGTACTTGGAGCGGAACGACGCTCGGTGCCGGCGCGCGAGCTCGTCGACCACCATCGCGCCGACGTTGTGCCGGTGACCCGCGTACGCCGCGCCCGGGTTGCCCAGACCGGCGACGAGCAGGTCGAGCGACGGCGCACGCTCCGTAGAGCGGCGCAGCAGCCGCACGCGAGGCTAGCCCTCGACGGTGCCCGGCGCGCCGGCCGCGTCGGCTTCCGGCTCGGCAGGTGCCTCGGCGGCGCCCTCGGCACGCTGCTCGGGCGGCACCTCGACCCCTTCTTCCTCTTCCTCGAGCACTTCTTCCGGCTCCTCGACGCGTGTCGGCACGGTGACAGTCGCTATCACCGTCTCCTCCAGGTCGTCGACGAACGTGACCCCCTCGGGCCTAGCCAGGTCGCCGAGCCGCAGCGAGTCGCCGATCGCCAGCTCGCTCACGTCGGCCTCGATGCGCTCGGGCACTTCCATGGGCAGCGCCTCGACCGTGATCTCGCGCGCGACCTGCGTAAGCACACCGCCTTCGCGGACGCCGATCGGGTCGCCCGTAAGCTCGACGCCGACCTGCGTCTGGATCGGTCGGTCGAGCCTGACGACGACGAAGTCGACGTGGGAGACACGCCCGGTCAGCGGGTCACGCTGGTACTCCTTGAGGATCGCCGGCCGGGTTTGGCCGTCGACGGCGAGATCGAGGATGGCGTGCAGTCCGTGGTCGGTGGTGAGCGCACGGCGTAGCTCGCGCTCGTGGACTGCGATTGCGGCGGAGTCGTCCGTGCCGCCGTAGACGACCCCGGGCACCAGCCCCTCTTTCCGCAGGCGACGCGCCGCGGCGGAACCGCGCTCGCCGCGCGGGCGCACCTCGAGCTTGACGCGCTTGGTCGCCACGGCGGGCAAGTGTAGCCGCGCCCGACGGGAAGCCGGGGGCGATGCTTTGCGCTCCTCCGCCGCGTGATGGGCTGACCCTTCGTGGCGAGTGCGCTACTCAATTCGCCCGCGTATCGTCGTGCAGCGCAATTTCAACGGAAAGGAGGCGGAGAGGGGAGCGACCGTAGCCGCAGCGGCCGCTCCCCATACCCGCGCAGCCGCGCCTAAGTCTTCCCGCCTTTTTTGCCTTTTTGGCGCGCGCTGACGAAGATATCGGTCGACCCCTCCGGGCCGGGAGCGCGGCCGAAGTACAGCGTCTGCGCGTCCCGCGAGAAGGAAGGCCGCGTCTCCGCCGCGGCAGCGTTCACGGCGCTGCCGAGATTCACCGGCGTCGACCAGGGATGTGCGACGCTGCGGCGTGTCGCGACCCAGATGTCCTGGCCGCCGAGCGTGCCCGTGCGGTTGGACGAGAAGACGATCTCGCGGCCGTCCTTCCGGACGTTCGGCTGGATGTCGTTCGCGACGGTGTCGTTGAGCTCGCTGATCGGCCTCGCGGGGCGGAAGTTCATGTTCCCGTGCTTCTTGCTGACGAAGAGGTCTCCGGCGACGGTCGCCGAGTTTCGCGAGAAGTAGAGACGCCCCTGAACGTACGACGGACCCTGCTCATCCAGATCGCCGTTCGGGCCTGCGGGTGCGCACGCGAAGTGCTTCGGCTCGCTCCAGCCGCCCGCCGCGTTGCGGCGCGTGAAGTACATGTCGGCGTTTGCGACCGAGCCGCAGAAGCCCGCCCTCGTGCTGACGAAGAAAAGCCCGCCTCCACTGATCGGCGTCGGACAGAAGTCGTTGGCCGCCGAGTTGACCGGCGCACCGAGGTTCACGGGCGCGCCCCAGGGAGCAGCCCTGCTCGCACGACGGGCGACCCAGATGTCGATGCCGCCCAGCCCCCCTGCCCGGTTCGAGGCGATGTACAGGCTCAGCCCGTCCGGTGATTCGATCGGACAACCGTCCAGCGCCGCGGTGTTGAGCTCGGTGTTGTTGCCCGCGATGTCGTCGATCTTCTGCGCGGGTGCCCAGGCCGAGAAATGCGGTCCTCCAGCCCAGGCCACGGCTGCCAGCGACGCGGCGACCGCGACGACACCTCCAACAGCGGCGCGCGCTACTCGACTCGTCATTTGAAAACCCCCCTTTCTCTCTCGCTCGAGGCCGCGTTGCGTACCTCGCAGAGAGGAAATAACCCGACCGACGTAATTCGTAACGCGCGATGGCAAGCGAACCTGCTTGCCCGCATGACCGAGTCGAGCCGAAATCGCGCTGCCAGCGCTCCGGCGATGGACGACGAGCTCACGCGGGTTTTCGTCCGGGTCCGCCGACTCAGCTGCCGCAGTCCGACGTCGTGTCGTCGCAGTCTTCGCGCGGCATGCGGCACGTAGATATGCGAGCGGCACTCGGCGCTGCATCGCGCGAGACCGACGAAAGGGGTGCGCGCGCTCCTCGATTCGACCTGGGGCCTTGACCGAATGCTCGCCGCGCTCGCCGACGTCCCAGCAGTGTTCGCCGGGCCGCTCCCGCGGTACTGATGCGGCCCGTAGCGGCGGTTAGCGCCTCGTTAGCCGCTCCGCTTCGTCGCGGAAGACGACGCCGGCTAGGTGGAGATACGTCTCCGTGGTCGCCATGTTGCGGTGTCCGGCCTTCGCCATGACGGCGATCGCGGACGAGCCGCTGGCCGCGTCGTGCGTGATTGCGGAGTGGCGCAGGTCGTGGAAGGCGCGAAGGTTCGCCTCCACCCCGGCAGCCGCCAGCGCCGTGCTGAGCGCCTCCGTGAAAGCCTCAGCCCGGTAGATCGTGCCGCGGGCGGGGTGGCAGAAGACGAGTTCGTCGTCGCCCTGGAACGCCGAGCGGCGTCGGTGTTTGCCAGATCTCCTCGGCGAGCGTTCGGGGGAGCGCGATCGTGCGCTCCCCCTCTTCGCTCTTCGACTCCCGAACACGTACGACGCTATCGACGAGGTCGACGACTCGATCATCGCGCTCTGCATGGCACTTGAAGCGCTCGAGAACCAACCCGAGGTCGTCGAGCTACTCGGATGGCTTTAGAGCCCCCGATGTCAGAGAAGTTGGCGCCCCGCGCGACTTACGCCCGCACTCCCGCTTGGATCTCGACGATCGGCGCCTCATACAGATCCGCCGAACGGACCGTCGCGCCGAACCCGCGCACCAACTCGTCGCGCATCGACGCCCATTCGCGCTCCGCCTCTTCGGCGCTCTCCCGGCTCTCCCACAGCACCACATTCCGCATTCGGCGACTTCCGTCGTCAAAGAGCGAAATGAACCCGCCGAACCCCTCTCTCTCCTTCATGCCCGCAATGACCCGGTCCCGGATCACCGACATGACCTCCTCTAGCTTTGACGGCTCGAGGCCATCGACCTCAACCAGTCGTCCATACATGCTCGTCCTCCCGTCGATCGCTGGGTCGACGAGCCTACCCCTACCGAGCCGCGCGTTCAACCGTCGCGCATGCGTGTGACCACACGTTGTCTCGACTGGGGCACCCGCACGCGCGGGTCACGCTGCGAGCGGGACGTCGCACGTTCTGCGCCACACGCACGCAAACGTTGGCGCTCACGACCGGTGTCCCGGTTCACGTCGCCGCGGCTCGGCTCGGCGACCGCGCCGAGACCGTGCACCGGACCTATGCGCATCTTCTGCCTCAGTCCGATGTTGAGGCGGCCGAGCAGGTGGCGGCACTACTCGCGTGAACGGGTACCTGTACCACTTCCCGCGGCCCGCAGCCCCGACTCCGGGCGGATCTCGTGTCGTCCTCTGCGCCGCGGCTGGGTGCCGGCGCGCGCCGCGAACCACGCCACCCAGTCCGCCTGCTCCTCCGTCTCCACCGCCCGCACGTCGTAGTTCGTGCGCACCCAGGCGACCGCCTCGGCCGGCGGTACGCCGGCGAGCACGGCCATGCAGGCGAGCACCGTGCCCGTCCGGCCCAGGCCGCCGAGGCAGCCCACCTCGACGCGCTCCCGGTTCCTTGCGCGGCCGAACGCAGCGACGATCTGGTCGGCGGCGGCCTCGCGCGAGGCGGGCAGTCCGAAGTCGGGCCAGTCGACGACCTCGGCCGGCCAGGTCGGCGCCCAGCGTGCATCGAGGTAGAGGCCGAAGTCGCGCTCCGAGTCGTCGTCGCGCCGCTCGGCGAGCGAGCACGCCGTCACGCTCGTGCCGTCGGGGAAGCGGATCCGCACCCGGCGGCAGGGTACGCGCGAGAAGCGTTGCAGCGGACGAACATCGTCACGAGTGCGTTCGCGAGCATGCGCAGCTGCCGCGACGCCTGAGAGCCACCCGTCGCCACAGGCAAGCGCGAAAGCAGCGCCGCCCGCCAGACCGCCATTCGGAGCGGGGACTGAGGAAAGAGAGCCGCCGAAGCGGCTCTCCACCCTCAAGGTCGCACGGTGACGTGCGGCAGCATGTTCGTCGCGTGGCGCGACGTAGACGTTGTTGCCCTTGACTGCGATGCCGTCGGGCCTATCCGGCCGTGGCGTCTAACGAGATCGCGACGTGGAGAATCCCGCCGGCCGCTCGCCGAAGCCGTGCACGTCAATAGCTGAAGACCGTGGCGGGCTCGCTGCCGATCCACTCCCAGAGCGGGGTCGCACCGGCCAGCCGCGCGTTTGCGACGAGCTTGCTGTCGTCGAGCTTCCGGGCG
>JACVRM010000160.1 GCA_014534415.1 Thermoleophilia bacterium | reverse complement strand
TCGTCACGCCGTCCACGGGCAGGTCGAGCAGGATCCGCGCAGCGTCCTCCACGTGCGCCACCCCGATCGTCGCGCGCCCGCCGTCGTCGAGCGTCAGCGGCTCACCGGCCGCCGCCAGCCGCCGGAACTTGTCCACGACGGTCTGTGACTCGGGGCGCGGGTGCTCGACCGGGCTCGGCCCGTACAGGATCGCCAGGCGCAGGATCGCGAGCGCGAAGCCGTGGCGCCGCGCGTACAGCTCCAGGCACAGCTCGCCGTAGATCTTCGAGAGGTGCGCGAGGTCGCCCTGCGGCCCGTACGGGTGCCCGGGGCCGACTTCGCCGCGCGGCGAGCCGCCGTAGACGTGCAGCGAGCTTGCGAACACGACCGGCAGGCCGCCGGCGCGCGCGACCGCCTCGGCGACGCGCCGAACGCCCGTCACGTTCGTCTCCTCGGTGTAGTCCGGCTCCAGCTCCGCAAGCGGCCGGGACGCCTGCGCCGCGAGCAGGTGCACGCGGGTCGGCCGCTCGGCGAGCAGCCGGTCGAGGTCGTCGGCGTTCCGGACGTCCGCCGTCTCCACCCCGGCGCCGCGCGCCTCCAGCGCTGCGAGCTGCTCACGGTCGGTCGCGTACCAGTTGTCGGCGAGCACGACCTCCTCGCCGCGCGCGAGCGACAGCTCCGCGACCTTCGCTCCCAGGTACCCGGCCCCGAGGACGAGGTGCACTGGCGGCTCGCTAGATCCGGGTGACGCGGGCGCTCGTCTCGGGCGGGACGATGTTGCGCGTGTCGACGATCAGCTGCGCGCTGTCCCAGAGCGGCCGCTCGAGAAACTCCCGGTGAGGCGTGAGCACGACCAAGCAGTCTGCGCTGGAAACGGTGTCGGCGTTCCACTCCAGCGTCTCGTGGCGGGCGTCGTCGAGCTCGACCCATGGCACCCACGGGTCGCAGAAGACGATCTCGCCGCCGCGCTGGAGAAGCTGGCGCATGACCTCGAAGCTGGGAGACTCGCGCGTGTCGTGGACATCCGCCTTGTACGCCATGCCGAGCAGCAGGATGCGCGAGCCCTTGATCGGCCGGCTGACCTCGTTCAGCGCGTCGGCGACCTTCTGCACGACATAGAGCGGCATGCGCGCGTTGATCTCGTGAGCCGCCTCGATGAGCTGCGCGGAGTAGCCGTACTCGCGCAGCCGCCAGGCGAGGTAGTGCGGAACGATCGGGATGCAGTCGCCGCCGAGCCCCGGCCCCGGGAAATGCGGCAGGAAGGCGAACGGCTTCGTTGCGGCGGCCTCGATCACCTCCCAGGCCGAGATCCCGAGGCGATCGCACATCAGCGCCAGCTCGTTGGCGAGCGCGATGTTGACCGCCCGGAAGGTGTTCTCGTGCACCTTGGCCGTCTCGGCCACCATCGGGCTGGACGTCGGCACGATCGTGTCGACGATCTCACGGTAGAGAAGCTCGGTGCGGCGCCGGCACTCGGGCGTCACGCCGGCGACGAGCTTCGGCGTGTTGCGGATCGTCCACTGCTTGTTGCCTGGATCGACACGTTCGGGCGCGTAGCCGAGGAAGAAGTCCGAGCCCACCTCGCCGCCCGACTGCTGGAGGATCGGCAGGACGATCTCCTCGGTCGTGCCCGGGTACGTCGTCGACTGGAGCACGACCAGCTGCCCGGGCCGGAGGTTCGCGGCGACCGACTCGGCGGCCGACACGATGTAGGAGAGGTCGGGCGAGCGCGTCTTCGAGAGCGGCGTGGGCACGCAGATCGTCAAGGCGTCGAGCTCGGAGACGGCGGCGTAGTCGGTCGTCGCCTGCAGGCGAGCGTCGAGTCCGCGGTACCGCTGCGCCGGGACGTCGACGAGGTACGAGCGGTGCTCCCGGATGGCCAGCACCCGCTCCGCGCTGAGGTCGACGCCGGTCACGTCGAAGCCGGCCTCGGCAAACGCCATCGCGAGCGGAAGCCCGGCGTAGCCGAGACCGACGATGCCGATCTTGGCCTCGCGCGTCGCAATACGCTCGTCGAACGCCGCGGTCGACAGAACCTCGCTCACAGGCGGACGATCGTAGCGGCAGCTCCGGCGCACCCGAGATTTTCAGCGCCTTTGGTATAAGGCGCACATGTCCTTCCAGGAGTCGCTTCGCGCCCTGGTCCTGGACAGTCCTGCGGCGCTTGCGTTCCTGGTCGCGGCAGGCATCGTGCTCGCGGTCACGCCGCTGATCGTTCGGCTGGCACCACGGATCGGCGGCGTCGACGATGCCGACGACCGGCCGCGCGTGCACGCCCGTCCCGTCCCGCGCATCGGAGGCCTGGCGATCGTGGCCGGGATCGCGCTGCCGGCCGCCCTGTGGGTCGATCTCGACGGCCCGTACTTCGGCATCCTGCTCGGCACGCTGTGCGCGGCCGCGCTCGGGCTCGTCGACGACGTTCGCGGCATCCGCCCGAGCGCGAAGATGGCGGCGATCCTGGTTGTGGCATTGATCCCGGTGGCCGGCTACGACGTCCGGTTCGACCACGTGACGCTGCCGCTCGTCGGCGACCACGACCTCGGCTGGGCGGCGTACCCGCTCACGCTCATTTGGATCGCGGCCGTCGCGAACCTCGTCAACCTGATCGACGGCATGGACGGGCTCGCGGCGGGCATCGTCTCGATCGCGGCACTCTCGTTCGCCGTGCTCGGCGCCTCGTTCGGCCGCGAGAACGCGGCCGTTCTGGCGGCCGCGGTCTGCGGCGCGACGCTCGCCTTCCTGCGCCACAACTACCACCCGGCCAAGATCTTCATGGGCGACACCGGCGCGCTGGCGCTCGGGTTCCTGCTGGCGGCGGTGGCGGTCCAGGGAGTGCTCAAGACGGCCGCCACGATCGCGCTGGTGGCGCCGCTGCTCGTGCTCGCAGTGCCGATTCTCGACACGTCCTTCGTCGTGCTGAAGCGGCTCAAGTACCGGCGGCCGCCCTGGGCCGCCGACCAGAACCACTTCTACCACCGCTTCATGCGCATCGGCTTGTCGCAGCGCCGGACGGCTGCGTACATGCACGTGTGGGCGCTCCTGCTCGCCTCGTACGCCATCCTGCTGCGCTTCATGCCGCCACGTCCCAAGGGCGACTGGGATCCCGGCAACGCGCTGGTCGCCGCCGCCGGCGCGGCCGTCGTGCTCGCTGCTTCCGTCTGGATGGTCTACGCGCTCGAGATCCTCAAGCAGCGGCATCTCGAAGCGCTGCGCCTGCGGCGCCCGGCCGTGGAGCCCGAACGCGAGGAGGCGGTCGAGCGCGCGCTCACCCCCGCGCGCCGCTGAGCCACGGCAGCGCGAGGCGAAGTAGCTGCGACGGGTCGCGACGCGTGCGGGCGCGCCACGCGTCCGGCTTGGCCTTCTTGCGGATCTCGAGGTCGGCGGGGTCGCGCAAGGGACGGAGGCGGCCCTCGCGCTCCAGCCGCTCGTCGACGGCGCCCGGCCGGCCCTCGAAGATCGAGTACACCGGCGTCCCGAGCACGGCCGCCTCGCGGTTCATCGTGCCCCCCGCGGAGACGAGCAGGTCGGCGAGCGCGACGAGGCTGCGTCCGTCGATCGTTCGCCGTGC
>JACVRM010000117.1 GCA_014534415.1 Thermoleophilia bacterium | reverse complement strand
TCGATTCCCGGCAAGGCGCGCTACGTGGCGCCGATCACCGTCAGCGAGAAGCACCCGATGCTGCAGTGCAAGCCGCTTCCCTGCTTCCGCGAGGACACTCAGCTGACGCTCGAGGACCGGCATGCCCCAGGCGGCAGCGACGCAGCAGGCGCCTTCGGACTGCTCAACCTGATGCAGGGATCGAGCGGCAACGAGGGTGCAAAGAAGGTCGCCGACTGGATGGCGAACGGCTACGACGACTACATGCCGGTCGGCGTTTACGACTCGGTTCCGTCGGCGGAATTCAACTCGTCGCATTTCCAGGAAGCGCTGCAACTGCGCGTCGGCGACGAGATTCTCCTACCCGTCTACCGGCCACCGATCAAGCGCAGCGGATCGACAGCCCAGTACGACATCATCGGCTGGGTCGGCTTCGTCATCACAGAATCAGTAGTAAGCGGCAGCAACAGCAAGCTCCGCGGCCAGTTCACTCGTGTGACCTGGGAAGGCATCGAGTCCGACAGGAGCGACGGGCCCGACTTCGGCGTCCGCGTGATCGGGCTCGTCGAATAACAAAAGGAGACAGGAAGAGACGCCCTAATGACCTATCGCATTCGAAATATCGGTATCGCCATTGCACTCTCGCTCATCGCGGCGATCTTCACGGTCTTCTACGTGACGAATTACAAGCGCAATGTGCAACACGGCGAGAAGCTCGTACCCGTCTTCGTGGCGGCGCAGGACATCCCCGCCGGCACGGCCGGCTCGAAGCTCAAAGGCTCGTCGCTGCTCGAGACCGAGGAAGTCGCGCGCCGCAACGTCGCGCCCGGCGCCATCTCGAGTGTCGAGCAGATCGAAGACAAGATCGCCGCCGAGCGCGTCTACGCCGGCGAGCAGATCACCACGCGCCGCTTCCGCCCGCTCGAGGAGCGCGGCGTCCGCGCGCGGATCGCGGGGAACATGCGCGCGATCCAGATCGCCGGTGACCAGCACCAGCTGCTCGCCGGAACGCTCGCCGAGGGAGACCACGTGGACGTCGTCGCCTCGCTGAAGTTCAAGCTGCGGGACGTCGCGCCGGGCGCCACCCAGGCCGGCGATATCGAGCGCACCGCCTCGCGCGTCGTGCTACGCAACCTGCTGGTCCTGAACGCACCGACCGAGCCCGACCTGTCCGGCCGCCTCTCCTCGTCGGGGGACGAGTCCTTCAACGTCATGGTGGCCGTCACCGACGCCCAGGCGCAGAAGCTCTTCTTCGTCGTCAAGAACGCCGACTGGTCGCTCCAGCTGCGCCCGGTGCGCGAGCCGGCCGACAGCCCGGGCAGCGTCGAGACGATCGAGTCGGTGATGGGCGACGGATTGAAGTTCCACCAGCTGCGTCAGCTCGTGTACGGAAGGAGGACGCGATGAGTGGCAACACGCCTGATCGCGAAATGACCCGGCTCTACGTGACCGGCGCCTGCGAGGGCCTGCCCGAGCTCCTCGAGGCGCTCGGCCGCCATCCCGAGCTCGAGGTGGTCGGCTGGAGCGAGCGTGTCGTCGACGGCGCCGGGCCGCTGACCGGCGGTCACCTCGACGTCGTCGTGCACGCGACCGGCTCCTCGGAGCTGCCCGCGGAGGAGCTGGCGACGATTCGTGAGTACACCGCCGCACCGCTCGTCGTCGTAGCCGCCGGCGAAGCCTCGCGGCTGCTCGAGGAGGCGCTCGCCGCGGACGTCGCCGATGTGCTGCTACTGCCCCAGCTCACCGAGAACGTCGTCTTCGCGCTCCGCAAGGCAGGCCGCTCAGGCCGGCACATGCAGCGGACGACCGGCACGGCGGGGCGCGTGATCACCGTCTTCTCGCCGAAGGGCGGCACCGGCAAGACCGTCACCGCCACCAACCTCGCCGCCTGCTTCGCCAAGTTCGGACGCAAGCGCACGCTGCTGCTCGACCTCGACCTCCAGTTCGGCGACGCGGCAATCATGCTGTCGATCGAGCCCGAGAAGACGATCCACGACCTCGTGGTGGCGCCGGGCGAGCTCGACCCGGAGAAGCTGGCCGGCTACACGACGCGGCACGCGTCGGGGATCGACGTGCTTCCCGCGCCGGTACGCCCTGAGGACGCCGAGCTCGTCACCGAGTCGAAGCTCTCGCGACTGCTCGAGGTGGCGCGCGAGTCGTACGACGTGATCGTCGTCGACACGTCGCCGTTCTTCCACGGTCCGATGCTGGCGACGCTCGACCGCACCGACACACTCGTGCTCGTCTGCGGGCTCGAGGTTCCGACGATCAAGAACGTCCGGCTGAGCCTCCAGACGCTCGAGCTGCTCTCGTTCCCGACCAACCGGCTCAAGGTGCTGCTCAACCGGGCGAACTCGAACGTCGGGCTCAAGCGCACGGAGGTCGAGGCCGCGCTCGAGGTGAAGATCGCCTTCGAGGTGCCATCCGACCGCGCCGTGCCCGTCGCGGTGAACCGCGGCATCCCCGCAGTCGTCAACGACAGCCAGTCCGACTTCGCGCGCGCGATGCGCGGCGTCGCCGACTCGCTGCTCCCCGCCGACGCCAACGCCGCCCGCCGCCGCTGGCTGCCCTCGCTGGCGAGGTCGTAGATGAGCCTGCACGACCGCCTCAAGAGTCCCAACGGCAGCAGCCCTGCCGAAGCGGACGGCAGCGGCGCCGCTCCGGTCGCCGTCTCGGTCCGAGAGGACGCGCGGCCGGCGCGGAGCGCCGACCCGTACGCCGAGCTGAAGACGCGCGTCCACCACGCGTGCATCGCGAAGCTCGGCCCGCAGCTCTTCACGAGCGAGAGCAGCGAGACCGTCTCGGAGAAGGTGCTGCGCGCCGTGATGGAGGAGCTGGCGCTCGACCGGACGCCGCTGACCCGCGACGAGCGCCGCGCCATCGTCCGGGACATCTCGAACGACATCCTCGGCTACGGCCCGCTCGAGCCGCTGCTCCAGGACGACTCCATCACCGAGGTGATGGTCAACGGGTTCAACCGGATCTACGTGGAGCGCTCGGGGAAGATAGAGCGGGCCAAGGAGACGTTCGCGGACGACGCGCACCTGCTGCGCATCATCGACAAGATCGTCTCGCAGGTCGGGCGTCGAGTCGACGAGGCCTCGCCCATGGTCGACGCACGCCTACCGGACGGCTCGCGTGTCAACGCGATCATCCCGCCGCTCGCGCTCACCGGGCCGACGCTCACGATCCGCAAGTTCTCGCGCGACCCGTACACGATCGACGATCTGATCTCGTTCGGCACGCTGACGCCCAAGGCCGCCCAGTTCCTCCAGGCATGCGTCCGCGGGAGGCTCAACGTGCTGATCTCGGGCGGTACCGGTACCGGCAAGACGACCACGCTCAACGCGCTGTCGGCGTTCGTCCCGGGCGACGAGCGGATCGTCACCATCGAGGACGCCGCCGAGCTCCAGCTCCAGCAGGACCACGTGATCACGCTCGAGGCGCGCCCCGCGAACATCGAGGGCCAGGGCGAGATCCGCATCCGCGAGCTGGTCCGGAACGCACTGCGCATGCGGCCCGACCGCATCATAGTCGGCGAGGTGCGCGGGCCCGAGACGCTGGACATGCTCCAGGCGATGAACACGGGCCACGAGGGCTCGCTCACGACGATCCACGCGAACTCGCCGCGCGACGCGCTGTCGCGCCTGGAGACGCTCGTGCTCACCGCGGGCGTCGACCTGCCGCTGCGTGCCATCCGCGAGCAGATCTCCAGCGCGTTCGACGTCCTCGTCCAGATCTCGCGGCTCGTGGACGGGTCGCGGCGCATCACGCACGTGACCGAGGTGCTCCGCATGGAATCCGACGTCGTCACGCTGCAAGAGATCTTCCTCGCGAAGCCTCCCGACGAGGAGACGGCGACGGCGGCGCGTGGGGCCGTGCGCCTGCTTGCGCCGCTCGCCTGCACGGGCCTCAAGCCGCACTTCCTGGAGAAGATGGCCGCCCACGGCGTGGCGCTCGCGCCCGGCTTCTTCGAGCACGAGGAGAGCCGCTACCGCCCCGCCTTCGCCGGAACGCCGTTCTGATGCGCCGCGCACTCGTCCTGCTCGCTCTCGCCGCGCTCGCGGGCGCCGCTCCGGCAGGCGCCGCGGTCAAGGTGCGTAGCGTCGACACGAGCTCGTTCCCGAACATCCGGGTCACGATCCTCACGCCGCAGGCCGGCGCCGCGCAGCCGCAACTCTTCGAAGGCGGCGCACCGGCGGCGGCGGTGGTCGCGCAGAATCTCGGCCGCCAGAAGAGCGTCGTGCTCGCGATCGACCGCTCGCGGTCGATGAAGGGCCGCGCGCTGGACGACGCGCTCGCCGCCGCGCGGGCGTTCGTCGCCGCGAAGCGGCCGGGCGACCGCGTCGGCGTGGTCGCATTCGCCTCGCGCGCGGTACGGCTGGCCGACCTCTCGGGTTCGACGATCGACGCGGACATCGCGCTCCGCTCGGTCGCGCTCGACTCACGGCCGGGAACGGCGCTGCACGATGCGGTCGACATCGCCGCTCGAACGCTCGCCGGCGACGTCGCGAAGGGCCGCGTGATCGTCCTGCTCACCGACGGCAGCGACCAGGCGAGCGAGTCGACGCTCGCCGAGGCGATCGGGTCCGCGCGCAAGGCGGGCGTCTCCGTCCACGCGATCGCGATCGAGAGCGCGCAGTTCTCGCCCGAGGCCCTCCAGCGGATCGCGCGAGAGACGGGCGGCACGTATCGCGCGACGCGCTCGACGAGCCAGCTGCGCTCGCTGTACGGCGCGCTCGGCGCCGAGCTTGCGCGTACCTGGGAGCTGGAGTACGTGACGGCGGCCCGGCCGGGCGAGAAGGTCGCCCTCGACGTGCGCGTGCCGGGTGCGGGATCCGCGAGCACCGAGCTCACCCTCCCGGAAACCGGCGCCGCGCCGCTGGACGGCCGTCCGACGCGCCTGCTGCCGGGCTTCGCGTACGCGACGGGCGTCGGGACGCTCTTCGCCGGCGTCGTCGTCGGCCTGCTCGTCCTCGGGGCGGCCACAATCGCCATGACGTCGGTGCGGGGCGCGCGCCTGCGCCGCCGCCTGGCGCCCCACCTCGCCGACGCGCCGCGCGCGACCACGACCGAGGGCGGGCGGGAGCGTCTCGCGATGGCGGCCGGCCTCTTCGAGGCGACGGAACGCGCCTTCGCGCACCTGCGCTTCTGGCACAAGCTGGGACGGCTCATCGAGCGTGCCGACCTGCCGCTGCGGACCGTCGAGCTGCTCTACATGTGCATCGGCACCGGTTTCGTGTTCGGGCTCGTCGCCGCCTTCGCCGCCCTGCCCGCGCTGCTGATCCTCGCCGCGCTGCTCGGCGGGGGGCTGCTGCCGGTCGGGTTCGTCTGGTTCAAGGGCAGGCGGCGGCTCAGTGCGTTCGAGAACCAGCTGCCCGACCTCCTGATCGGCATGGCCGCCACGCTGAAGGCGGGGCATAGCTTCAAGCACGCGCTTCAGACAACTGCCGACGAAGGCAAGCCGCCCGCTAGCAAGGAGCTGCGGCGCGTGCTCACGGAGGCGCGGCTCGGCCGGCCGATCGACGAGGCGCTCGCCGAGATGGCCGAGCGAGTTGGCTCCAAGAACTTCGAGTTCGTCATCACCGCCGTGAGCATCCAGAACCAGGTGGGAGGCTCGCTCGCGGGCCTGATCGACATGGTCGCCGACACTGTGCGCCAGCGGCACCAGTTCGCTCGGAAGATCAAGGGTCTCACCGCGATGGGCCGCGCCGGCGCCTACGTGCTGATGGGTCTGCCGTTCGTTCTCGCGCTCGCGATCACGGTCATCAATCCCGGTTACATGGATCCGCTCTACCACTCCTCGAGCGGCCACAAGCTGATCTACCTGGGGCTCGGGATGATGGCCTTCGGCTCGCTGGTGCTCAACAAGATCGTCTCGTTCAAGGGGTAACCGGATGCTGATCCTGCTCATTGCCATTGCCTGCCTCGGCGCCGCGGCGTTCTTCGTCGCGGAGGTCGTGACCTTCCCGGCGCGCCAGCGCGAGACCTCGGTGCGCCGCGCGGCCACGTACGGCCGCGTTCGGGTCCGCACCGGTCCCGAGCGCCGACCGTTCCGCGAGCGCGCGCTGACGCCGCTCAAGGACAACCTCGCCGCCTGGGCGTTGCGGCTCAATCCACGCTCGAGCCGCGAGGCAATCGCGCTGAAGCTGCTCGGCGCGGGGCTCAACCGGCGGCTCTCGCCGAGCGGGTACCTCGCGCTGAAGGCGGGCTTCGGCATCGGCGGTGTGCTGCTCGGCGTTCTCGTCGGCGCCTCGACCGGCCGCGCGGGGCTGGCGCTGCTGCTCGCGCCCCTGTTCGCGTTCGTCGGCTTCCGCGGGCCCGACTACGTGGTCAGCATGATCGCCCGGCGGCGCCGGGAGGCAATCCGCGCCGAGCTGCCGGACGCGCTCGACCTGCTCGCGGTCAGCGTCGAGGCGGGACTCGGCTTCGACGCGGCGATCGCGAAGCTCAATGAGCACATGGACGGGCCGCTTTCCGAGGAGTTCGGCCTGACGCTGAACGAGATGCGGATCGGCGAGGGGCGCTCGGACGCGCTCAAGCGGCTCTCCGAGCGCGTCGACGCCCCCGAGCTCTCGTCGTTCACGCGCGCGATCGTGCAAGCCGACCAGCTCGGCACGTCGCTGGGGCGCATCCTGCGCGTGCAGGCGGCAGACACGCGCTTGCGCCGTCAGGCCGCCGCCGAGGAGAAGGCGATGAAGGCGCCCATCAAGATGCTCTTCCCCACCGTGCTCTTCATCTTCCCGGCCATGTTCCTGGTCATCCTCGGGCCGGC
>JACVRM010000135.1 GCA_014534415.1 Thermoleophilia bacterium | reverse complement strand
TCGCCGCCGCGACCGAGGCGCGCGACGACGCGGGCGTCAACGGCGTCGACCCGGCGCGCGTCGGCGTCGTCTTCGGCACGGCCATCGGCGGCTTCCTCGGGATCATGGAGCAGCACGAGGTGCTGCGCGAGCGCGGGCCGGACCGCGTGTCGCCCCATTTCCTGCCCAATGTGCTCGTCGACTCGGCGAGCGGGCAGCTTGCGATCTCGCTGGGGATCCGCGGCCCCAACTACGCGGTCGTGTCGGCGTGTGCGACGGGCTCTCACGCGGTCGGAGAAGCGGCCGAGCTGATCCGCCGCGGCGATGTCGACGCGGTCCTCGCGGGTGGCACGGAAGCCTGCATGCACCCGCTCATCCTGGCGGGGTTCTGCGCAATGCGCGGGCTCGTCGCCGAGGACGAGCACCCGCCGCGCGCCTCGCGCCCGTTCGACGCCACGCGCGCCGGGTTCGTCATGGGCGAGGGCGCGTGCGTGCTCGTGCTGGAAGAGCTCGACGCCGCGCGGGCGCGCGGCGCCACGGTGTACGCCGAGGTACTCGGCTACGGCGCGTCGAATGACGCGTACCACATGGCGGCTCCAGACCCGGATTCGGTCGGCGTGAGCGAGATGATGCGGGCGGCGCTCGGGCGCGCGGGCGTCGAGCCGCAGCACGTCGACTACATCAACGCGCACGGCACATCCACACCGCTCGGCGACGCTGCGGAGACGCGCGCGATCAAGGACGTATTCGGCGACCATGCGTACCGGCTGGCCGTGTCGTCCACGAAGTCGGTGATGGGCCACTGCTTCGGGGCGGCCGGCGCGATCGAGGCGATGATGTGCGCGCTCGCCATCCACCACGGAGTCATCCCGCCAACGATCAACTACGAGACGCCGGATCCGGAGTGCGATCTCGACTACGTTCCCAACGAGGCGCGCGAGGCGCGCGTGGGCGTGGCTCTCTCGAACGCGATGGGCCTGGGGGGCCACAACGGCTGCGTCCTCCTCGGCCGCTCGCCTGACTGACGCCCACGGTCGGAGTCACAGCTTCTGCGCAGCCGCGTCACAAAGCCGCGCGTTCTACCGCGCTACGATCGAAGCGGGGAGGAGGTCGGGCACCTACGGGCGAGCCGGATGGGACATGTCCCCGGCCGCGACCCCAGCGACCACGGCGGGCGTCAGCTCCGACAGCGAGTTCACGACCGCGTCCGCCCTTGCGAGTGCGTCCGCACCGGGCGAAAACTGCGCGTTCGGCACGGCAATGACCCGCATGTCCGCGCCCTTCGCCGACAGAATCCCGTTGTGCGAGTCCTCGACAGCGACGATACGCGCGGGGTCCGCGCCGAGCCGCCGGGCTGCCTCGAGGTAGACATCGGGCGCCGGCTTGCCGCGCGGCACTTCCTCGGAGGAGACGGTCGCCGCGAAGAAGCGATTCATTCCCGAAAGCTCGAGCGCCAGGTCGATGAGCGGGCGGTTCGACGACGACGCGAGTGCGAGCGGCCAGTACGCCGCGAGCCGCTCGACGGCCTCGACCGCGCCTGCGACGATCGGGAGCCGTTCGCGATAGAGCGTCCCCATCCGTTCGACGACGGCGCGCGAGATCTCATCGGGCGGGTCGGCCACGCCGATCATGTCGTGCATGTAGCGCGACCACTCGAGCGAGCTCATTCCCATCATGTCCCGCTGTGCGCCGGCGTGCCACCGCCCGCCTCGCTCGCGCGCGAGCGCTTCGCGCGCCGAGTCCCACAGCTGCTCGGTGTCGAGCAGCAGCCCGTCGAGATCGAATACGACCGCGTCGACCGTCATACGGAGTGGTAGTCGCTGCGTGCGTACGCGAGACCGTCCTCGTCTCGCCCGAGTTCCACGGACTCGACCGAGCCGACGAAGATCGTATGGTCGCCGGCCTCGTACTCGGCCTGCGTCGCGCACTCGAGCCAGGCGAGCGCGCCCTCGAGCAGCGGCTCGGCAAGCGCTGACTCGCGTAGCGCGATGCCCGTCCACGCGACCAGCGGCGGTAGTCCGCTGCGCGCGAAGTGCTGCGCCAGGCCGCCCTGGTCGCCGGCGAGTACGTTGACGGCAAAGCGGCGCGCACGGCGCAGTGGCTCGTGGATCGACGACTGGAGCCCGATCGAGATGCCGACGAGCGGCGGCTCGAGCGAGAGCGAGACGAGGGAGGCGACGGTGATCCCGAAGCGCTCGTCGTCGAGCGCGACCGTAACGACCGCGACACCGGCCGGGAAGCGGCGCATCGCCGCGCGCAGCTCATCCGCGCCGACCACGGCGCGATCATACGGAGCACGCTGGTCCGCTCGGGTTAGCCGCAGAGGCGGTCGTTCAGATCGCGCAGCTTCTGCTTCTGCGTTGCGTCGAACGCCGCGTCGTACACGGACGGCGCCACGCCCTCCCAGTACACGTCAGGCAGTACGCCCGGCGCCATGAGCGTCGCGCGGTACCGCTTGCCGACGCCGGACGGGCGGTCGCCGTGCGGCCAGAACCCGTAGCAGAACGCTCCGCTCTGGCGATGCGTCACGAAGCTGTTCTCGCGCCGCCAGCCGCTTCCGTACGCGGAGCCCCACGTGTCGACGTAGACGAGCCGGCCGTGCTTGTCGGTCGGGGCGCCGAGCCGAGTCGTGCCGAACCCGTAGAGCGGCTTGCCGAGGTACGTCGCCCGCCCGAAGAGCGTGTGGTAGCGGCCGAGCGCCCAGCCGACGTTGACCTCCAGCACGGGCAAGGGCCCACGCCAGTGCGAAAGCCACAGCTCGTAGACGCGGCGGTGTGGAGGCGCGGCCGCGCCGTAGTTCGGGAGCGCGCGCTGCCAGAGCTGAAGCGCCCAGTACGTCCCGTCGGCTGCCTTGCACGCGGCGACCTTCCACCGCAGCGGAGGTCCGTCGTACGCGCCGCACGTGCCGCGGAACTGCCTTGCCGAGCGCCGGAAGCTACGCCAGCCGCCGCTGTAGTCGACGTTGAACGCCACCTGCCGAACGTCCGGTCCCGGCAGCCGCGCGTTGATCGCGCCCCAGGCGAGCGTGTGATGCTGCCGGCCGTAGGACCGGTAGCTGACGAGCGCCTGGCCGTGGCGTGACACCTGCAGCCGGATTTGCGTCGGGTTGCGCGCGATCAGCTGTGCGGCATCCGCCGCGGCCGGAAGGAGCATTGCGGCGACGGCGGCGGCCGCAGTGACGAGCAGACGCGGGCGCTGCGGCGGGTGCACCTACCTTCTATCGGCTGCAACCGCCTGTAACGTGAGCTACTCGGCCGGCTCTTCGGCCAGCTCCTCGACGAGGAGCGCGCATGCAAACGCCCGCCACGCCAGCTCCGTGTCGGCGCGAAGCTCGTCGGCGGTCGAACGGAGCAGCTCGAGGTCGGGTGCCGCGCTCGCGACCGCCTCGAGCCCCGCGGCGAGCGCCTCGCGGCGCCCCTCCGAATCCAGGTCGCTGGCGAGCGCGTTGACCGCACGTCCCTGCGGGTCGAGCTCTCGATGCGGGTCTCCGCCGGCCGCGAGCAGCAGCATTGCACGCCGCCGAGCCCCGCGGAGCTCGTCGTCCGGGATAGGCACGTCCGTGCCGGCCAAGAAGGCGACCGCGAGAAGGGCGCGGTCGCGGTCGTCGAGCGTAGCCTCGACCTGCTCGAGCAACGCGTGGTCGGTGGGGAGCCTCACGAGTCGGGAGTGAGGGCGGGGAGCGCGCGCCCCCCGCCCTCGAGCGTCGGGTCAGACAGTAGCCGCGCGGTCGGTCACCCCTCGCTCTCGCCCGCTCACGTAGTAGGCGGCAAAGAATGCAATCAAGAGGCCCAGGTGCAGGACGTCGTCGGCATTGTTCAAGGGGACGAAGTTGGCGCTGCTGTCCTCACTGACGATGAGCCCGTACAGGAAGAGCAAGGTGTAGACAATACCGCTGGCCAGTAAGTAGAGGCGCGCGTGGTCGTGCCGGCGGGCGGCGAGGATCCCGATGCCGAACAACCCGTGAGCGATGTTGTGGAGGATGCTCACCTGGAACAATCCGAGGAGCTCGGACGGCGAGTCCTCGCCCGCAAACTTCATGTCATCCACATTGGTCGTGATTCCGGGAATGAACCCGAGGATCGCGGTGAGTAGGAAAACGATTCCAAAGACGAGTGCGAGCGTTTGCGCAAGCGTCCGACGGCCGTTCGTGGCTCCGAAATCTGTCATCGCTCCTCCGGCTTGTAGTGGTCGCCCGACTAATCTCCCGCGCGCGCGGAAAGTAACGTACCCGCGGGATCTCTCGCTCATGTCTTCGTGCCGGGCCGCAATCAGGTTCAGCCGGCCGCGTGCCGGGAAATAGGCGACGCATGAACCAGCCCGCGATCCAGAGCCTGTTCGAGCAGGGTGAAGAGGAAGGTTGCGTCAACCTCACCGCGCTCAACGACCTCGTGACGAGCCTCGACCTGGACGAAGAGCAGGTCGAGGCGCTCTACGACGAGTTCCAGGCGCGCGGAATCGACGTGACCGACGACTGCGGTCGCGAGAGCGTCACGAGCACGTACGTGAACGGCGACCTCGCGACGGCCACGACCGACGCCCTCCAGCTGTTCCTGAACGAGGCTGGGCGGTACCCGCTACTGACGGCCGACCAGGAAGTCGAGCTCGCGAAACGGGTCGAGCGCGGCGACCAGGAGGCGAAGGAGCTGATGGTCAACTCGAACCTTCGCCTCGTCGTCTCGATCGCGAAGAAGTACCAGGGCCACGGCCTATCGCTGCTCGACCTCATCCAGGAGGGCATCATCGGGCTCATCCGGGCCGTCGAGAAGTTCGACTGGCGGCTCGGCTACAAGTTCTCGACGTACGCGACATGGTGGATCCGCCAGGCGGTGCAGCGCGGCGTCGCGAACAAGTCCCGCACGATCCGCATTCCGGTGCACATCAGCGAGCGCGAAACACGCATCGCGAGGGCGGAGCGCGATCTCGCCTTGAAGCTCGGCCGTCAACCGACCGATGAGGAGATTGCGAAGGAGGCGAAGCTGCCGATGAAGCAGTACCGCGAGGTGCTGCACGCGGCTCGCGCCGTCACGAGCCTCGACCGCCCGCTCGGGACCGAAGGGGATGCCACGTTCGGCGAGCTCATGCCCGCGGAGGGCGCGACGCCCGAGGAACAGGTCACGGTCAGCCTCCAGCGGGACGCGGTACGGCGTGCACTCGCCGAGCTGCCGGACCGCGAGCGCGAGATCGTCAAGCTGCGGTACGGGCTGAACGGCGACCGGGACCCGGCCTCGCTCGAGGAGATCGGCCGCCGTATGGGCATCACGCGCGAGCGCGTCCGGCAGATCGAGACGGCGGCGCTCGAGCGCCTCGCCAGGCACCGCGAGATCGGCGCCCGCGCGGCGTAGAGACCGGGCGGACATGACCCGGGACCTGGTCCCGGGCCACGGCCCGGGACCAGGTCCCGCGCGCTAGGCGGTCGCGCCGACCTCTTGGCGCTTCGGCTCTCCGCCGACCGACGCGGCGCCGCGCTTTGCCGCCTCGGCCTGTTCCAGCTGGCGGTTCACGTGGTCCCAGTCGAGGTTGCGGAAGAACGCCTCGACGTACTCGCCGCGGCCGTCGGGCGTTGCGGCGTAGTCCTTGACGTAGGCGTGCTCGTACACGTCGAGCGCGAGCACGGGAACCATGTTGTAGACGGCCCAGAGGTTCTGGGTGTCCATGATGTAGTTGAAGATCGAGCCGTCGTTCAGGTCGTAGCCGACGATCACCCAGCCGCGCGCCGCGCGCGCCGCCTTGCGGACCGCCTTCTTC
>JACVRM010000099.1 GCA_014534415.1 Thermoleophilia bacterium | reverse complement strand
CCTCCACGACGTGGGACGGACGATCGAGCTGCGCTCGGGGCCGAGCTTCGCGCCGACGGACGAGGGCCGGCTGCTCGGGCACGTCCACCTCGGCGTGCGGCTGGTCGAGGAGCACGCCGACGGCCTCGACGGCGTGGTGCGGGCCGAGCTCCTGCACGCGATCGCCTCTCACCACGACGCGCGCTCGGCGAGGACCGCGGAGGCCGCCGTCCTGTACCACGCGAATCAGCTCGACGCCGTCGCGGCGACACGTCCCGTCGGCGACTAGCCCTTCGTGCTGGCGGTCGCACTCGCGCTCGCGGCGAGCCTGTCGTGGGCCCTCTCGGACTTCGTCGGTGGGCTGAAGAGCCGGCGTTTGCGCCTGCTCACGGTGCTCGTGGTTTCGCAGCTCGCCGGGCTCACGCTGGTCGCCGTGACCGTCGCCGTCCTCGGTCAGAGCCCGCCGGACGGCGAGCACGCGCTCTACGCCGTCCTCGCCGGAGCAGCCGGCGCGGTCGGCATCGCCGCGCTCTTCCGCGGCATGGCGATCGGCGCGATGGCGGTCGTCGCCCCGATCTCCGCGCTCGGCGCCGTCATCCCCGTCGTCGTCGGCGTCGCCCAGGGCGAGCGACCTTCGTCGGTCGAGTACGTCGGCGTGGCGCTGGCGCTGACGGGCGCCGTGCTCGTCTCGCTCGAGCCGCGCCGCCTCGCAGAGCGGCGGTTGGCCGCGGGCGCCGCCATGGGCGCGGTCGCCGCGCTCGGCTTCGGCGCGTTCTTCGTGGGGATCGACGCGGCCGAGGAGGGCGGGCTCGCGTGGACGATCCTGCTCGTGCGGCTCGCCTCGACCACGCTGGTCGTCGCGGCCGCGCTCGTAGTGCGCCCGAGCTTGCGGGTCGGCCGGAGCGACTGGGCGCCGCTCCTCGCCGTCGGCGCGCTCGACATGGCCGCGAACGCACTGTTCGCTGCCGCGACCGCCCGCGGCTACGTGAGCCTGGTGGCCGTCGTCGCCTCGCTGTACCCGGTCGGCGTCGTGGCGCTCGCGCGCGTGTTCCTCGGCGAGCGGCTGACGCGCCCGCGGCTGGTCGGCGGCGCCGGAGCGCTCGCCGGCGTGGCGCTCATCTCGGCAGGCTGAGCTCCCGGTCGAGCGTCGCCAGGCGACCCGCGATCTCGTCGCGCACGGCTCGCACCTCGTCGAGCGGGCGTCCGGCCGGGTCGGGGAGCTGCCAGTCGACGTACCGCTTGCCCGGGAGCACCGGACAGGCGTCGCCGCAGCCCATCGTGACGACGACGTCCGCCCATTCCACGTCGGCGCGCTCGAGGCGGCGAGGCTCGCGGCCCGCCAGGTCGACCCCGACCTCGCGCATGGCCTCCACGACCTCGGGGTGGACGGCGTCAGCCGGGTCGGACCCCGCCGAGCGGGCGCTCCCGCCGCGCAGCTCATAGAGCGCGTGCGCCATCTGCGAGCGGCCGGCGTTCCGCACGCAGACGAAGAGCACGTTCACGCGGCAGGACGGAGCGCCGCGGCGAGCCGGGCGATCCCGTTCGCGTTGAGCCGGTAGTACGCCCACGTGCCTCGGCGCTCGGACTCGACGAGCCCCGCGTCGCGGAGGATCTTCAGGTGGTGCGAAACCGTGGGCTGCGAGAGGTCGCTTTCCTCGACGAGGTGGCAGACGCAACACTCGCCGTCCGCGGCCAACCGGTTGACGATCGCGACACGGGTCGGATCGGCGAGCGCCTTGAACGAGGACGCCAGGTCGCTCGCGAGGTCGTCGTCGATTCGCGGCGCGCCGGGCGCGCAGCAGGCGCCGGCGATGAGCGCAAGTCTCTTCATTGACGTATTTCAATGTATCAGCTAGCTTCTTGATCGAAGACTGTCGATACAGGAGGCCGCCCGTGAACACGTTCCACCTCTCGCTCAACGTCCCCGACCTCGACCGTAGCGTGGCCTTCTACTCCCGGCTCTTCGGGATGGAGCCGGCGAAGCGGAAGCCCGGCTACGCCAAGTTCGAGCTTGCCGACCCGCCGGTCGCGCTTGCGCTGAACGCGTCCGGCTCGCCCGGGCTCAGCCACCTCGGCGTCCGCGTCGCTTCGACCGCCGAGGTCGAGAGTGCCTCGCTACGGCTTGCGGAGAGCGGCCTCGTGACGCTCGACGAGCGCGACACGACCTGCTGCTACGCGCGGCAGGACAAGGTCTGGGTGCACGACCCCGCCGGCCACCCGTGGGAGATCTACACCCTGCTCGAGGACGTCGAGGAGGCGATGGACGAGGAGCGAGCGGCCACGTGCTGCAGCGGCGCGGAGGCGCACGCCTGCTGCTAGAGCCTCTCAGACGTTGAAGCGGACGTTCAGGACGTCGCCGTCCTCGACGGCGTACGCCTTGCCTTCGAGGCGCTGGAGCCCGCGGCGAGCGGCCTCGGCGTGCGAGCCGCACGCGACCAGGTCGTTCCAGCGGATCACCTCGCAGCGAATGAACCCGCGGGCGATGTCCGAATGGATCGCCTCGGCTGCCTCGAGTGCCGTCTGCCCACGCCGTAGCGTCCAGCCGCGCGTCTCCTTCTCGCCCGTCGTGAAGAAGCTGATCACGTCCAGCGCCTGGAACAGCCGCGTGACCACCTCGTTCAGCGCCGAAGGCCCCTCGCGGAAGGCGGCCGCCTCCTCGTCGGGCAGCTCGGCGAGCTCCGCCTCCAGCTTGCCGTCGATCCCGTCCGGGCCGTTGACGAGCGGGATGAGCGGCTTCGTCGTCAGCGGCGCCAGCTCCGTCGGCAGCGCGGCCGCGTAGTCGGCGAGGCGACCGCCGGCGTCCACGTGGGCGAGCAGCCGCTCGAGCTCGGCGACCTCCTGTCGCAATTGCGCATCGCCGGACTTCGCCTGTGTCCTGACGCGCTCGAGGCGGCGCTCGACGTGGTCGCGGTCGGCGACGAGCAGCTCCAAGTCGAGCGTCTCGAGATCGGCGTCCGGCGACGCGTCCGGCGAGAAGCCGTCGAGCACGGCGAGCAGCGCGTCCACCTGGCGGAGGTTGCCGAGCAGAGCGGCGCCGGTGCCCGGCACGTCGACGACACGCAGCGCGGCCGGCGTGACCTCGCGCGACGGTACGACTGCGGCGACCTGCTCCAGCCGCTCGTCCGCGATCGGCGCCATGCCGACGTTCGGCTTCTCCGCGACGGTCGCGTAGGCGGTGATCTCGGCGCCCGCGCGCGTCAGCGCGTTGAAGATGGTCGTCTTCCCGGCGTTCGGAAGCCCGACGATGCCCACCTCGAGAGGCACGCGGCGGCGCCGGCCCGGCTAGGCGACGCGCGTGGCGCCCGGCGGCTCGACGCCGCCGAAGCCGACCCGGCTCTCTCGCGCAAAGCGCCTGACGAACACGACGCGGCGCAGCGCGACCGTGTAGTGGCCGTCTTCCGCGTCGAGCTTGATGACGGCGTCCGAGCCCGCCGCGAGCGCCTGCTCGAGCTCCTCCGCCTGCTCCAGCGAGACGAGGGCGGCAATGCCCTGCCCGCCATCGAAGCCGATCTCGACCCGGACGCGTTCAGGCATGGGCGACGAGCTCCGAGAGGACGCCGTGGGCGGCGTCGGGGTGGACGAACGCGACCTGAAGCCCGAAGAGGCCGGGCCGTGGTTGCTCGTCGATGAGCTCGGCACCCTGGTCGGCGAGGTGGGCGAGCTCCCGGCTCAGGTCGCGAACCTCGTAGGCGATGTGGTGCATGCCCGGCCCGCGCTTGGCGAGAAACCGGCCGACCGGCGTGTCGTCGCCGAGCGACGCGAGCAGCTCGACGCGGCCGTCGCCGAGGCGCAGCGAGGCGGCCTCGACGCCCTGGTCGGGCACCGTCGCGCGATGCTCGACCGCGGCGCCGAAGAGCCGTGCGTAGGTGTCGACGGCCGCATCGAGGTCGTCGACGGCGACACCGAGGTGGTGGATCGCGCGCGCGCCCACGGCTTCGATGCTAGCGGCGAATCAGTCGGCGAGCGGCAGGGCGCGCGGCGTGCCGACCGTCTCGGCGGCGTGCGACTCCTGACCGACCTCCCCGAGGAGCGCCTCGAGCTCCTCGCGGACGAGCGTCTCCTTCTCGAGGAGCGCGTGTGCGACACGGTCGAGCGTGGCACGGTGCTTCTGGAGAAGCCGTACCGCCTCGCGATACGCCTCGTCGGTGAGCCGGGCCTGCTCGAGGTCGCGAAGCTTCTTCGACTCCTCCGAGAGCGCGTAGTTGTCGGCACGCATCGTGCGCGACGCCGCACCCTCGGACATGCCGTACTCGAAGACCATCGAGCGGGCAAGCGTGGTCACGCGCTCCAGGTCGTTCGCCGCACCGTTCGTGACACGGCCGAACACCACGAACTCAGCGGCCCGGCCGGCGAGGAAGACCTTCATCATGTCGACGAGCTCCTCCTTCGTATGGAGGTAGCGATCCTCGCCGGGCAGGTTGAGCGTGTAGCCGAGCGCCTGGCCACGAGAGACGATGGTCGCCTTGTGCACCGGCATCACGTCGCCCATCAGATACGACATGACCGCGTGGCCGGCCTCGTGGTACGCCAGGATGCGCTTCTCCTTCTCACTGACGTGGCGCCGCTGCTGGAGTCCCGTCACGACGCGCTCGATCGCGGCGTCGAAGTCCGCCGTCGTGATGTACTGGCGCTCGCTGCGGCCGGCGAAGATCGCGGCCTCGTTGGCGATGTTGGCGAGGTCGGCGCCGGTCAGGCCGGCCGTCTGGCGCGCGACCCAGGTGAGATCGACGTCCGCGGCCAGCGGCTTGCCGCGCGTGTGCACGCCGAGGATCTGCTCGCGCCCGGCGACGTCCGGCGGCGAGACGTGCACCTGCCGGTCGAATCGCCCCGGCCGCAGGAGCGCCGGGTCGAGATCCTGGAGCCGGTTGGACGCGCCCATCACGACGACCTGGTCGCGGTCCGAGAACCCGTCGAGCTCGACGAGCAGCTGGTTGAGCGTCTGATCCTGCTCGCGGTTGAATCCGTGTCCCGTTCGAGCGGCGCCGACCGCGTCGAGCTCGTCGATGAAGACGATCGCCGGCGCGCTCTTCCGCGCCTCGGCGAACAGCCGCCGGATGCGCGACGCGCCGAGGCCGGCGAACATCTCCACGAAGGCGGACGCGCTCTGCGAGTAGAAGGCGGCGCCCGACTCGCTGGCGACGGCCTTCGCGAGCAGCGTCTTGCCCGTGCCCGGCGGCCCGTAGAGCAGGATGCCCTTCGGAACGCGGGCCCCGAGGCGCTCGAACCGTTTCGGGTGGCGGATGAAGTCGACGACCTCCTGGAGCTCCTCCTTCGCCTCGTTGACGCCGGCCACGTCGTTCCACGTCACCGACGTCGCCGAGTTCGGCTCGATGGAGCTCGGCTTGATGCGCGGCATCAGCTGCAGCGTCCGCCAGAGCAGGTAGACGATCAGCCCGAAGAAGATGAGCGGCAGCCACGTGAGCAGAAACTCGGGCGTGTCCTTGAAGAGGCCTCCGAAGTCGGGCACGAAGCCTCTATCGGCAGGGCTGAGCGCTGCCTGTAGCCGAACGCGCGGCGCCTAGACCGACGCGGCGGCGAGCGGCTCGAGCCAGCGCTCGATCGGGTCGGTCGAGCGCACGACATGCATGCCCGCGTCGGCGAAGCGACGGAACGCGGCCTCCGCCTCGTCCGTGTAGTCGATGACGCCCGGGACGACGACCGGAGACGTGCAGTCCTCGAGCAGGTAGACCCTCTCGGCCATCCGACCGCCGGCCGCGCCGATGCCGGTGAGCAGGTCGTCGATCGTCCACGCGACGCAGTGGCTCTTCGCCTGGCCGGCGATCAGGACTGCGTCGAACTCGAGTAGCTTGTCGATCAGCAGCTGGTTCTTCTCACCGACGCGCTGGCCCTCGTGGTCGTCGGCGACCTCGGGGCCGAGCACGGAATAGTGCTCCGTCAGCGGCCGGTTGCCCTTCACCCGGAAGTCCGGCTGTGAGTGGCGCGCGAGCGAGTGAAAGAAGACGGCCTCCTCGACGGATGGGACGAGCGCGTGCCCGATCCCGCCGAGCATCGCGTGGTAGGGCCAGACGGTCAGCGCGTACTTGCCGCCGCGAGCGAGGCGGCTCACGTAGTGGACGAGGAAGCGCTGGAGATACGACTCGTCGAAGCCGAGTGCGCGGGCCACGGCCGGGTTCGCGCGCCAGCGCCCGGACATCACGTCGGGCACGGTGACCAGCGTGTACGCGGGCGGGTGGTTGCCGTCCTCGTCGACGAGCCAGACGGCGTGGAAGATCTGCATGGTCACGTGCGTGTCGAGCGTCGGCACCACCTCGGTGATCACGTCGAGGTGCCGGTAGAGGAACTCGCAGAGGCGCCGGTTGTCGTCGATCGCCCCGGTGCCCGAGCGGCCCCCCACGAACAGCTCGAACTCCGGCATGCAGAACGTGTTCTGCACGTCGACGCACACGAGGCAGACGCGCACCGGGTCATCGGCGGCCGCCCGCACAGAGTGCTCGGCCGCCCAGCGAGACGCTTCGGCGGCCCGCTCCTCGTACGCGACGCGCCAGAGTTCGCCGACGCGCGCGGGGTCGTAGTGCGGCGGCAGCGGAAGCGTCACGTGACGAGCTCCAAGCGCTCGTTGGGACGGAAGCGTCGTCCGACCTTCGCCGACGGGCGGCCGTCGGCCATCACGACGTCCGCGGTGAAGTCGTTCTCACCGCGGATGAGCGACGAGCCCACGCCGTACGAGTCGACCGGCACGCCGCGCTCCTCGAAGCGGCGGATCTTCTCGACGGTGAAGCCGCCGGAAGCCACGATGCGCACGCGCTCGAAGCCGTCCGCGTCGAGCGCCTCGCGCACCTTCCAGACGAGCCGGTCATTGACCCCGCGCGGGTCGAAATCGCCGAGCTCGTCCCAGAGCGAGCGGTCGACGAGGTTCGCGGAGGTGTCGAGCCGCACGCCCCACAGGCGCGGCCCGAGCGCGCGCGCTACCTCGAGCGCGGTGCGCATGGAGTCGTTCTCGAAATCGACGAGCACGACGATGTTGAAGTCGTCCGGCGCCCACTCGGCGAACTTCGTGGCGGCGAGCACCGTGTTGCCTCCGTAGGCTGCGATGAGGGAGTGCGGGACGGTGCCGATCCCCCGGCCGCCCCACCAGGAGGCCTGCGCGTCGGTGGTCATCCCGATCGGCGCGCCGACGAGCGCACCCGCGACGTAGGCCGCGTAGCCGTCGCCCGTCTGGACGCGGTGATGGTCGTGCCGCGCCGGCATGAAGATGATCGGCTTGCCGTTGGCCGCGCCAAGCACGCGCGTCACGTTCGTGGCGATCAGCGTGCGACGGGCGAGCGTGCCGAGGTACGGCGTCTCGAGGTGCGCGAAGAGCGTGTAGTCGCCCTCGATCGTCAGCACCGTCTCCCACGGGTCGACGCGCTCGCCGTCGTGCAGCGCGTGCACCGTCAGCTCGTCCCAGTCCTCCGAGCAGAGCTTGAGGATCGCGATCGCCTCGTCGGCGCCGCCGAGCACCGCGCGCTTCTTCTGGAAGACCTGCATCACCACGCGGGGATGGCGGCCGTCGGCGAGCAGGGCCGCGCGTGTGTGGTTGAAGTACGCGTCGGTGTAGTAGCCCTCCCGCATCTTCTCGACCGGGAGATCGAAGATCTCAGGCGGGAGCCTGTCCCTAGTCCGCTCGCGCGTTTGCATCGTTCTCGCGTTCCAGGCAGGCGGCCAGAGCGACCTCGGCGACCTCGAGTTGCTGGGGCGTCGGTTCTGCCGTGGCAAAACGGCGCTGAAATTCGCGGCCCGGCCGCGCGAGCGCCTTCGCGATCGGATTCTCCGGGTGGCGAACCATCCAGCCGAACAGCTCCATCGAGACCGCCACCGCGCCCAGCGTCGCGCCGGCGCGGCCGGTGGGCCGCAGGGCAGCGGGAAGCTTCGCCACGACGGCATTCGCGAGCGCGACCGACGTCAGCAGCGGCCCGACGAGGTGCGTCCCGCAGCGCTCGTGCTCGCGCTGCCGCGGCTCGTCGTGCTCGTAGGT
>JACVRM010000012.1 GCA_014534415.1 Thermoleophilia bacterium | reverse complement strand
GGGGGAGGTGGCGCCGGTCGGCGGACCGGTCGGCGTCGCGATCGACGAAGGCCGAATGGCCGTGGCGCGCGAAGGCGAACCCGTCGTCGTAGCCGCTCTTCAGCTGGACAAGATCCGGGGAGCGGAGCTTGTCGCGCACGATGCGAAGGCACAGGCACTCGAGGCCGCCGACGACACGCTGATCGCGGCGTATCTCATCGAGCCGGCGCGGGCGACGTACGAGCTCGACGAGCTCGCCGCCGAGTACGCGGTCGACGTCGTCCCGGATCCGCTCGCCGACGAGGAGACGGCAGCCCTCGTGCGCCGCGCGGCGATCCCGCTGCGTCTGATCGAGCCGCTCCGTGCCCGCCTCGACGAGCGTGGCGCCGAGCGCCTCTACAGGGAGGTCGAGCTGCCGCTCACGCAGGTGCTCGCCGCGATGGAGGCGGCGGGAGTCAGGATCGACACGTACCGGATGGGTGAGATCACGGCGCGGCTCGCCGACCGGGTCGAGGAGCTCGAGTCGCGCGCGTACGAGCTCGCCGGGGAGGAGTTCATGCTCGGGTCGACTTCCCAGGTCGGCCGCATCCTCTTCGAGAAACTCGGTCTGACTCCCGGCCGCAAAGGCAAAACCGGCTACTCGACGGATACGCGCGTCCTGCGCACGATCCGCCACGAGCACGAGCTCGTCGGCGTGATCGAGGAGTGGCGCGAGTACTCGAAGCTCCTGAACACGTACCTCGGCCCGCTCCCGAGCCTGCTCGCGCCCGACGGCCGCCTGCACGCGACGTTCAACCAGACGGTTGCCTCTACCGGCCGCCTGTCGACGACGAACCCGAACCTCCAGGCGATTCCGATTCGCACAGAGCTCGGCCGCGAGATCCGCTCGGCGTTCGTGGCCGAGCAGGGCTGCAAGCTGCTTTCGGCGGACTACTCTCAGATCGAGCTACGCATCCTCGCGCACGTCTCGGGCGAGCCGAAGCTGCGCGAGGCGTTCGAGCGCGGCGAGGACATCCACACCGCGACGGCCGCCGAAGTGCTCGGCAAGGATCCGGCGGCGCTTACGACCGGCGAGCGCTCCGTCGCGAAGATGATCAACTTCGGGATCATCTACGGGATCTCGGCGTTCGGGCTGTCCGAGAACCTCGAGATCCCCCGCGAGGAGGCCCAGGCGTACATCGACGCCTACCTCGCGCGCTTTCCGCACGTCCAGGACTTCATCGAGCGGACGATCGAGCAGGCAGAGCGCGACGGCTTCGCGACGAGCCTGCTCGGCCGGCGTCGCCCCGTGCCCGAGCTCCGGGCACGCAACCGCCAGACGCGCGGCCTCGGCGAGCGCCTCGCCGTGAACTTCGTCATGCAGGGCTCGAACGCCGACATCATCAAGGTGGCCATGGTCGCCATTCACCGGCGGCTGCGCGAGGAAGGCAGAGGCGCGCGCCTCGTGCTCCAGGTTCACGACGAGCTGCTCCTCGAGGTTCCGGAGCGCGAGGTGCCGGCGATCCGCGAGCTCGTCCGCGCCGAGATGTGCGGCGCCTATCCGCTCGACCCGCCGCTCGCCGTCGACGTGGGCGTCGGCGACGACTGGCACGAGGCTAAACGCTGACGGCGGTCCCTGTCCCGCGGACGATCGTCTGCGCGGACTGGAGCGCGGGCTCGAAGGCGCGCGCTGTGTGGATGGCGGAAACCGATCACGGTGTGGCGCGCCGACTTACGCCGTCTCCACCGGGCTGGACAGCTGCCGGCGTGGTCGCCGCGGCGGAGAAACTGCGCGGGCCCGTGCTCGTAGCGTTCGACGCGCCTCTGGGAGTGCCGCACGAGTTCGTCGTACGGACGGGTGCGACGAGCTTTCTCGACTGGCTCGAGCGTACGCCGAGCGAGACGTTCGACCCCGTGCCGACCGGCACGGATTGGGCGCTTAGCCGCCCGTTCGTGCGCGCGAGCGCCACAGGAAGCAGCTGGCGTGCCGCCGAGGAAGCCGCTGCATCGATTGGCATCTCGCTGCGCCGCCGGGTCGACACGCTCGTCCGCGCGGAATCCATGTTCAAGCTCGTCGGCGCCAAGCAGGTCGGTGCGGCGGCGATCGCCCTCTGGGACGAGCTGGTCGAGGCCCGTCGTTCGCGCGCGCGATTCCTCGGTCTGGCCTTTCGAGCCAGCCGAGGGCGACATCGTCATTGCGGAGATTTATCCGGCCGTGCTCTACGAGCGCTCGCTCGGATACGTGCCGGTGAAGTCCAGGCGCGATCAGCGTGCCGACGCCGTCACCACGCTCGTCCGCGACGGCGCGGTCGAACTCGCCGATGCCCGGTGGGCCGTAGCCGACGACCACGACTTCGACGCGTGCGTGAGCGTCGTTGCGCTCGCTCGGCTTGCTGCCGCGGATGCGCTCACGCCGCGGTACGTCGATCCACTCGCCGAGGGAGCGATCCTCGGCGTCTGATGCAGGCTCGCCGACGTCCACGCGGCCCTCGCGGCGCTTGGACCCGCAGGCACCTCGATCGTCACTTCGCGGGAGCGCGAGAAATCCGTCCAGATGAATGCCCCGGCGGGCCTCGATCGCGGGCGGCGCAGACGCGCGGGGCCCGGAGGAAGCGGGGAACGGCAGGGCTATACTGACCGACTTCCGTATGGCGAACGAGACCGTAGAGACGCCCGTAGCGACCTCCGACGACGACGGCGTCTGGATCACCACCCCGGACGGGGAGCGCGTCCCGAACTACGAGGGGAGCTTCCCGACGATCACCGAGGGGGAGGTCGTCCACGGTACCGTCGTGCGCGTCGACAAGGACGAGGTGCTCGTCGACATCGGCTACAAGTCGGAGGGCGTCATCCCCGTCGCCGAGCTGTCGATCCGGCGCTCGGTCAATCCCGCCGACGAGGTCAACGTGGGTGACGAGGTCGACGCGCTCGTTCTCACGAAGGAGGACGCCGACGGCCGGCTGATCCTCTCCAAGAAGCGGGCGCGCTTCGAGCTCGCCTGGAAGCAGATCGAGAGCGCGGCGGAGAGCGGAAAACCCGTCGACGGTCGGGTCATCGAGGTCGTCAAGGGCGGCCTGATCCTCGACCTCGGCGTGCGGGGATTCCTGCCCGCCTCGCTGGTGGACATCCGTCGCGTCCAGGATCTGGAAGAGTTCCTCCACCGCGAGCTGCGCTGCAAGGTGATCGAGCTCAACCGCTCGCGCAACAACGTCGTCTTGTCGCGCCGCGCCGTCCTCGAAGACGAGCGCAAGGAGCAGCGGCAGGCGATCCTCGACCGCCTGGCGCCCGGCGACGTCGTGGAGGGCACGATCTCGAACATCGTGGACTTCGGCGCGTTCGTCGATCTGGACGGCATGGACGGGCTCATCCACATCTCCGAGCTTTCCTGGACGCACGTCAACCACCCGTCCGAGGTGCTCGAGATCGGCCAGCCCGTCAAGGTCAAGGTGCTCGACATCGACCGCGACCGCCAGCGGATCTCGCTCGGCTTCAAGCAGACCCAGTCGGACCCGTGGCAGCACGTGCTCGAGACCTACAACCAGGGCGACGTCGTCGAGGGCCGCGTCACGAAAGTCGTAACCTTCGGCGCGTTCGTCGAGATCCTGCCCGGTGTGGAGGGGCTCGTACACATCTCCGAGCTCGCGGCGCATCACGTCGAGAACCCGCGCGAAGTGGTATCGCAGAACGACGCCGTCAAGGTCAAGATCATCGAAGTCGACGCCGAGCGGCGCCGGCTCTCGCTGTCGCTCAAGCGCGTGGAGGACGGCGCTCCGGTGCGGAGCGCGGACGGCGGCGGCGCGCCTCAGCTCGATCTCTCGGAGGACGTCTTCGGCGGCGCCGCTCCGACGGCCGCCGAGGATGCGATCGCGCCACACGGCGAGGAATCCGGCGACGGCGTGGCGGAGGCGGCGCTCGCCGAGGAGGCGGCCGTGACCACCGCGACGCCGGAGGAGACGCAGGGCGAGCCGACCGTGCTCGCCGAGGCCGCCGACGAGCCGCCGGCCGAGCCCGAGCCGGCGCCCGAGGCGGAAGTCACGCCCCCCGTCGCCGACGAAGACGAAACGGCGTAGACCGCTCGCCGTCGCCATAACCGGCGGCATCGGGGTCGGAAAGACCGAGGCGCTCAAGGCGTTCGCGCGCCACGGGGCCGCGGTCATCTCGAGTGACGAGATCGTCCATCGGCTGCTGCGCGAGGACGAGGGCGTCCGGCGCGCGCTCGTCGAGCGCTTCGGGCAGCGGATCGTCCGGCAGGACGGCGAAATCGACCGCGCGGCCGTCGCGGAGATCGTCTTTCGCAGCCCAGCCGACCTGGACTGGCTCGAGGCGCTCCTCCACCCGCGCGTCGTACGCGAGTACCTCGAGTGGCGCGAGCGGCTGGCGGCGTTGCCGAACCCGCCGGACATCTGCGCCACCGAGGTCCCTCTGCTGTACGAGGTTGGCGGCGAGAGCCGCTTCGACGCCGTGGTCGCGCTGACCGCCTCCGAGCGCCTACGCGCGCGGCGCGGCCGCCCCCTTGCTGGCGAGCGCGCCGGGCGTCAGCTTCCCGACGAGGAGAAGCTGATGCGCGCCGATTACGCCTACGTGAACAACCGCTCGCTCGAAGACCTCGACACCTACGTGGCCGGCGTCGTGGCGGACTTGCGCCGTCGCCGCGACAGCGGGTTGACTTGACACTGACTACTATATGATGTCATAGTGACGTCATGCAGTTGTCACAATTCATCGAAGCTCTCCGCGGCGACCTCACGGCCGTCGCATCCGTCGGTGACGAGCGGACGGCTCAGGCGGCCGAGCGCATCAGCATCGCGCTCGAGGGCTCGCTCGCCTTGCGGCTCGTCGACGCGTTCTCCGCGGCGGCCGTCGAGCTGAGTGGGCAGCTCCCGAACGGCCACGTCGAGGTGCGCCTGGCCGGGCGCGACCCGCAGTTCGTCTTCGTAGAGGACGAGGCTCGTGAGCCGGAGTCGATCGGGACCGAGGACGGGCCGACCGCGCGCATCACGCTGCGCGTCTCGGATGCGCTCAAGGAACAGGTCGAGGCCGCCGCCTCCGCGGCGGGCGTCTCGGTCAACACCTGGATCGTCCGCGCGCTCGCTCGCGCCCTGGCCGAGCCTGTCCGCCGCTCGCGCGGCGCGAACCGCCTAACCGGGTACGCGGAGAGCTGAAAGGAGATTTCATGATCAGCTACTCACAGCTTCTCTATGCAGCGCCCACCGTTGCGGGCGAACCGCCCGCCCCGCCGGCTCGCGGCAGCGAACGGATGGCAGACGTTCGGCTGCGCGTGCCGGCAGACGTGAAGCACGAGATCGAGCGCGCGGCCGAGCGGGCGGGGCTGCCGCCGGACGCCTGGCTCGTCGACACGATCGGGCGGAGCCTCGGCTCCGCGAGCGCGTGATGGACGGCCGGCGCCAGGAGACCCTCACGACGCCGGGGCCGCTGGCTCTCCGCCTGCGGGTGCCGGCCGGCGACGTGTCGATCGAGACGCGTGACGGCGCGGAGACGACCGTCGACGTCGAGGCGCGCCGCGCGGACGACGGGACGCATGCGGCCGTGGCGGAGACCCGGATCGAGCTTCGCGAGCGCGGCGGCGTAGGCGGGCACGAGCTCGAGGTCGACGTCCCGCCGCGCAGCGGCTCCGGCGGACTCGGGTTTCTGTTCGGCCGCTCGGCCGAGGTGCGCGTGCGGATCGTCTGCCCGCACGGCGTCCAGCTCGACGTCCGGACGAAGTCGGCAGATACCGAGGCCCGCGGCCGGTTCGCGGACGTCGAGATCGAGACCGTCTCGGGTGACGTGGACGTCCGCGACGCCGACGGCGGCGCGCGCGTCCGCGCGGTGAGCGGCGACATCCGCCTCGGCCGTGTGGGCGGCGCCGCCGACCTTCAGACGGTCTCCGGCGACGTCCTGGTCGAGTTCGTGGGCGGACCCGCCACGCTGCAGTCGGTGTCCGGGGACCTGCTGCTACGCGACGCCGCATCTTCGGTGACCGCGAACAGCGTCTCCGGCGACCAGCGCATCGAGGCGGTTCGCGAGGGGACGTTCGCCGCCCACTCGGTGTCCGGCGATGTCCGCGTCGGTATCCGGCGCGGCTCGCGGGTCTGGATCGACGCCGGCTCGCGAAGCGGCGACGTGACGTCGGAGCTCGAGGTTCGGGAATCGCGCCCCGAGACGGGCGGGCCGCTCGTCGAGCTACGCATCCAGACGCTGAGCGGTGATGTCGACATCGTTCGCGCAGCCGCGCCGGCCGCATCGGCGGCCGTCGCGCGGCCGCCTGCGGCGGGCGAGCTTCCCGAGTAGCCAGAGCTGAGCCGTGATCAGCGCGATCGCTCAGGCGGTCTGGCGGCCGCATGGTCTCTGGCGGCACGCCGACTTCAGGCGACTGTGGGCCGGACAGACGATCTCGGTCTTCGGCGACCAGATCACGATGCTGGCGCTACCGCTCGCCGCTGTTCTGACGCTGGACGCGTCGCCGGGCGCAATGGGCGTGCTGACCGCCGCCGGCTGGCTGCCGCACCTGCTGCTCTCGCTCGGCGCGGGCGTCTGGATCGACCGGCGCCGGGGGCGTCGCGACCTCATGGTGGCGGCCGACCTCCTACGTGCGGCGGTGCTTGCATCCGTGCCGCTGGCCCACGCATTCGACGCGCTGACGATGGCGCAGCTGTACGTCGTCGCGTTCGGTGTGGGCGCGTTGACGGTCGTCTTCGACCTCGCGTACTCGTCGTACTTCGTCGTCGTCGTTCCGCGCGCCGCGATCGTGGAGGCGAACGCGAAGCTGATGGCGACGCGCTCGGCGTCGTACATCGGCGGCCCGTCGCTCGCCGGACTGCTCGTCCAGGCGCTGACCGCGCCCGTCGCGCTCGCGGTCGACGCGCTCTCCTTCGTCGCCTCCGCCGCGCTGATCCGCCGGATGCGGACGCCCGAGCCCCCGCCGGACTCCCTGGCTGACGCGCCGCTACGGACGCGGCTCGCGGACGGTGGGCGCTTCCTGCTCCGGCACCCCGTGTTGCGCCCGCTGCTCGCGTGCGCGACGACGCTCAACTTCTTCACGTTCGTCCTGTGGGGCGTGCTCGTGCTGTACTTCGCGGACGAGCTCGGCCTCTCGGCCGCGCTGATCGGCGCGGTCTTCTCCGCTGGCGCAGTCGGGGCACTGGCCGGCGCACTGGTGGCAGGCCGCCTCGGCGCGCGCTTCGGGTACGGGCGGGCGGTCGTGATCGGCTCGTTCCTCTTTCCGGCGCCGCTCGTTCTCTTCGCGCTGGCCAGCGGGCCGCGGCCGCTCGTGCTCGCGATGCTGGTCGCCGGCGAGTTCCTCTCGAGCGTGGGCGTGATGCTCTTCGACGTCAACTCGAACAGCATCCAGGCGCTGCTCACGCCGCACCGCCTGCGCGCCCGCGTGACAGGCGTGCACCGGACGATCAACTACGGCGCGCGGCCGGTCGGCGCGCTGCTCGGCGGCGCGCTCGGCGGCCTGATCGGGTTGCGCCCGACCATCGCAATCGGCGCGGTCGGCGCGACGCTGGCAGTGCTGGTCGCGCTCCGCTCGCCCTTGCGTTCACTCCGTGAGTTGCCGGAGGAGGCGGCGTAGTGCTCCGCGACCGGCGGATCAGCGCGCTGCTCGTCGCCGAGGTGATCTCGATGACCGGCTCGCAGATGACATGGCTCGCGCTGCCCTGGTTCGTGCTCGTCACGTCCGGGTCGGCCACGCGTATGACGCTCGTCGTGGGAGCCGAGCTCGTCGGGCTCGGACTGCTCGGGTTGCCCGGCGGCAAGCTGCTCGGCCGCCTGGGGGCGTGGCGAGCGATGGTCGTCTGCGACGGCGTGCGCGCACCGCTCATGCTGATCATCCCGGTTCTCCACTGGGCCGGGCTGCTGTCGCTCGGAGCGTTTCTGACGCTCGCGTTCGCGCTCGGTGCGCTGAGCGCGCCCTACTTCGCCGCACAGAAGATGATCGTGCCAGAGCTGCTCGGCGAGGACGAGTCGCTGGTCGGCAGGGCGAGCGCGCTCTTCCAGGGCGCGACGAGGCTCACGATGCTGCTCGGCCCGGTACTGGGCGGCGTCCTCATTTCCGTGCTATCGGCACCCGCCGTGCTCGTCGTCGACGCCATCACGTACGCCGTGGCCGCGACGCTCGTCGCCGTGTTCGTGCCGAGACGGAAGCCGCGCCACGCGACCGGCGACGAGCTCAGCGTGCGCCGTGGCGTCCGGTTCCTGGTGCGCGAGCGGTTGCTCCGCGTCTGGACGCCCGTGTTCGCGATCGGCGACGCGGCCTGGACAGCGTTCTTCGTCAGCGTCCCCGTGCTCGTGGTCACACGATTCGACGCGGACCCGCGCGTGGCCGGCTGGCTGCTCGCGTCGTTCGGCGCCGGCGCAGTCGCCGGCAACGTCGTCGCGTACCGGCTGCTCGCCGGCCGTGTCCGCGGCTACAGCGTGATCGCGGCCTGCGTGCTGGGCCAGGCGCTGCCGCTCTGGTTCCTGACGTTGTCGTTTCCGGCCGGTGCGTACGCAGCCGCGCTCGCGGTCTCCGGGCTGGCGAACGGGATCGTCAACCCGAGCATCCACGCGCTGATGACGTTGCGGATCCCGCCCGCGCTGCGGCCGACGGTCATGACCGGGATGACGGTCGTCTTCGCGCTCGTCCAGCCGATCGGCGTCTTCGGCGCGGGTCCGATTCTCGACGCCTTCGGCCCGCAGCCCGTGCTCGTGGTGTTCGCCGCAGTCCAGACGGGGGCCATGGCCGCGATTGCACTGACGGCCTACAGGGCGCGGGGTCACGCCGAGCGGCTGAGCGCGGTGAGCGAGCCGGCCTGATGCTGCGCGACCGCTCGCTTGCGGCGCTGCTCACCGCGGAGATCGTCTCGGGTCTGGGCTCGTGGATGACCTTTCTGGCACTCCCCTGGTTCGTGCTCGTCACGACCGGTTCGGCGACGCGCATGGGCATCGTCCTCGCGGCCGAGCTGGTACCGATTGCCGCGCTCGGGATCCCGAGCGGCACCGTGGTGACGCGGCTCGGCGCCCGTCGCACGATGCTCGTCTGCGACCTCGCGCGTGTGCCCGTCGTCGCGGCAATCCCGCTGCTGCACGAGGCCGGCCTGCTGTCGTTCGGCCTGCTTCTCACCCTCGTGGCTCTGACGGGCGTCTTCAGCGGCCCGTACTTCGCGGCGCAGCGGCTGATCCTCCCGGAGATCGTCGGCGAGGAAGAGGGGCTCGTGTCGCGCGCGAACAGCGTCGTCGAGGGGGCGCAGCGGCTGAACCAGTTCGTCGGGCCGGCGATCGCCGGCGTCCTGATCGGCGGCATCGGCGCGGCGAACGTGCTGTACGCCGACGCGGCGACCTTCCTCGTCTCTTTCGTGCTCGTCGCGGTGCTCGTTCCCGAGCGCGCCCGCATCGAAGGCGCCGGCGACGGCCACGGCGTCCTCGCGGGCGTGCGGTGGCTCGTGCGCGACCCGCTCCTCGGTCCGATGATCGTCGTGATCGTCGTCTCGAACATGCTCGGGCAGGCGGTCGTCGCCGGGCTGCCGGTGCTCGCCTACGAGGAATTCGAGCGCAGCTCGCGCGTCGCCGGGGCGTTCTACGCTGCGTCCGGCGTCGGCGCGCTCGCCGGTAGCGTGGTCGCCTACCAGATCGTGGCGCGCTTTCGACCGCTTCGCATCGCGGCCGTCTCCACTCTGGCGGGGACAGCGCCGCGTTGGCTGTTGGCTGCCAACCTGCCCGCCCCTGGCGTCGTCGGGGCGGTCGCGGCCTCGGCATTCTGGAACCCGATCGGGAACGCCCCGATCATCGGCGTGTTCACGGTGCGGACACCACCGGCGCTTCGCGCGAAGGCGATGACGGCGATCATCACGTTCGCGACGCTCGCCGGTCCAGTCGGGCTCGCGCTCGCGGGGCCGACGATCGAGTGGCTCGGCCCGCAACTCTTCTTCCTCGTCGTCGCGGCGGGGATGTCGGTGACCGCTCTGTACTTCGCGTTCGTATGCCTGCGAGCCGACCGCCGGAACCTGCACGCAGCGCCTGCGTCGGCGTGACGGCACGGCGGACGTGCCGCCCAATGAGACTCCGGAAGAGGAGGAAGGTATGAGCCTGCGCGACCCGCGCATCGAGGAGTACGCCCGGATCATGGTCGACACCTGCGTCGGCGTGCAGCCCGGTTGGCAGGTGCTCGTCGCCGGCGGCGTGCTTGCCCGGCCGCTCTTCGACGAGATCACACGGCAGATCGCGCGCCGTGGCGCGTACGCGTTGTTGCGCGTCGGCTGGGGTGGGTCGATAACCGGGCCGACGTTTGCCTGGGCCCGGGAGGCGCCGATGGAGCTTCTGGAGCGGCCGGCGCCGCTCGACGTCAAGGTGTTCGAGGAGGCCGACGCGTTCATCGCCGTCGAGGCGCCCGAAAACACTCGCAACGCGCTGGCCCTCGACCAGGAGCGGCTGACCACGCTGCAGGTCGGCGTTCGCCCGGCCCTTGAGCGCGTCTACCGCGGCGACGTGCCGTGGACGGGCGGTCAGTTCCCGACACCGGCGCTCGCGCAGGAGGCCGGCATGGCGACGGACGACTTTGCCGACTTCCTGTACGGGGCGTGCCTGCTCGACTGGGACGCCGAACGCGCGCGGATGCAGCGCTATGCGGACCGCTTCGACGGGGCCGAACAGGTGCGGATCGTCGGGGCCGAGACGGACCTCACGCTCTCGATCGCCGGGCGCGCCATGGCTGTCGACGCGGGCGGAAGGAACCTGCCCGGCGGCGAGTTCTTCACCTCGCCGGTGGAGGATTCCGCGGAGGGGACGATCACATTCGCCGAGTTTCCCGCCGTCTACCTCGGTCGGGAGTGCCGCCGGATCCGGCTGCGGTTCGAAAGCGGCCAGGTCGTCGAGGCGTCCGCCGAGGTCGAAGACGACTTCCTCGTCCAGATGCTCGATACCGACGACGGTGCCCGGCGGCTCGGCGAGCTTGGGATCGGGTGCAATCCGCGAATCACGCGGCACATGCGCAACACGCTGTTCGACGAGAAGATCGACGGGACGATCCATCTGGCACTCGGCAATGGGATCCGCGAAGTCGGCGGGACGAATCAGAGCGCGATCCACTGGGACATCGTCAAGGATCTCCGCGAAGGCGGGCGTATCGAGCTCGACGGCGAGGTCGTCCAGCAGGATGGCCAGTGGAACATCTGACGCTCGCTGGTCGCGCTGCGGCGGCGGTGCCCACCGCCGCAGCGCCAGCGCTCGAGAGCTGAGCGCGCCCGTTACGGAAGCCGCACGGCGAGCAAGCGACCCCCGCGAACGCGGGGCTTAGCGATCGTCTCGGCCGACCGCGTAACCGGATCGACGAGGAACCAGCGCTCGTCGCGTTGGCCCGGCTTCGCGATCACCAGCACCTGCCCCGAATGACTGCCGACTCCAAACACCTCGGCGGGACAGCCTTCAACGAACGCGCACCCGGCGCGTATGGGACGCGGGCTGAGGAACAACCGCCGCGGCCCGCGCGCGTCGGGGTGGAACGCGTAGAGAGCTTGCCCCGCCGTGAAGAGCAGCTGGTTGCGCGCAGTCCACTCGAAGGGGAGCCTGCTCCAGCAGTTCAGGCGCGGGTCCCAGGCACGTTCCGTGCTTCTTACGGTCCTCCGGCGGCTTCCGTCGCCGCGGGCGACGTACAACGCGCAGCCACCGGTCGTGCCGACCGTGTACGCAAGCCGAGTACCGTCTGGAGACCACTTCGCCTCTCGCAAAGGCTCGGAGGTGATCTCACGCACGCGACGGCTCGCCACGTCGACGAGGATTCCCGACCAGCCGGCGATGTCGAGAAGTCGTTCGCAGCCGGTGCCTGCGTAAACGCGTGAGACAGCGACGTGGCCACCATCTGGTGATGCTCCGACCACTTCATCTAGCACATTGCGGCGCGCATGTCTCGGAGTCGCGGGCAGCCGGATCGCGGTGGTCTCGGCACTGACTCGATCGACGAGGACGAGCGCCGCTTGCCGATCGCCGCATTCGCCGCGCCCGATGCGCGACACGGCGACCGACTCATTGCCTCGTGCGAAGACTGGTGCGGTAAACCGGCGAGTCGTCGATTGCAGTAGCGTGAGAGAGGCCTCATTCGTCGCGGTCGCCAGCACGACGTCGCTCCGACGTCGTTGGCGTCGTGCGGCGACGAGATACCGACCGTCCACACTCACGCCGCCGGCCGCGACGGCAAGGTTGCCGGGGATGGCACGGAGCACCGCGCGAGCGCGGCCCGGGGTCGCGCCGACCGGGACGGCATCGACACGGTGCTCACGCCACGCGTCGCCGATCAGCCAGTAGGACCAGCCACTCACTGGCGTATCGGCTCCTCGCAACGCTCCGGCCGCAGCGAGAGCGACGACCACCGCCGCGAGGAATGACGACAGGTGGCTCCGCCTAGTCATCGTCGCGTCCGGGGAGTCGTCGCGCACCTGTATCGGTGTCGTTCGCCAGCCGCTGCCACAGGTTGGCCACCATCTGGCGGATCGGCTTCTCCCCGATCGCGCCGGCCATCGTGAACGCGCCGGCGGCGAAGACCTTCGCACCACCGCGCTCGTAGTACGTCATCTGTGCGGATCCGCGTCCCGGGAAGATGTTCGGGATCTCGGCCACCACGCGGACGCTTCGCGGTGAGCTTGGGTAGACGCGGTCCGCCTCGATGCCGCCGCTCGAGAATTTTGAGCCCTTCCGGAGTCCGGTGCCCGCGAAGAGCCACGGGATCTCGGTGCGTAGGACCCAGCGGCCGCGGCGCTCGCCGTTGTCGTTGTAGAAGTACTGCGTTCCGATGAATGCCGCCTCGGGGCGTCCGATGTCGCGCCACTTGACGACACGCCGCATGAGGCGGCCGCGCTTCTCGATCTTCCAGTAGAAGTTGTTGGCCGACAGGAACATGAGGTTGCCGCCGCGGTTGCGGAATCCGGTGACCGCGTTGTACTCGCGCTCCGTCACATACTCGTGGTGGCCGGGGAAGATCATGAGCGAGTAGGCGGCGGCCAGCTGGCGACCGGTCGTGCGGTCGAGCTCGTCGTCGGTGAGATAGTCGGCCTGGTGTCCCGTCCGCGCCGCCCAGCGGAGAAACGGCGCGTCGTAGTTGCGGAACCGGAACGGCACGCCGCGCTGGAGATGTGCGCGTCCGAGCCGTGCGAGGCTGCCTGAGGCGTACCAGGTGTCGGAGTCGCCGTCGGCGTCGTCGTCGCGATGGTTGTACGCCTGCCACGTCTGGGTGGGCATCACGATCGCGACACGATGCTCGCCGAGCCGGCGCGGCCGCACGACGAACGGTGCGAATCCGAGCTTGTCGCGCTCGCCTCGCAGTCGCACGAAGTACACGCCGCTCGGCCAGTTTCCGATCCGAACGTTTGCCACCCGCTTCGGCGTGACGGCGCCGAGCGAGCGTTCGGCCGAGACGGGCACGCCGCTCATGACGTCCTTCGCCCGGGTCGGATTCTTTTCCGGGCCGACGCGGAAGACCTGCAGGTGCACATCTTGCGCCGCAGACAGGATCCGAAGGGCGGCCCGCTCTCCAGGGCCGTAGCTGTCTCGCGGGAACGCGGCCACGATCTTCGGCCGGGCGGAGTCCCGGATGCTGGGCGCGCGACCTTCGGGCGTGCTCTGGAGCATCGTCGTGTTGTCGAGGGTGAGGGCGCCGGTCGCCAGTGCGGCGAGGACGGCGAGAAACACAGGGCCGCGGCCGGTCAGCCGCGTATGTGAGGTGAGCCGTGTCGTGAACATGGCCCGACCGTCCGGCCGAGCCCCAACGGCCCCTCAACGGGGTGCTAATGAGCCGCTAACCGCGTCTGGAAGTTGGCGCCACGCTTTGAGGACGCCGATTCGCGAAGTACGCTTGCCTCACGGAGCACGAGCGATGAGCGCACCAGCCGAGCCGCCCGCCCGCGACCTCCTGGGGGGCACCGTGACGTTCCTCTTCACGGACGTCGAGGGCTCGACTGCGCTGCTAAAGCGCCTGGGCGAGCGGTACGCGGAGGCGCTCGACGCGCACCGCGCGATCGTGCGCACTGCGGTCGAGCAAGCTGGCGGCCGCGAGATCGACACCCAGGGCGATGCGTTCTTCGTGGCCTTCGCTCGGGCGAAGGACGCCGTGAACGCGGCCGTTGCCGCACAGCGGGCGCTCGCCGAGCACCGTTGGCCGGACGGGCAGGCCGTGCGTGTGCGCATGGGAATTCACACCGGCGAGCCGGCCGTCGGTGGTGACCGCTACGTCGGCCTCGGCGTCCACCGCGCGGCGCGCATCTGCGCGGCCGGCCACGGCGGCCAGATTCTCGTCTCCCAGACGAGTCGCGAGCTGCTGCGCGACGATCCGCCGGACGTCGAGCTCCGCGACCTGGGGACCCACCGACTCAAGGACCTCGACCAGCCGGAGCGCCTGTACCAGGTCGTCTCGGCCGGTCTGAGCGACGCCTTCCCTGCGCTGTCCGCGCCGTCCACCGCCCGCTGGGATTTCCGCGTACTCGGCGCGCTGGAAGTTCGCGAGCACGGCAGGCAGGTTCCGCTCGGTGGTCCGCGGCAGAGGGCGGTCCTCGCCCTGCTGCTGCTCAACGCAAACCGCGTCGTGCCGACCGAGCGCCTGGTCGACCAGCTTTGGGGCGAGCAACCGCCGCGCACGGCGATCACCTCGCTGCAGAACGCGATAGCGCAGCTGCGCAAGGCACTCGGCGCCGATCGGCTCCAGACCCGCTCGCCCGGGTACCTGCTGCGGGTCGACGACGGCGAGTTCGACCTCGCGCGCTTCGAGCGGCTGGTCCGGTCGGCACGTGAAGCGGACGCTGCGCAGCGGGCGCGTACGCTGCGCGAGGCACTCGACCTCTGGCGCGGTGCGCCGCTGGCCGACTTCGCGTACGAGGCGTTCGCGCAGAGCGAGATCGGTCGACTCGAGGAGTTGCGGCTGGCCGCGCTCGAACAGCGGATCGACGCTGAACTCGAGCTCGGGCGGCAGGCCGAGCTGGTCGGCGAGCTGGAGTCGCTCGTCGCCGATCATCCGTTGCGCGAGCGCCTGCGCGGCCAGCTCATGCTGGCGCTCTACCGTTCCGGCCGGCAGGCAGAGGCACTCGACGCCTACCGCGCCGCGCGCCGCGCGCTTACCGAGGAGCTCGGCATCGAGCCGACGCCGAGCCTGCAGCGCCTGCATTCCGCAATCCTCCGCCAGGACGCCGACCTGGAAGCAGCCGGCGCGGCCGGCGTGCGCGCGACCGACGAGGCGTCGGAGGCCGTGCGGGCGCTGCTCGCCGGCCGGCTGGTCGTGGTGCTCGGCGCGGGCGTGAACGCCGCCGGCAACGGCGACTCGGCGCCTCCCCGGCCTGCGGACGTCGCCGCCTACCTGGCCGAGTGCTTCGACTGCCCGCCGGACGAGCCGCGCGAGCTCGCGCGCGTTGCCCAATACGTCGCAGTCACCCGCGGGACGGGGCCGCTCTACGACGAGTTGCACGACCTGCTCGCCGCTGAGCACCCCGTCGGCCCCGTCCAGCGCGGCGTCGTCGAGCTCGCGGCTGTCCTACGCGAGCGCGGCGCGCCGCAGTTGGTCATCGTGACGACCAACTACGACCTCGCGCTCGAGCGCGCGCTCCTCGAACGGGGCGAGCCGTTCGACACGCTCTCGTACGTCGCGGGCGGCCGCGATCGCGGCAAGTTCGTCCATGTGAAGGCAGAGGGCTCCGTTACGCTCGTCGAGCTGCCGAACGCCTACGCGGAGGTGCCGGTCGGCCGCCGGCTCGTCGTCGTCAAGGCGCACGGCCAAGTGGATCCCGACCCGGCCCGCGAGCGCGAGAGCTTCGTGATCAGCGAGGACGACTACATCGGTTACCTCGCGCAGACGGACGTCGCCAACGCGCTGCCCGTGACGCTGGCCGCCAAGTTGCGCCGCAGCCACTTTCTCTTCCTGGGGTACGGGCTGCGCGATTGGACGCTGCGCGTCTTCCTCCAGCGGCTCTGGCCGGACGAGCGCCCGAGCTATCGCTCTTGGGCGGTGGACGGTTCCGTGGAGCCGGTCGAGCGCGACTTCTGGCGGCACCGCGGCGTCGATCTCGTCGAGATGGAGCTCGACGCGTACCTCGAGCGACTTGCGCTCCTGCTGCGCGAGGCGCCTCGGCGGGGGGCGGCTGCGTGAGCGTCGAGAGCGCCGCGCCGGAGCGCCCCTACAAGGGCCTGCGCCCGTTCGAGGACACTGCGGTCGACGCGCTGCTGTTCTTCGGCCGCGAACGCGAGCGCGAGCTGATCGCGGCGAACCTGATGGCGGCCCGGCTGACGGTGCTCTACGGGGCGACGGGAGTGGGGAAGAGCTCCGTCCTGAACGCCGGCGTCGTCCACGACCTGCGTGAGCTGGCGCGCGAGCGGCGGGAGTTCGCGGTCGCGGTGTACTCGGCCTGGAGCGACGAGCAGCCGATCGAGGGAATCGCGGCCTCGGTCCAGGATGCGCTCGCCGGCGTGCTCGGCTTCGTCCCCGACGACCCGGGAGGCTCGCTGGTCGAGCGCCTGGCGGCGTGGAGCGAGCTGCTCGCCGGCGAGCTGTACTTGGTGCTCGACCAGGTCGAGGAGTACTTCCTGTACCACGGCGTCGGCGGCGGGCAGCTGCTCGATGAGCTGCCGCCGCTCGTCACCGAGCCGGGTGTGCGCGTGAACGTGCTGCTCGGCATCCGCGAGGACGCGCTCGCGCGTCTCGACGTCTTCAAGGCGAAGATCCCCGCGCTCTTCGGGAACTATCTGCGGCTCGAGCGGCTCGACCGCCAGGCGGCGCGCGCGGCGATCGTCGGCCCGCTCGAGCAGTGGAGCCTGCTCGCCGGTAGCGAGGCGGTCACGATCGAGCCGGAGCTCGTCGACGCAATCCTCGACGCGGTCCGTGTCGGCCGGATCGAGGCGAACGGCGCCGGCCCTGCCGAGGACGGCGAGGCGGTCGAGCCGCCCTACCTACAGATCGTCTTGGATCGTCTGTGGGACGCGGAGCGCGATGCCGGCTCAAGAGTGCTGCGGCGCTCGACGCTGGACGAACTGGGCGGCGCGCGGCGGATCGTCGCGGAGCACCTCGACCGCGCGCTCGACGCGTTAGAGCCGGCAGAGCGCGACACGGCCGCGGCGATGTTCGCGCACCTGGTGACGCCGTCGGGCGCGAAGGTCGCGCACGAGATCGGGGACCTCGCGGGCTATGCCGGGGTAGACGATCCGGAAGCGCGTCGAGTAGCCGGTGCACTCGTCGAGGAGCGGATCCTGCGCCCGGTCGAGGGAACTCGCGGAAACGGCGCGCGCGTCGAGATCTTCCACGACGTGTTGGCGTCGGCCGTCGCCGACTGGCGGCGGCGTCACGAAGCCGGGCGACAGGTGGAACGCGAGCGGCGCCGCCAGCGGCGGTTTGCAGCGTTGGCCGCCGCCTCCTTGATCGCGCTCGTCGGCGTGACGGCGGTGGCGGTGTACGCGGTCGTCCAGCAGCGCGAGGCTGACGACCAACGTCGAGAGGCGCGTGCGCGCGAGCTGGCGGCCCAGGCGCTCGTCGGGCTGCCGATCGATCCTGGCGGCTCCCTGCGGCTTGCGCTGGATGCGGCGACGCGCGATGACAGCGACGCCGTCGAAGAGGTCCTACGCACCGTTCTCGTGGCACAGCGGCAGGACGCGATACTCGGCGACGGCCGCGCGCCGATCACGCAGGCGCTCGAGATGTCGGGCTATCGAAGCTTCTTCGTCCTCGGGGACGCGCAGGGGCGCGTGCTGGCGCCCGCCGCTCGAATTGCGAATCTCGTCGTCGCCGCTCGGCATCGCGGGCGGATCACCAAGCTGCTCGAGTTGCCTACCACTGGGGGGCATATTTTCGTTGGGAGCGACGACGGCACGGCCAGGGTCTGGGAATGGCGGCGGGCGGACCCTTGGAAGGAGGTATGGACGTCGCGGGCGCCCGGACCCGTCCGAGATGCTGATTGGGGGTACTTGCCCGATCGACGGTTCGCCGGCGACGGTGGGATGGTCCTCGCCCTGGCGGCCGCCAACCGCGTCGACATGTGGATGCTGGGCGTCTGGGGGGAAATCCGAAGGCCGCGTCTGCTTTGGCGGCGAACGTTCGTCAAACCGCCTCAAACGGTCGCGATTAACAACTCCGGCGAGCGCGTCCTCGTAGTCGAAGGCGGACGCGCACGGCTCTATGCGGCGCGGACGGGCCGCCCAGTCGCCGCTCTCGACGACGGGGTCGCTGTCGGGCCCGCCGCGTTCAACTGGACTGGAAGCCTCATCGCGACTGGGCATCCCGACAAGGTTGCGCGCGTCTGGAACGCGACGACCGGCAAGCTGCGCGCGCGTCTGACCGGACACCAGGGACACATTCTGGATGTCGCCTGGTATGGCGACGATGCCCTGCGCCCTCAGCTACTCGCGACGGCGAGCACGGACGCAACCGTTCGCGTATGGGACACGCAACGCAACGCGCTATATGGGACGCTCATCGGCCACACCAACCATGTTCAGTCTCTCGAGTTCGGGCTCGGCGGGCGGCCCGATGAGCCTGAACCGATCCTCATCACGACAAGTGCCGATCAAACCGCGCGCGTGTGGAAGGCCGAAGGCAATCCGCTCGCCGTTCTCATCGGACACAGCGACGCGCTTCACGGGGGCTCGTTTTCAATAGACGCCGCGCTGACCTGGAGCGAGGACGGCACCGCCCGCACGTGGGTCATCGACCCCGACCCTGCCACTGACACGCACTACCGGCTTCCGGAAGGTCCCGACGTCGAAGCCGCACTCGTCCCGGCGCGTGGCCGGTTCCGTCCCGTGTTGATTCGGCGTGACCGCGTCGAGCTTGTCCTCGGCCGCGGACGGGGGCGCTTGATCGCGCGCGCCGTCCACCCGGTAGTCGCGATCAGCGCGGATGGGTCGCTCGTCGCAACGGCTGGGATTGACGGGCTGGCAAAGACACGGGCCGCGTCGTCGCCGGACAGGCTCGTTCAGCAGGTGCGGCACGGCGGGCCGGTCACGGCGCTCGCGATTGCTCCCGACGAATCGGTGCTGGTCACAGCGGGCCGGGCGGGTATAGCTCGCATCTGGCAGCTCTCGGACGGGTTGAAACTCCGCGAGGTTCGCTCCGGGCTCGGAACGATCACTGCGGCGGCCGTCAGCTCCGACGGAAAGCTCGTCGCACTTGGTGATGCGCAAGGCGCAGCCGGCATCTGGGACGTTGCATCGGGCCGGCTTCGCGAGCGCCTCGTCGGGCATCGCGCCCGCATAACGTCGGTCGAGTTCAGCACAGACGGCACGAGCGTCGGTACCGCGAGCGTGGACCATCGCGCGCGCATCTGGAACGTTGCCGACGGGAGGAGTCGGCACATCCTTGGTCACATCGCCGTCGTCAGCGACGTCTCGTTCAGCCCCGACGACCGGTGGGTCGTCACCGCCGGTCCTCAGCGCGCCGTGCTGTGGTCGGCGATCTCCGGCAAGCAAATGGTGAAAATCGTTGGCGCGGGCCGGATCTTCGCGGCCGGCTTTACGCCGGACGGACGCTGGATCCGGGTTGTCTCCGCCCGACAGGCCGGTGGTTACCGCTGCGCGATTTGCGCGACGGGTGCTGAGCTTCGTGCGGTCGCAGAGAGGCGGCTGCGCCGGATCGAGCTGGAGCGCTAGCGCGCTACTCGTCGAGGGCAGCGACCAAGGCGCAAGCCGCGTTGCTTGGCTCAGCGGCCGCGCTCGCGGGCGCGGCGCTCGTCCTCCTCGCGCGCCTTCTGCTCGTGGTAGGCGATCCGCTCGCGCACCATACGCTGCCACTCGGCATGGCGCGCGTGATCGTCAGGCGTCAGCTTCGGGGGGCGCCTCTTCGCCATCGTCGTCCTCCTCCACGGGCCTGCGAATGGCCGGTACGTCTCCGCCGATGTCGCCGAGCAAGCCCATGATCGTGGTGACGTCCCGGTGCTCGATAGGCAGTTCCACCAAGTCATCGTGCCGCGCGGCCGACCGGGCACGCAAGTGGCCGTTTGGAACCTAGGCGGTCTGCTCCTCGAGCTCGTTCGCCTTCGTGGTGAGCGCGGCGAACGCGGCCTGGAGGAAGTCGTTGGCCGCCGCGGCGCCCAGCGACCAGGTCAGCAGGCGGCCGAAGCGCGGCGCGAGAATCTGCGTGCACGCGAGACCCGCCGCCGCCCACGTGCCGACGCAGCGCGTGCACGTGACGAGCTCGCCGATCGCCTGCTCCATGCCGCCGCGGACCGGCTCCTCGCCTTTCCCGGTGTGCGCGTAGCCACGCACGAACGGGTCGCGCAGGAAGCTCGTGACCTCGTCGCGCGCCAGCGTCCGCGAGGCCTTGAACGACGCGGCGGCGAGCACCGCGAGATCGAGAGTCGTCTGGCACTGCGGGTCGCGTCCGACGACGCGTGACGCGAGACCCGCGGCGCCGAGCAGGCCCGCGAAGGTGCCCATGATGGCGGCGTAGCTCCCGTACGGCGGGCGCTGGGGGGCGAAGTCCATCGTGGCTAGCCTTACCCCGGTGGGCGCTTTCAAGACATCCGACGCATACCGGCCGACCGGCGATCAGCCGCAGGCGATCGAGACGCTCGCGGCGAGCCTGAACTCGGGCGAGCGCTACCAGACCTTGCTGGGGGCGACCGGCACCGGCAAGACGGCCACGATGGCGTGGACGATCGAGGAGGTCGGCCGGCCGGCGCTCGTGATCGCCCACAACAAGACGCTCGCGGCCCAGCTCTGCAACGAGTTCCGCGAGTTCTTCCCCCAGAACGCCGTCGAGTACTTCGTCTCGTACTACGACTACTACCAGCCCGAGGCGTACATCCCGCAGGCCGATCTCTACATCGAGAAGGATTCGTCGCAGAACGACGACATCGCACGGCTGCGGCTCGCCGCGACGTCCGCGCTCTTCACCCGTCGCGACGTCGTGGTCGTCGCCTCCGTCTCGTGCATCTACGGCCTCGGCTCGCCCGAGGAGTGGCGCGAGCGGGTGCTGATCCTCGAGGTGGGGGAGGAGCACGATCGCGACGCGGCGCTGCGCAAGCTGATCGACAGCCAGTACGTGCGCAACGACTCGATCCTCGCGCGCGGTCGCTTCCGCGTGAGGGGCGACGTCGTCGAGATCCAGCCGGCGAACGTGGAGACCGCCTACCGCATCTCCTTCTTCGGCGACGAGGTCGAGGCGATCACGCACTTCGACCCGCTGACCGGCGAGATCCTCTCGAAGCTCGACAACGTGGCCATCTGGCCCGCGACCGAGTACGTCACGTCACGGCCGACGATCGAGCGCGCGGTCGACGAGATTCGCGCCGAGCTGGCGGCGCAGGTATCGAGGTTCGAGAGCGAAGGCCGGATGCTCGAGGCACACCGCCTGCGCCAGCGGACGGAGTACGACATCGAGCTGCTCAAGGAGCTCGGCTTCTGCCCCGGGATCGAGAACTACTCGCGCATCCTCGAGGGCCGGCCGCCCGGCTCCCACCCGTTCACGCTGATCGACTACTTTCCGGACGACTTCGTCTGCTTCGTCGACGAGTCGCACCAGACGGTGCCGCAGATCGGCGGCATGTACGAGGGCGACCGTTCACGCAAGCAGACTCTGGTCGAGTTCGGCTTCCGGCTGCCGTCCGCGATGGACAACCGGCCGCTCCGCTTCGACGAGTTCCTCGGGAAGGTGCCGCAGCTCGTCTTCGTGTCCGCGACCCCCGGCCCGTTCGAGCTGCGCCACTCGAAGGTCGTCGCCGAGCAGCTCGTCCGCCCGACCGGCATCGTCGACCCCGAGGTGGAGCTGCGCGCGACGCGAGATCAGATCGACGACCTGCTCAACGAGATCCGCCGCCGCGAGGAGGCGGGCGAGCGCGTGCTCGTCACCACGCTGACGAAGAAGATGGCCGAGGACCTCACCGACTACCTGCTCGAGTCGGGTGTGAAGGCGCGCTACCTGCATTCGGAGATCGACACGCTCGAGCGCATCCAGATCATCCGCGAGCTACGCCTCGGCGACTACGACGTGCTCGTCGGCGTCAACCTGCTGCGCGAGGGGCTCGACCTGCCGGAGGTGTCGCTCGTCGCCATCCTCGACGCCGACAAGGAGGGCTTCCTGCGCGGCAAGACGGCGCTCATCCAGACGATCGGCCGTGCCGCGCGGAATACGAACGGCAAGGTGCTCATGTACGCGGACAAGATGACGGAGGCGATTCAGGGGGCGCTCGAGGAGACGAACCGGCGCCGCGCCGTACAGCTCGCCTACAACGAGGAGCACGGCATAACGGCCGAGTCGATCCAGAAGGGCGTCTCGGACATCGCCGAGTTCCTGTCGCTCGAGGCGCCGCACGTACCGTCGAAGCGCCGGCGCGGCAAGCGTGAGGTGGCGGGCATGAAGCCGGAGGAGCTGGAGAAGCTCGTCATCCAGCTCGAGGAGGAGATGTTCGCGGCCGCCGAGGAGCTCCGTTTCGAGTACGCCGCGAAGCTCCGCGACGAGATCAAGGAGCTACGGCGCGAGCTCCAGGCCGCGCAGGCGCCGGCTTAGAAGTCGAATCACGAATGACGGGATGCCGTGAGGTCCCGTCGGCGCGGGTCTGTTGATCGGGTCGTAGAGTGCGCGTGTGAAAGCGTTGGTTGCTCACGCTGCGCGGCCTGGCTCCACGATCGGTGTTGTCACGCCGGGGAGTCCGGCGGAGACACGCGCCGAGGTCGAGCGTGGCATCGCCTGGTGGGAGTCGAAGGGCTACCGAGTCAAGCTCATGCCCGGAGCGCTCGAGCAGGACGGCTGGCACGCCGGCAGCCCGGAGGTGCGTGCACGCGACCTGCAGGCCGCGTTCGCCGACCGAGAGGTCGACGCGATCCAGACCATGCGCGGCGGCTACGGCTCGGCGCAGGTGATTCCGCTGCTCGATTTCGACGCGATCGCGGAGACGCCCAAGGCGTTCGTCGGCCTCTCCGACATCACGGCGCTGCACGCGGCGCTTCTCGTTCGCGCAGGGTTAGCGACTTTCTACGGGCCGAGCCTGACAATGTTCGGCAAGCCCTCGGCCTCGCCGTTCACGGCTGATCGGTTCTTGAAGGTGCTTGCCGGCGAGACGACCGGTCCGGTGCCGGAGGACCGCGACCGTCTGACCGTCATCTCGATCGCCGGCGGCAGGGCGAGCGGTCGCCTGGTCGGCGGGTGTCTCATCGACTTCATCTACACGATCGGCACCCCGTGGGAGCCCGACTTGGGCGGCACGATCTTCTTCTTCGAGGAGGTCAACAGCGCTCCGATCCGGATCGACCGGGCGTTGCTCCACCTCGAGCAGATCGGCAAGCTCGATCGCGTGCGCGGCATCGTCGTCGGAGAGCTCGCGGGCTGCGAATGGTACGAGCACACCTCCGCGCCGCGGTCGAGGACGCTGGAGGAGGTGCTCGGGGACCGCCTCGGTGGGCTCGGCGTCCCGGTGCTCTACGGGCTGCCTCTGGGACACGGGGCGAGCCTCGCCACGCTTCCGCTCGGGGTCGAAGCGACAGTCGACGCGGATGCGCTGACGCTCACGATCGACAAGCCTGCACTCCTAGCTCCCTGACAGTCGACAATCACGAATCCGGCGGAGCAGCCCCCGAAGCAGACGAGGCAGCAGCCGAGTGCGAGGAAGGCTTCGTGGATCTCTGCGAACCCGCCGGCTCGCTCAGCGCGCCGAGACGTACAGGAAGCCGATGCACATCTCGTCCGACGAGTTCTCGCCCCACGTGCGTGTCCGTGGGCGCGGGCGCTTGCCGCCGATCAGCGGCTGGTGGGCGGCGCTGTTGTCGTGCTCGCACCGGATGGAGAGCTGATCGCCGAGCGCGAGCGGCTCCGGCGACGCGAGAAAGTACTCGCGCTGCCAGTGGAAGTCCCAGCGGCGGATCGACAGCAGGATCTCGCGCCGGCCACGCTCGACCGCGATGCGGCCGGCCTTGCCGAGCCGGTGCATGTGCAGGAGGGCGGAGTGCACGACGAGGCCGTGGCTCGTGTCCAGGTCGGGATGCAGGAAGAAAAGAACGAGGCGTGGATCGATCACGAAGCTGTGGACGACGCGCTTCGCTCCGGCGGGAACGAGGAAACTCCCGCGGTTCGACAGCCAGCCCGGGTTGACGAGCGGG
>JACVRM010000082.1 GCA_014534415.1 Thermoleophilia bacterium | reverse complement strand
CGGCGTGGCGGTCTGCACCGCAGCCGTGGCGACGTTCTTGCTCGCGCGGCTGAGCGCCTGGCCGCCGCACGAGGACGAGGCGCTGGCGCTGTTCGTGGGACGCCACTCGCTGCCCGAGGTGCTCGCCACGGTGCACGGCGAGCGCGGCGGAGCGCCGCTCCACTTCGTCTTCGCCTGGGCTGTCGCTTCACTGGGCGGCGGGCTCACGGAGCTGCGCGTGCTTTCCGCTCTCTTTGCGTCGGCGAGCGTGCCGCTCGTCGCGCTCCTAGGCCGTCGGCTTGCGAGCCGGGCGGCGGCGCTCGCCGCGACGCTGCTCGTCTCCGCGAGCTGGATGCTGCTCTTCCACGGCGTCTACGGGCGCATGTACAGCCTCTTCCTCTTCGCGAGCGCGTTGTCGTACCTGGCCTTCCTGGCGGCAAGCGAGCGCGGTGGGCGGCGCCGCTGGGCGCTCTGGGCGGCCGCCGCACTGGCAACCGTCGCCGCGCACCCGTACGGGGCGCTCGTCCTCGCGTCGCAGGGCGCGTACGCCCTCGTCTCGCGCGCGAGGCTCCGCCAGGCGGCGGCAGCGTTCGGCGCCGTCGCGATCGCGGGAATCCCGTTCTGGTACACGGATCTCGTGCTGGCACACCGCTTCGACGTCGGTGTCGGAGGCGGCGGGGCGAAGCTGAGCGGACCGCTCGACGTAGTCGGGTACCTCGTCCGGACGGCGGGTGACTTCACGGCGCGCTGGTGGCTCATCCTCGGGCCCGTCCTGGTGCTGGCCGCAGTCGGGCTGGCTCGCCTGCCGCGCGCCGCGGCGGCGCTCGTCGGCGGGGCAGCGATCGTGCCCGCGCTGGCGTTCCTGGCCGCCCGCCTGGGCGGGTCGGCCTCGCCGGAGTCGCGTCATCTGATCTTCGCGCTCCCCTTGTTCGCAGTCGCCGTCGCCGCCGGGCTGCTCGCCCTCGGCCGAGTAGCGCCGCTGGTGCTCGCCGCGCTCGTCGCCGCGCAACTCGCGTGGGCCCACGACCGCACGCCCGAGCTCTTCGAAGGCGAGCCCCCGGCGCGCCGCGCAGCACGCGCGGGGGCATCGGCGTGGCTGGCGGAGACGGGGCGGCCGGGCGACGTGCTGTTCGGCTACGACCCGCTGTTCCTCGCAGCCTGGGAGCGCGACAGCCGGTATTCGTCGACCGTCGTGCCGCGCGCCGACTCGGCGCTGGCGCTCGACGCACTCCTCGAAGCCCCGCAGCCGCTCGGACGCGGCGTCTGGGTGCTGGACGCGAGCGACACGAACAACACCCATCCCGCGCTGCGCATCGCCCGCCGCCTCCCACACCCGCCGTCCGAGTTCGAGGCTCGCGTGTTCGGCCCGTTCCTCGTCGTGCGGACGCGCGAGCCGTCACGAACGCCGGCCCGCTTCCTCGAGCAGTCGACGCGCGTGATGGCCACCGGTAAGTCGCTCGACATCGGTGACGCCGATGTCAACTTCGTCACGGCGCGTCGGGCGGCTGATCGGCTCGCTCGCAGGGGCGCTCCAGCGTCCTGAGCGCCTCGCACAGGACGCGGCGGTTGAACCCGAAGTACGAGCGGGTCGGCGCGCGCGGCGAGCCCTGCGCCTCGTCGCGCGCGGCGGTCAGCACGCGCACGATGGCGCCGAGCAGCTCGGCGCGGCTGCGCAGCGGGCCGCGCGCGCGCACGAGCAGCCACACCTCGAAGCGGCGGACGACGAAGCGCGGCCCCAGCCGTGCCCGCATCCCCTCGGCCTGCAGGCGGATGCCCGGCGCAGGCACGGCCACGAACGCCTCGCGAACGGGGAAGTCGGCGAGCTCCAGCGCGCTGAGGATCGGGTCCGGCTGCGCGCGCGGGAGCGTCAGCGCCTCTCCGGTCTCCGGCAGGGCGGCGAGGTACACCGACGCGTACGGATAGAGGACGTCTCCCCCGTCGACCGTCGAGCGCAACCAGCGAGCAGGCTCCGCGAGCGCACCGGCGGAGCCGACCCGCTGCGTGTAGCCGGTGTCACGCGGATCGCGCACGCCTGCCGGCGCGAGCAGGCCGACGACGGCCAGCGCGGTGACGCCCGCGAGCTGCGCCGCATGAGGCAGCCGCGCGAGCGCGCGCGCGGCGCCCGTGCCGACCACGACCGACCAGAGCGGCAGCACGTAGATGAGATGGCGCGGCGAGAGATCCGGGTTGCTCCCGGTGCGGACGAGCACAAACAGCAGCGGTGCGGCGCCGAGCGCGAGGAGCGTGAGCGCGGCGAAGTCCCGCCGTGTGCGCACGAGCACGTACGAGCCCACCGCGGCGAGCGCGAGGAAGACGACGAGCGTGACTCCCGAGCCACCGGCGAAGCCCTGCACGGCGCGCCGCACCTGGTCGAGCGCGTCGTCGGGCCCGGCGATCGAGGAGCCGCCCGAAACGCCGACCGAGAACCGGTTGGCGAGCCGCAGGTCGAGCACGGCGAACGGCACCATCGCGAGCGCCGCGAGCGCCGCAGGCACAGCGCGGCGAAGCGGTCGCCGTCCGCGCCAGAGCGCGAGCGCGACGAGCGCCTCCGCGCCCACCGCGAACGCGCCGTAGGGGTGCACGGCGACCACGAGCCAGGCCGCTGCCGAGGCAGCCGCCACCGCTCGGGACGTCCGCTCGCGAAGCGCACGCAGGAAGAGATCGAACGCGAGCGCGGCGACCAGCGCGAAGAGCGTGTACATCCGGCCGAAGCTGCCGTAGATGGCGAGCAGCCCGGACGTCGCCACGGTGGTCCCCGCGACGGCGCCGGCGACCGGACCGGCGACGCGGCGACCCAGATCGACGCAGACCGGCACCAGGGCAAGCGCACACGCGACGGAGATCCAGCGGATCGCCTCGGCGGACGGATCGACGCGAAGCGCAAGGTACGCGAGCACGAAGTGCGCCGGTGCGCCGCCGCGATCCCAGACGGTCTCGAGCACGTCGGAGAGCGGCCGTGCGGCGACGAGGCCGGTGACCGCCTCATCCTCGAAGAGCGGCTCGTCCACGACAGCCGGCACGAGCCGCGCGAGGAGTATGACGACACCGGCCGCGCCCGCGCCGTGCAGTAAGAGCCGGCCGCCGCGGGACGGCCCTATTTCGCCGTGCGCTCCCGCTCGACGAGCTCGCGATGGCACGGCGCATCCTCGAACGCCGCGAGGCCGGCGGGCGTATCCGCCCGCGAGCGCCGTCGCCGCCTGCGCCGCCCCGCGGCGAGAGCGGCCGAGGCGCCGAGCAGCCCGCCGAGTACGAACGACCGCACGCGGTCGCCGCGGTCCTCGTAGCCGTCCATGAGGGCAGTCTAAGCTCGCGGCCGTGCCGGATACGCCGAGCCCAGCCAGGAGCACACCGACGGCCCCCGGCTCGGCGGCCGCTCCGGCTCGCCACGCGCGCGAACGTCAGCTCGTGCGGTTCCCGGGCTCCGGCGCGCAACCGCTGCGGCGCTCGCTGATGGTCGTCTGCACTCTCGGCGACCTGCTCCTCGACGTGATCGTTCGGCGGGAGGGCTCCATCGCGGCCGGCGGCGAGGCAGAGGCGCAAACGCGCGTCGGGGCGGGCGGTCAAGCGGCGAACGTCGCCGCGTGGGCGCGCGAGCTCGGGGCCGAGGCTCGCTTCGTCGGCAAGCGGGCGGACGACGCGGCGGGCGAGCTCGCGGCGGGCGAGCTCGCCCGCCGCGGGGTCGACCTGTACGGCCCCGTCGCGAACGGACGCAACGGCGTCGTCGTATCGCTCGTCGGCAATGACGGGACGCGCACGATGCTCTCGGACCGCGGCGTGGCGCCGGAGCTCTCACCCGAGGAGGTCGATGTGCGCTGGCTGCACGGCTGCGACTGGCTGCACCTGGCCGGCTACAGCCTGTACCGCCGGCCGATCGACGAGGCGGCCGCGAAGGCCGCCGGAGCGGTTCGCGTGCAGGGTGGGCGCATCAGCGTGGACCTCTCCTCGGCGGCCGCCATCGAGGCGTTCGGCGCCGCCGCGCTGCGTGCCCGACTCGCGCTCCTCGAGCCGGACATCGCGTTCGCCAACGAGGAGGAACACCGCGCGCTCGGCGGCGCGCCGCCGGCCGCGACCTTCGTGGTCAAGCGCGGAGCCGCCGGCATCGTCGTGCGCCGCGGCAGCTCCGACGAGACGCTGGCCGCGGCTCCGACGACGGTGCTCGATACGACCGGCGCCGGCGATGCGCTCGCGGCCGGCTTCCTCGTCGGCGGCCCGGAGCTCGGTCTGGCCGCCGCGGCGCGCTGCGTCGCCCGGCTCGGAGCGATGCCGTGATCCGCGTCGCCGACGAGGTAGCCGGGGCGCTCGCCGGCGGCGGAGCGGTCGTCGCGCTCGAGACGACGCTCGTCGCGCACGGCTTTCCGGCCGGCGAAGGAGTTGCGGTCGCTGCCGAGAGCGAGCGCGCCGTGCGCGCGGCAGGCGCCGTGCCGGCGACCGTTGGCGTCCTCGACGGGGAGCTGCGAATCGGGCTTTCCCCGGCCGAGCTGGAGCGCTTCGACGAGTCGGCTCGCAAGGCCGGGCCCGCCGAGCTCGCCGCGTGCGTCGCGCGACGCACGGTCGGCGCAACGACGGTCGGCGGCACGCTCGCGGCATGTCGCGTCGCCGGCATCCGCGTTCTGGCCACCGGCGGCATCGGCGGCGTCCACCGCGGCTTCGCGACGCGGCCGGACGTCTCAGCCGATCTCGCGGCGCTGGCGCGCTCGCCGGCCGTCGTCGTCTGCTCGGGCGTGAAGTCGCTGCTCGACGTCGAGGCGACCGTAGAAGCCCTCGAGACCCTCGGTGTCCCGCTGGCCGGCTGGCGGACCGACGAGCTGCCCCGCTTCTATGCGCGCGGAGGCGGTCCTCCGCTCGCGACGCGCGTCGATAGCGCCGACGAGGCCGCACGGCTGGCCGAAGCCCACTGGGGCGTGGGCGGCGCCGGGCTCGTCATCGCACGCCCACCCGACGACGAGGTGGACGTCGACCCGCTCGTCGACGAGGCCGTGGCCGCAGCTGAGGCCGAGGGTATCGCGGGGGGCGCGATCACGCCGTTCGTGCTCGCGCGGCTGCACATGCGAAGCGGCGGCGCGACGCTGCGCGCGAACCGCGGGCTCGTCGTCGGCAACGCCGCGCTTGCCGCCGAGCTCGCCGTCGCTCTCGCTACGCGGAGGTAGCGTCCTCCAGCGCGGGCGGCGTTCCCAGCTGCTCCATCCTCGCCGCGCTGGGCGAGACGCCGGAGTTCCGGCTACGAGATGGCGTTGAGGAACTCGTCGATCGACAGCGCGGTCAGCGTCTGGAAGCTCGCGCTGCCGCGCGCCCCGAGCGCGACCGATACGCGCGCGATCGTCTCCGCATCCGCCGCCTCGACGACGTTCACGAAGTCGTAGGGCCCGAGCGTTGCCCACTGGTGCACCACGCGCGCGCCGAGCTCCTCGACGTCACGGTTGACCTCGCGCAGGCGCTGCGGGTTCGAACGCAGCGTCTGCACGCCCTGGGGCGTCAGCTTCGAGAGCAGGACGTACGTGGGCATCGCTCCTCCTAGCGTCGTCGGCGGCGCGACTCTACAACGCGCGCCGCCTGGTCGAAGTACAGGAGTGCCGAGCCGAGAAAGAGCAGCGGCGACACGACCAGGACGGCGAGCAGGCCGGCCGCGGCGAGCGTCGCGTCGCCCTGACCGCGAAGCAGGAAGAAGAGCACCCAGGTTGTCAGGAGACCGACGATCGCCAGGGTCGCCAGGCCGCCGACCGCGTGCAGCGGGTCCGCGCGCGCCAGCGCGAACGCACGCCGAAACGCGGCACGGAGTCCGAGCCCCTCGATGACCGCAACCGGGACGACGAGGCCGACGAGCCCGAGCCAGGCGACGGCCGGCAGGATGAAGAGATTCACCAGGAACGGTACGGGCAGGAAGACGAGAGCACCCGCCAGCAAGGCGGTCGCGACGCGCCGCCGCTCCAGGGGCACGCCGGCGGCGATGGCGGTCGCTCCGATGTACGACGCGGTGGCGATCACGCCCCCCGCCAGCATCGCGAACGCGAGCTGCCAGTAGCCCGGCAGCCGCGTCAACGCGACGCCACCGGCTGCGGGGCCGATGCCGAGCGCGAGCGAGGGCCAGAAGCGGCGGCCGTACAGCCGCACGGCCTCGGCGACGAGCTGCCCGACCGTCCGCTCGGCCGGCGGCAGAGGCGCCGGCAGCTCGCGCTCCGCGTGCCTGCGCGCGGCCAGCGCTAGCCGGCGACCTCGCCGGCCATCTGCTCGGCCTCGTCGACCAGCACCGACAGCGCGTCGAGGCCGGCATCCCAGAACGCCGGGTCCTCGATGTCGAAGCCAACCCGCCCGGCGAGCTCGCCCGGCGGCGCCGACCCGCCCGCGCGCAGCAGATCGAAGATCGGCTCGACGAGCGCCGCTCCCTCCTCGACGTAGCGCCGGTAGATCGCGAGCGAGAACAGGTAACCGAACGCGTAGGCGTAGACGTAGCCCGGCACGGCGATGAAGTGCGGGATGTAGCTCCACCAGGAGCGGTAGCCGCCGGACAGCTCCACCGAGTCGCCGAGCATCCGTGCCTGCGCCCCCGCCCAGAGCTCGCTCGTCCGCTCCACCGAGAGCTCGCCGGCTCCACGCCGCTCGGCGTGCATGGCGTCCTCGAAGCGGTTGATCGCGATCTGGCGGAACGTCGTCGCGATCGCGTCCTCGATCCGCGAGGTGAGCAGCGACAGGCGGGCGCGGGGGTCGTCCTCGCGCTCCAGCAGGAGCTGGAACGTGATTGCCTCGCCGAAGACGGACGCGGTCTCGGCGAGCGTCAGCGGCGTCCGCGCGTTGAGCATGCCGAGCGGCTGCGCGAGGTAGCCGTGCAAGCCGTGGCCGAGCTCGTGCGCCAGCGTCAGCACGCTGCGCCGCTCCCCGGCGTAGTTCATGAGCACGTAGGGGTGGACGTCGGGCACGACGGTCGCGCAGAACGCGCCCTGTACCTTGCCCGGCCTCAGCGCGGCGTCGATCCACGCCCTGTCGAAGAAGCCGGCGACGATCTCGCCCGCGCGGGCGTCGAAGCTCGTGAACGCCTCGAGCACCGTGGCGCGCGCGTCTTCCCACGAGATCGTCGGCGGCTCGTCGTCGAGCGGCGCGAAGCGGTCGAAATCGTAGAGGCGGTCGACGCCGAGCAGCCGTTGCTTGAGCCGGTAGTAGCGCTGCGGGATGTCGTAGCGCGCGACGAGCGCTTCTACGAGGCTGTCGACGGCCTCGTCGGAGATCTCGTTGGCGAGATTGCGCGCGGAGATCCAGCGGGGGTAGCCGCGCAGCCGGTCCTCGATGGCACGCTCGTTGAGGACCGTGTTCAGGATGTAGTTCCGCGTCCGGAGCCCCGGCTCGAGCGCGACCGTGACCGCCTCGGCGGTCGCGCGCCGGTCCTCCTGCTCGGTCAGCCGTGCAAGTCGGGCCAGCGCGTCGTCGAGCGGCACGTCGCCGTCGTCGAGCGAGACCTTGACGTCGGCGACGAGCTCGTCGAAGAGGCGGGTCCAGGCGCTGACGCCCGTGACGCTCTTCTCGGTGTCGATGCGCTCTTCCGGCTCGCTCAGCAGGTACGGCCGGTAGCGGCGGCGCGACCGCAGGAAGTTGCGATACCGCTCGACGGCCGGGTCGGCGAGCAACTCGTCCGCACGGTCGTCCTCGAGCGCCGCCCACTCGAGCTCGAAGAAGAGGAGCTCGGTCTCGATGGCGGTCGCCTGCTCGCGGGCACGCTGCGCGAGCGCGCCGCGTGCCTCGTCGGAGGTGTCCGCTGTGAAGCGCAGCTCGGCGTAGCTCTGCACGCGCGCGACGACGGACGAGATGCGCTCGACCTCGGCGGTCGCCGCGGCGAGCTCGGCGGCAGTCAGCTCGCCCGTGCGCCCGTGATAGCGCTCGCGGAATCTGCGGGCGTCCGCCAGCGCCTCATCGAGGTCGCCGGCAAGTCGCGGGTCCTCCGGATCCGCGTAGAGATCGCCGAGATTCCATTCGACGCTTTCGGCGCCGGTCACCGTCGCGGCCACGCGCGGACCCTAGCGACGTCGACGCCCGAACGGACCGTTCGCCGTCCGTTCGAGTCGGGCGCAAGGCGCGGCGCGTGCGTCTGACAGCTTCAGCCGTACCGCCGCGCCTGCGTGCGAGAATCGCTTGGCTCGACGAAAGCACCCGCTACTACGACCCGGCGCTCGGGCGATTCACGCAACCCGATCCCGTCGAGGGCGGGTCGCTCAATCGGTACGACTACGCAGGTCAAGACCCGATCAACAACGTCGACCTTGATGGTCGCGACTATCGAGGTGCCTGCGCTGAGGGTGGAGCGATTGGCTTTCTCGCAAGCGTCTATACGGGGACAGGTGTTTTTGCAGGAACCGTGTTCGGCTGTGTCTCTGGCGTGGGGATCGAGTTCGTATCCAGGCGAAACAAGGGGGCTGGCGAGGCTCTCACGTGGCCCGACAGAGCAGCTCTCGGAAAGAAAGTGGCAAAAGAAACTGCTAAGCGTGTAGGAAGAAGGCTTCTGCGAGGCGCGAGGGGGGTCTTCCGCGTGAGGATACGAGTCTCGGTCGGATTCTGAAAATGATGGATGGCTTTGAACGGACAGCTTCACTGCCAGTTCGCGTGACCACCTGAACAGCACTGAGATGAGCTGGAAAAGATTCCTGTTCGGTACGGGACTAGGAGCAACTTGGTGGATGGTTGGAGCGGTGATCTCGTTCGTCGCCGGAACCTATGCGCTTATCGAGGGAAATTGGCTAGGACTCTTCTTCTTTGTCGCCACAGCGGTGGCACTGATCTATGTTGTTGCAAGTCTCCGCGAAAGAAATATCTAGGGCAGGGCATACTGGAGGACCGGACGGCCAAGCGCCTCAACTGCATTTGCGGTCGCGGCCCTTCGCCTCACGCGGCGGCCGGCTCGGCGATCACGGTCTCCCATTTCGTGAAGACGAGCTCGCCGTGCTCGACGTCGACTCGCACCACGTCGCCCTCGTCGAAGTCCCGCTCGAGCAGCTTCATGGCCAGCGGGTTCTCGACCAGCCGCT
>JACVRM010000110.1 GCA_014534415.1 Thermoleophilia bacterium | reverse complement strand
GTGCACGAGGCCGCTTCGCGTCGCGAGCTCGAGCAGCTCCGCGGACTGCTCGGCCATCACGGCCAGCGGCTTCTCGCAGACCACGTGCTTGCCGGCGGCGAGTGCCTGCGTGACCTGCGCGTGGTGCAGGTGGTTCGGCGTCGTGATGTGCACGACATCGACCTGCTCGTCGGCGAGCAGCTCCTCGTAGCTCGCGTACGCGGGCGCGAGGCCCTTGGCGCGCGCGCGCTCGGGGCTCGAGCCGACGACCCCGGCAACCGTGACGCCGAGCCTGCGCAGCGCGTCGACGTGCACCGCGCCGACGAAGCCCGTCCCCACGACGCCTGCGCATAGGTCTCGGATCTCCCGGCTCACGCCACCTCCACCGCCGTGATCACGATTCTCGTCGTTCGCTCCTCGCCGCGTCCGACGAACGGCAGTCGTCCCTCGGCGCGGTCGTGGGCGCGGCCGAGCACCGAGCAGTTGGCGGGCTCGAGAGCGAGCGCGTAGACGCCCGGCTTCGGGTCGATCCACTGCCACAGCCGGGGCATGTCGGACTCGACCGTGACCTGAAGGCCGAGGCGCTCGTTCGTCACGCTGGCACGCGACGCGCCGACGTGCTCCCAGACGCGTTCCGGCTCGTCGCTCGGCTCGGGCGCGCGTCGCCAGTCGTGACGCGCGGCATCGTCGTCACGCGGGCGGACCTCGTGGGCGTCGCTCGCAACGGTCGCTCCCGAATCCCAGAGCGGCCAGCCCAGGTTCGCGTGGTAGAGCTGCGGCGCCTCGAGCGGCGTCTCCGCCTGGTTGACCACGCGGTCGTGGATCTCGACGCGACCGGTGTCGACGGCCGTCGAGACCGTCCGCTCGACGCGCAGTCCGCGCGGCTCGTCGACGAACGCGCGGACGACCGCTGCTGCATCCGAGCGCTCCGTCTCCACGTCCCGTGCCGGAAGGAAGGTGAACGTGCCGTGCAGGCCGATGCCTTCCGACGGCGCGCCCACGTTGTCGAGCCCACACGTCGTGACGAGTCCGCCGCCCCACGCCTCGCGCCAGTCGGCGGCGGTGCGCCCGCCCTCGCCCGCCGGCGCGATCCACGCGAGCGGCACGCCGCGAAACCACGCGGCGCCGATGTCGAGGCCGCGGCGCGGGTGCAGCCGGATATCGATGCCGCGCAGCACGCGTACGTCGACCATGGACTCGCCCGTGACGAGCACGACCTGGTCGCGATGACCGATGCGCCGCCGGTCGATCACGAAGCCGGTAGCTCCACCTCGAAGTCGACGTCCAGCCCGTACCGCGAGCCGACGTAGCGGCTCTCGGTCCATTCGAGCGGCGCCCCGTCCTGGTCGTTGATGAGCCGGCGCTCGACGAGCAACGGCGACCCGCGCTTCACTCCTAGGACGCGCGCGTCGGCCGCGTTCGCGGCCTCGGCGGCGAGCGACGCCCGCCCCGCGGTCGGCACCAGCCCGGCGTGCGCGAGCGTCGCGAACAGCGACGTGCCCTCGAGGTCGCCGTCGAGCAGGTGTGCGACGCGCGCCGCCGGGAACACGGCCGTCTCGACGGCCACGGGCTCGCCGTCGGCAACGCGGACACGGCGCAGCACCACGACCTCGTCCACCGCGAGCCTGTTCCGCTCGGCGTCGTTCGCCGGGCGGCGGCGTTTCTGGAGAACGCGCGAGCTCGGCGTCCGGCCCTTGCGGCGCATCTCGTCGGAGAACGAGAGGATGCGGCTCGCCGTGCGGTTCGCGCCGCTCGGCGCGACGAACGTACCCCGGCCGGGCACGCGGTAGACGAGGCCCTCCTGCACCAGGCGCTGGACGGCGACGCGGGCCGTCATGCGCGAGACGCCGAACTCGTGACAGAGCTGGGCATCGGACGGCAGCCGCGCATGCGGCTCGAGCTCGGCGATCCGGGCACGCAGCGCCTGCTCGATCGCGTGGTAGCGCGGCACGAGGGCGTTCATGCGTCGGCCGCCCAGCGCGTCGGGTAGTGGAGCGGCGCGCCGCGCAGACCGACGTCGAGCAGCGTGAGGTGCCAGCGGCCGAGGTTCGCGGAGACGAGCCGGTCGAGCTCGCGGCCGACGAAGGCGACATTCGTGGGCGCTGCGAGCAGCGTTCCCTGCGGGTCCTCGGCCACGACGGCGACTCCGCCCGCGCCGTCGACGTGGACGATCCGGTCCGGCCGGTAGCACGAGACGAGCACGCCGCCGTCCGCGGTGAAGGCGACGCCGTCGGGCACGGTGCCGTCGAGTCGCGCGATGCGCTCCACCGCGCGCGTCTCGAGATCGACGCGGTTCACGGTCGGCTCGAAGCTCTCCACGATCCAGAGCCAGCGGCCCTCCGCCGTCACCGCGCAGCCGTTCGGGAAGTGCGACAGCCGGTCGCAGAGCACGTCGACGTCGCCGTCGGGCGAAAGCCGGAGAACACGTCCGTCGTTTCGACCCCATGATCCGCTGTCGGAGACGTACAGCGTCCCGTCGGGCCCGAACGCGGGGTGGTTCGGAAAGCCGAGACCGTCGTGCAGCGTTCGTACGCCGCCGTCCTCGAGCACGCAGACGAGGCCGTCGTCGCCGCAGCAGGCGACGATGCGCCCGCGCCCGTCGGCGGCGAGCCCCAACACGAAGCCCGGCGCGCTCGCCGTCTGCTTCGCCGTGCGCGATTCGAGGTCGACGCGGTACAGCTGGCCGGCCTCGCCGCCGGCCCACACCATGCTGCTCCGGGGGTCCCAGCAGACGCCCTCCGGGTGGTCGAGGCCGTCGACGAGCAGCTCAAGCACGTGCGTGGCCGACGGCGCCGTTGATCGTCAGGCCGCCGTCCACGACGAGCTCCTGACCGGTCACGTAGCGGGCCGCGTCGGAGGCGAGGAACAGGACGACGTCGGCGATCTCGCCGGGCGTCCCGATGCGGCCGAGCGCGATCCGGTGCTCGTACGTGCGACGTACGTCCTCGGTGTACGCGCTCACGTTCAGCGGCGTGTCGATCGCGCCCGGCGCAACGGCGTTCACGGTCACGCCCGCCCGCGCGAGCTCGAGGGCCAGCACCTTCGTGAGCGCGACGATCGCCCCCTTCGCCGCCGTGTACGCGCCGAGGCCCGGCACCGCCAGCACGTCCGCGGCGGACGAGATGTTGACGATCCGGCCGCCTGCGTCCTGGGCGAGCATCCGCTGCGCGGCCGTGCGGCAGCCGTAGAAGTAGCCGTGCAGGTTGCCGCGCAGCAAGGAGTGCCACTCCTCGTCCGTCGTCTCGACGAGCGGCCGCACCATCAGCCGCGCGGCGTTGTTGACCCAGACGTCGATGCCGCCCCAGGCGGCCGTCACGCGCTCGGCCAACCGTGAGACTGCCTCCGGGTCGCCGGTGTCGCCCTGTACGAAGATCCCGTCGACCGGGCCTCCGCCGTCGAGCGAGATGCCTGCCACCAGCGCGCCGGCGCGCCCGAACGCCGCCGCGATCGCCTCGCCGATCCCGCTCGATGCCCCCGTAACGACCACCCGCCGGCCGCTCAGGTCGAAGACGTCGAGCACGCGCTGACTGTATAGCTGTCTAGACGGGCGAGCAATAAGCTGCCTGCGTGCGGCTTGGCGTCGAGGCGGCGATCGTGGGCGGCGAGCTCGTGCGCGGAGACGTCGAGGTCGACGACGGCCGGATCGCCGCGGTCGGCCTCGTCTCACGGCGCGGCCGCGGAGTAGCCGCGCCGGGCTTCGTAGACCTGCAGGTGAACGGCTACGCCGGCATCGACCTCCTCGCCGAGCCGGAGCGGTGGCGCGAGGTCGACGCCCGGCTGGCCGCCACCGGAGTGACCACATGGCTGCCGACGTTGATCAGCGCTCCTCCGGAGACGACGCTCCACGCTCTCCGCGCGATCGACCCGCCGGTGCACCTCGAGGGCCCGTTTCTCGAGCTGCCCGGCGCGCATCCGCCCGACTGCCTTCGTCCGCCGGACCCCGAGTTGCTCAGCCGGCTGCTCGACGCCGGCCGTGTGGCCGTCGTGACGCTTGCGCCGGAGCTGCCGCGTGCGCTGGAGCTGGTCGACGAGCTCGTCCGGCGCGGCATCGTCGCGTCGCTCGGCCACTCGCGCGCCGACGCTCGTGTCGCTCATGCGGCGTTCGACCGTGGCGCGCGGGCCGTGACGCACCTCTTCAACGCCATGGCGCCGTTCTCACACCGTGCACCCGGGCTCGCCGGTGCCGCGCTCGCGCGTCAGGACGTCACGGTCCAGCTCATCTGCGACGGGCACCACCTCGCCGACGAGACAGTGCTGCTGGCATGGGGCGCGGCGCGTGGGCGGCTCGCGGTCGTGAGCGACGCAATCGCGGCGGCAGGGGAAGGCGACGGGTCGTTTCGACTCGGCAGCCTCAGCGTGACGGTCCGCGACGGAGTTGCTCGTCGGGAGGGAGGCGCCCTCGCGGGCAGCGTCGTGGGCCTTCCCGAAGCGCTCAGGCGCCTCATCGCGCTCGGCGTGCCGCTCGTCGACGCCATGGCAGCGGCGACGAGCGTGCCGGCGCGCCTGCTCGGACGGCGAGACGTCGGAACGCTCCAGCCGGGCGCCCGCGCCGACGTGGTCGTCCTCGACGAGGGGCATGCCGTGAGCCGGGTGGTCCGCGCCGGGCAGCTCGTAGGCTGACGCGGTGCCGCACGCGCCGCTTCGGACGACCGTCGTCGGAAGCTTCCCGTTTCCGGGGTGGCTGGAGCTGGCCGGAGCGCACATCGACGAGCTCGGTGCCGAAGACCGCGAGGAGGCGATTCGCGACGCTGTCTGGGCCGCCGTCGGCGACCAGCTGCGGGCCGGGCTCGACGTCATCACGGACGGCGAGCAAGCGCGCTTCGACTTCAACCTCTCCTTCTACGCGTTCCTCGAGGGGCTCGAGCTCGAGCGCGAGCCGCGCAGACGGTGGGGCCCGCCGGCGCACGACCAGCGTGGGCGGCACACGATCGTAGGGGAGCTCGCTGCACCGGACGGCCTGGGCGCCGTCAGCGAGTGGCAGCGGCTGCGGGAGCTCGCGCCGTCCGGATTCCAGTTGAAGGCGAGCGTCCCAGGCCCGTACACGCTGGCCGGACGCATCGAGCCGAGCGCCGAGTACCCGGACCGGTACGCGATCACCGAGGCGCTGGTTCCGGTCGTGCGCGACGAGCTGACCCGCCTGGTCGACGCCGGCTGCCAGATCCTGACCGTCGACGAGCCGTCGATGAGCTGCTACGCGCACCGCGAGGACCCCGAGCGGCTCGTGGACATCTTCAACCGCACAGTCGAGCCGGTGGTCGGCCGCTGCTACTTGGGCACGCACCTCTGCTTCGGCAACTTCAAGGGCCGCGCCGTTGCCCCGCGCCGCTACGCGCCGATGTTTCCGGCCTTCCTCGAGCTCGCCGCCGACGAGCTGCACCTCGAGATGGCCAGCCGCGAGTTTGCCGAGCTAGAGCTCATTGCGAGCGTCGGCGAGCGGCACGACGTCGGCGTCGGCGTCGTCGACGTGAAGAGCTACTACGTCGAGACGCCGGAGGACGTCGAGGAGCGCGTACGCGGGTGCCTGCGGTACGTCCCGGCGGAGCGCCTCAGCGTCAGTCCCGACTGCGGCCTCTCGCAGACCGCCCGGTGGGCGGCGCAGCGGAAGCTCGCCAACATGGTCGAGGGCGCACGGCGCGTGCGCGAGACGCTGTGAGGGTCTCGCTCCGGATCAGCCGCGCGGCTCGAAAGCGAACGCGCGGGCCGGATTCGTCACGAAGATCTGCTCGGCGAGTTCCTGGCCCAGCTCGCGCTCGAGCCGCGGCTTGAAGCGCGCGAAGACGTAATCGAGGCCGGGCCCGCCGCCGTAGGCCCGCATCATCGAGCGCCTGCCGGTGTCGCCGCCGATCAGAAGCCGGTCGGCGTAGCCGCGGCCGGCGAGCTCTTCGATCAGCGCGAGGATCGTCGAGTCGGGCCAGTACTTCGTCCGGCCGGGGCCGTCGAGCTGGAGCCAAGCGCCTGTCGCCGCCGTCTCGGCATGCTCGCCGGCATCGGGATTGCGGTCGACGTGGGCGAGTACGACGCTCGTCGGCGGCACACCCTCCCCGGTGAGGCGCTCGACGATCTGGAGCCCGATCGTGCCGTGCTCGGTGTGCACGCAGACGGGTGCTCCGACGCGCTCGTGTGCAAGCGCCGCCGCGGCGAACGCCTTCGCCTCGAACGCCGTGACGACGTGGTAGCTCGCCCCGAGCTTGACGATGCCGCACCGTTCCAGGTCCGCGGCGAACCGGTCCGCCAGCTCGGCGAGCGACGCACCGCGCAGCGGGTCGTCGGCCGGGTAGTGAGCGTCGCGGTGCAGACCGGTCGCAGCGACGATGTGGAGACCTGTGGCTTCTGCGACGGCGCGGAGCCCGTCGAGGTCGCGCCCGAGCCCGATCGGCGTCCAATCGACGAGCGCGCGTGCCCCCGCGGCGGCGAGCGTTTCCGCTTCGCGGACCGCGGCGCCGAGGTCGGTGAAATCGTCGCCGGGCTGGAGCGGCGTGACGAGAAACAGATGCTCGTGCGCATCGCATGGGCCGAGCTCGCTCGGAGCGATGTCGCGCCTCACGGTGCGGACGATCAGCGCCAAGTGCTCACGCGCTCGACGCGACCGGCAGGCGGGCGGCCACGCGCGCGCGACGGAGGAGGCGTACTCGGCTCCACGAGGCGCAGCATCCTAATGCGGCTCGTCCTCGATTCGTGCCGGCCGCCCGAGGCGACGGGCCACGCAATCCGAAGCTCGCCGAAGAGCTCAGAGTGGCTCGCAACGGTCACGGCCCGCGCAGCCGCGTCGGAGGGACAGGCCCTGGGACGTGGCCCGAGCGGACACGACTCATCGCGAGCTGCGGACGGCGGGCGCCGCCGCGCCACTTCACTCGCCCGGTCGGCCATGTCGGCGGGGCTGTCCCTGGGACACGTCTCGTCGCGTCGGCCTGCCTTGCGCACGCACCGGCGCGCGAGGCGGCCGCGGCAAGGCGCGAGAGTCGGCGCAGGGCTCCGCGAGCACGTGCTCCGAGAGCGCGGGAAAGCAGAAGCACGACGGGGTGACTCGGCAAAAGCGTCGCATGGCCGTCTGCCCCCCGACCGATGGAGATGGGGATGATT
>JACVRM010000103.1 GCA_014534415.1 Thermoleophilia bacterium | reverse complement strand
GCGACGAAGTTCTGCTCCTCGACCTTCTTCTGGGCGTTCTCGATCTGGTTCGAGAGGATCTTCGCCTCCATCGGCTGGTCGTCCGGAACCTTGAAGCGGTTCATGATGTTGTAGATCCGGTCGCCCGCGAACAGGCGCACCACCTGGTCCTGGCCCGACAGGTAGAAGCGCGATTCGCCGGGATCGCCCTGGCGCCCCGACCGGCCGCGCAGCTGGTTGTCGATCCGGCGCGCCTCGTGGCGCTCCGTGCCGAGCACGTACAGGCCACCCACCTCGCGGACACCGTCGCCGAGCTTGATGTCCACGCCGCGGCCGGCCATGTTGGTCGCGATCGTGACAACGCCGGACTCCCCGGCATCCTTGATGATCTCCGCCTCGCGCGCGTGCTCCTTCGCGTTCAGGACGTTGTGCGGCACTCCGCGGCGCTGCAGGAGCTCCGACAGGTACTCGGAGGTCTCGACGTCGATCGTCCCGACGAGCACCGGCTGCCCCTTCTCGGTCCGCTCGGCGATGTCGTCGACCACGGCCGCGAACTTCGCTTCCTTCGTCTTGAAGATGAAGTCGTTGTGGTCGTCGCGGGCGACCGGCTCGTTCGTGGGAATCTCGACCACGCTCAAGCCGTAGATCTCGACGAACTCCTTCTCCTCCGTCTTCGCGGTGCCGGTCATGCCGGCGAGCTTCTCGTAGAGACGGAAGTAGTTCTGGAGCGTGATCGTCGCGAGCGTGACGTGCTCCTCCTGGATCCGTACGCCCTCCTTCGCCTCAACCGCTTGGTGCAGGCCCTCGGACCAGCGGCGGCCTTCCATGATTCGGCCGGTGAACTCGTCGACGATCTTGACCTCGCCGTCCTGCACCACGTAGTGGATGTCGCGGTGGAAGAGCGCCTGCGCCTTGAGCGCCTGGATGAGGTGGTTGACGAGCTGGACGTTGCGAGGGTCGTAGAGGTTGTCGACCTTGACCGCGCGCTCGACGGCCTCGATCGCCCTCGGACCGGGCGACACGGTCTTGTGCTTCTCGTCGTAGAGGTAGTCGGCGTCCACGTGCTGGAGCTCGTCGACGCCCTTGCCGAGGCCCTTCGACTGTACGCCTTCGAGCCCCTTGACGATGCGGGCGAAGTCGTAGTACGTGCGGGCCGCCACCTCGGGCTCGCCGGAGATGATGAGCGGTGTGCGCGCCTCGTCGATCAGGATCTAGTCGACCTCGTCCACGATCGCGAAGATGTGCCCGCGCTGGACGGTCGCCTCCAGTGCGACGGCCATGTTGTCGCGCAGGTAGTCGAAGCCGAACTCCGAGTTCGTCCCGTAGGTGATCTCGGCCGCGTAGGCCTCGGTGCGCCGCGCGTGCGGCATCATGTTCTCGATGTAGGCGGCCCGCACGCCGAGCCCCTCGTAGACCGGACTCATCCACTCGGGATCGCGCTTGGCCAGGTAGTCGTTGACGGTGACGAGGTGGACGTTCTCTCCCGTCAGCGAGTTCAGGTAAAGCGGCATCGTGGCGACGAGCGTCTTGCCCTCGCCCGTCTTCATCTCGGCGATGTCGCCCTCGTGGAGGACGATCGCACCCATCACCTGAACATCGAAGTGTCGCTGGCCCAACCCGCGCTTGGCCGACTCTCGCACGGCCGCGTAGGCCTCGAACAGGATTTCCTCGAGCGGCTCGCCGTTCGCGACCCGCTGCTTGAACTCCCCCGTCTTGGCGGCGAGCTCGCTGTCCGAGAGCCGCTCGAAATCGGGCTCGAGCGTGGCGATGTAGGCCGCCTGCCCGGCGAGCCGCTTGCGACGGCGCCCTTCGCCGACGCGAAGGAAGCGCTCGAGAGATCCGACGTTCGCCCCGGCCACTCTCTTCTAGGGTAGCCGCTCCGCTGGCCGAGGGACTATCCCCGAGCGGGCACCGTCCCTCGCCGCTAGAGCGGCGATACTCGAACCTCCCAGAGATCGCCGTCGAGACGCTCGGCACGGGCGACGTAGTCCTCGTGCTCGTGTGCGGCGTACGCCTCGAGGCTCGGCAGCCGGTGCCGCGACGGCTCGCCGTCGATGGTCAGCGCGCGCTCGCCTCGGTGCATCGCGAGCTCGAGCCGGTCGCCCGGGATCTCCTGCGCCAGCTCGACCACGTCGATTGGATTTGCTGCAACCGCCCAGACGCGGTCGTCCTGGCGGACACCCTCGGCGCGATAGGGAGCGTCGAGGTCGCCTTCCAGCGCGGCCGCAAGCGGCTCCAGCGCGCCGCCCGGGAGCTCGCGGTCGACGATCAGCGTGCCGTCCGGAAGAGCGGCGAAGTGGACGGCGTCGCCGGTCAGATCCGGGGCCTCCGCGGTCACGACGGCTGCCCAGCGGCGCGGCCTCGCGCCGTGCAAGAAATCGAGATTCGTCCGGAAGCCGGGCATGACCGGCTCGGACCTCGACTGCCATTCCAACAGGCCCGTTCCCTCCGCGAGCTGCTCGTGGAGCGGCCTGCGCCGCCGCCAGAACGGCATCTACAGCTCGAGCTCGGGTTCCGGCTCCGCCGCGGCGCCGCGAACCTGCCCGTTCGGCCGCTGCGGCCGGCGGCGCCGCTTCTCGCGCAGCTTGACGAGCTGCCGCTCGAGCTTGTCCACGAGCTGGTCGATCGACGCCTTCATGTCGTGCGAGGACTCGCGGGCGCGCACGACGTGACGCCGTGTCCGCACGGTCGCCTCGGCGACGTGGCCGGCAGCGATCGAGGGGTTCCGTTCCTCCGCGAGCTCGAGCTCGATCTGAGCGCCGTCGTCGAGGATCCGCTCGAGCTTCCGCAGCTTGCGCTCACCGTACTGGCGAATCGCGTCTCCGACCTCGAGGTTCTTCCCCTTGACGTGGAGCTCCATCGATGCCTCCCGGTCGCGGACTCGGCCGCTTGAATCTAGCGGACGGCCCGGGCGAAGGTCACGACGTGGACCCGGCGCGCGCCGGACTTGCGAAGCGCCGAGGCGGCCTCGGCGGCGGTCGCGCCGCTCGTGTACACGTCGTCGACGAGAGCGACGCGCGGCGGCACCGGCAGGACGGGCCGGAAGGCGCCCGCGACGTTCCGGCGACGCACGGCAAGCGAGAGTCCACGCTGGCGCGCCCGACCTTCCTCGCGCGCAAGCGCGTGCACGACGGGGAGCCGCCAGCGACGCCCGAGTTCGCGCGCGAGCCGCTCGGCCGGGTGGTGGCCCCGCCTCAGCAGGCGGTCGGCGTCCGGCGGCACGAAGGCGAGCGCGAGGACGTTCGGGCGCCCCACGGCCGCCGTGACGAGCTCGGCCGCGACCGCGCCGAGGTGCCGCCGGCCGTGCTCCTTCCAGGCGCGCACGACAGCACGCACGCGGTCGTCGTAGATGACCGCCGCCCGGGCCGTCGCGAACGCGAGCCGCCGTCCTGAGCACTCGGCGCAGCGCCGCACCGGCCACGCGGTCGGCGCCCCGCAGCGCTCGCAGAACGGCGGCGGCAAGCGTGGCAGCGCGCGTACGCACTGCGCGCACAGCTCGCTCCCGACCTGTCCGCACGCGGCGCACCGCCGGGGCAGAACGAGGTCGAGAAGCTCCACGCGTCCACCGTACGGACGGCCGCGTCACGCTTCCGTGTCAGGACAGCGCGTATTCCGCACGTGCGGGCAGGCCCGCCCGCTTCCGCATCCGGTTGTCGGCCTCGAGCAGCTGCTCACGGTCGCCGATGTCGAGCCAGTCGCCCGTGAAGCGGTAGGCGTAGAGCGGCGCACGCGTGGAGAGCCATGCGAAGAAGCGCCCGGGCTGATCCGGCACGTTGCCCTCCTCCAGATACCGGCGCACGAGCGGCACGTGCTCGCGGTGGAGCACGTAGATGGCGACGCCTGCGAGCGTGCCCTGTGGTTCGTCCGGCTTCTCGACGAACGAGGTCACGCGCTCGCCCGCGTCGACGTCGAGCACGCTGTACTGCCGCAGCAGCTGCCGGTCGTCGACCTCGCGCACCGCGATCGCGCTCCCGTCGTCCTTCGCTCGCCAGAAGTCGACGATCTCACGGAGATCGAACTCGAACAGGTTGTCGCCGGCGACGATCAGCAGGTCGTCCTCGAGCTCGGCGCGCTCCACCGTGAACTGGATGTCGCCGACCGCGCCGAGGCGGTCTTCGTTCGTCCAGGTGCCGTCGTCGTGGACGAAGACGCCGTTGCGACCGCCCGCCCAGCGCTCGAAGTCTCGAGCGAAGCGGCTGTTCGTCACGACGTGCACCTCGCCGACCCCGGCCGCCTGGATCGCCTCGACGAGGTAGTCGAGCATCGGCCGCCCGGCGAGCGGAAGCAGCGGCTTCGCGGTGTGCTCGGTGAGCGGGCGAAGCCGCGTGGCGTAGCCGGCGGCCAGAACGAGTCCTTTCATCGAAGCCGCGCGAGCGGCGGAACCGCACGGAAACCGGACGGTCCCCGTGCGGGGACAGTCCCTCCACCGGCGGAGGCGGGCCTTGCCCGCCGCAGCCACCCCGCGGGAACTCGCGTCTGTCTCAATCGTCCGCCGGAAGTCGTCATGGCGCGCGAAGCGCGCCGGACTTCCGGCGGGTTAGGTCCCCTCATCCCACGAGGCCAGATAGCGGGCCTGCTCTTCGGTCAGCTCGTCGATCTGGATACCCATCGTGGCGAGCTTGAGGCGCGCGATCTCGCGGTCGATCTCGTCGGGCACCTCGTAGACACGCCGGTCGAGCTCGGCGGCGTGCTGGATCGCGTACTCGACGGAGAGCGCCTGATTCGCGAACGACATGTCCATGACCTGCGCGGGGTGTCCCTCTGCGGCCGACAGGTTCACGAGGCGGCCGTCGGCGAGCAGGTACAGCCGCCGACCGTCCTCCAGCTTGAACTCCTCCACGAACTGCCGTGCCTGACGCGTCTCGACCGCCGCCTGCCGCAACGCCGGGATGTCGATCTCCACGTTGAAGTGCCCCGTGTTGGCAAGGATCGCGCCGTCCTTCATCAGCTCGATGTGGCGCCCCGCGATCACCGACTTGTCGCCGGTCGCGGTCACGAAGATGTCGCCGACCTCGGCGGCTCGCTCCATCGGCAGCACCTGATAGCCGTCGAGCACCGCCTCGAGCGCGCGCAGCGGCTCGACCTCCGTGACGACGACGTGCGAGCCCATCCCCTTGGCCCGCATCGCTACGCCCCGCCCGCACCACCCGTAGCCGGCGACGACGAACGTCTTGCCGGCGAGCAGCACGTTGGTCGCCCGGACGATGCCGTCGATCGTCGACTGGCCGGTGCCGTAGCGGTTGTCGAACAGGTGCTTGGTGTTCGCCTCGTTGACGGCAATGATCGGGAAGCCGAGCGCGCCGTCGCGCTCGAGCGCCCGCAAGCGGATTACGCCCGTCGTCGTCTCCTCCGTGCCGGCGATGACATCGCCGAGCTGCTCCCGCCGGTGCGCGTGCAGGACGCCGATCACGTCGGCGCCGTCGTCCATCGTGATGTGCGGCTTGTGGTCGACCGCCGCCTCGATGTGCTGGTAGTAGGTGTCGTTGTCTTCGCCCTTGATCGCGAAGACCGATATGTCGAACTCCTCGACGAGCGTCGCCGCCACGTCGTCCTGCGTCGAGAGCGGGTTGGACGCGCAGAGGACGACATCGGCGCCGCCCGCCTTCAGCGTACGCGCCAGGTTCGCCGTCTCGGTCGTGACGTGCAGGCACGCCGCGATGCGGGTGCCCGAGAGCGGCTGCTCACGCTCGAAGCGCTCACGGATCGCGGCAAGCACGGGCATCTGCCGGTCGGCCCACTCGATCCGGCGCACGCCTTCCGCGGCGAGCGCCAGGTCCTTCACGTCGAATCGCTTGGTCGTGGCCATCAACCCTCTTCTCGGTCGGTGATCAGGCAGCGAGCAGGCGTTCCTGCTTACGCTGCTCCCATTCCACCCAGGCGGGCGCTGGAGCGCCGGGCACGGCGGGCTGACCTGCCAGCCACGTCTCCACCGCGGCCCGCAGCTGCGGCTCGGCTCGCAGGCGCAGGACGAACGCAACGTCGCCAATCTCCACGCCGAACCGGTCGCGTAGCTCGCGGAGCGCCCGCAGCTGGTTGAGCTCGCGCAGGCCGTAGCAGCGGTAGCCACGGCCCGTGCGGCCGGGTACGACGAGGCCGCTCCGCTCGATGTATCGCAGCATGCGCGGCGACCAGCCGGTCCGGTCGGCCGCCTCGCCCACGCTGACTCCGTTCATCCGCCGCACCTTAACACAAGAGTGTCAAGGTTGCGCCTACGGCGCCGACGTGCCCTCCCGTCCGTACGAATCCTCGAGCCGGACGACGTCGTCGAGGTGCGGCGTCGACACCTCGAGGATCGTCGTGTCCTCCAGCGCGCGAATCCGATGCACTGTGCCCGGCCGCAACCGGAAGCAGGCGCCGGGACCGACGGTCTCCTTCATGGTCGAGGGCTCGCCAACGGACGCGAGTTCGATCTCGGCTCGCCCGGACTGGAAGTGCCACGCCTCGTCCTTCTCCCGGTGGAACTGGAGCGAGAGCGCTTCGCCGGCGCGAACGAAGAGGAGCTTTCCGCAGTAGTGCTCGGAGAGCGCCCAGATCAGCTCGTAGCCCCACGGCTTGTCGACGCGGCGAGACTCGAAGACAAAGGGCTCGACGCCGATCAGGTTCGGCGAGTCCGCTGCCACGAGACGAGTGTATGCCGACGCCTATGATCCGCGCGCGTGGAGGCCATCCTGCTCGCAGGCGGCCAGGCCAAGCGACTGGGCGCGGCAACGGCGAGCCGCCCCAAGGCCCTCGTGCCGGTCGCCGGCAGGCCGCTCGCCGAGTACACCGTACGGCTGCTCGCGGCGGCCGGCGTCGACCGCCTGATCGTCAGCTGTGCCGCTGGACAGGGCAAGCTCTTCGCCAGCGAGCTCGCCGGAGTCGGGCCGGCGATCGTCCTCGCCGAGGAGCCGGAGCGGCTCGGCCGCGGCGGCGGCCTGCGCTTCGCAATGCAGTTCCGGCGCGAGAGCGGCCCGGTGTACGCGCTGAACGCGGACGAGCTCCTCGCGCTCGACTTTTCGGCGCTGCTCGCCCGGCATCGCGAGCGCGGCCCGGCCGCGACGATCGTCGTCGCGCCGCTGACGTCGCCGTTCGGGATCGTCGAGGTCGCCGACGACGACGTCGTGGCCGGCTTCCGCGAGGCGCCCCGGCTACCGCACTGGGTGAACGTGGGCGTCTACGTGCTCGACGAAGAGGCGCTCGCGCGGCTGCCGGAGCGGGGCGACCACGAGCGGACGACGTTCCCCGAGCTGGCGGCGGACGGGCGGCTGCGCGCGTTCCCCTACGAGGGCGTCTGGCTGACCGTGAACACGCAGAAGGACCTCGAGCGCGCCGAAGCGCATCTCCGGAGCCACCCCGACTGGCCGTTCTCTCAGGAGGACGGGGCAGGGAGCTCCGGCTCCGGAACCTCCGGTAGCCCGGCCAGCGGTGAGCTGGGGCGGCCGATGCCCTCGTAGACGAAGCCCGCACGGCGCACCGCCTCGGGATCGAGCAGGTTGCGGCCGTCCACGATCAGGCGGCCGCGCATTGCCCCGAGGACGTCGCGCGATGCGAGATCGCGAAGCTCCGGCCAGTCGGTGACGATCACGGCAGCGTCCGCGCCGTGTACCGCATCCGCCACGCTGTCGGCGATCGTCACGCCGCGCAGGAGGTCGACGGGGCGCGCCACCGGATCCCACCCGCGCACCTCGGCGCCCTCGGTGAGCAGCCGCGATGCGAGCACGATGCTGGGCGCCTCGCGCATGTCGTCGGTGCCCGGCTTGAAGGCGAGCCCGAGCAGCGCCACAACCTTGCCCTGGAGGCTGCCGAGATGTTTCTGGAGCTTGGAGACAACGCGCCGCTTCTGGAGCTCGTTCACCTCGATGACTGCCGAGAGCAGCTGGAAGTGGTAACCGGAGTTCGACGCGAGCTGCTTGAGCGCCAGCGAGTCTTTCGG
>JACVRM010000098.1 GCA_014534415.1 Thermoleophilia bacterium | reverse complement strand
TGTCCCTCGCCTCCCTGACACGAATCAAACGTCTCGACCGAGGCATCCCGAAGCGCCTCGACGTAGCGAGCAATGCCCGGATCTAGTGGCACCGCTCACCGCTTATTTCGCCAACCCCTCCTAGGGACTGTCCCTCCGACCCGGCGCAAACGGCCGTGTCGTTCCTGGACACGCGCGCTGGGCGGCGGGGCCGGGTGGGCGGGTCTGCGTTTGTGGAACGTTCCCTATGCGTAGACATTCTTCAGCGCGTCCTCGGGCTTCGGGTCGGTGCCGTTCTGGGCGAACTGCACGGAAGCGTCCACGAGCTCGCCGACCTCGCGCTCCAGCTCCTCCACGTCGCCGTCGGAGAGCTCGAGCCGCTGGCGGAGCTTCGTGAGCGGATCCTGGGTCTCGCGCAGCTCCTGCTGCTCACCCTTCGGGCGGTAGACCTGCGGATCGCCGACGTAGTGGCCGGTCAGCCGGTACGTCTCGCAGACGAGGAAGAACGGGCCGTTGCCGCCGCGCGCGTGGTCGAGCGCCTCCACCGCGGCGGCGTGCACTGCCTCGACGTCCTGCCCGTCCACCTGCGCGGACGCCATGTCGTACGCGAGCGCGCGCTTCGTGAAGTCGTCGATCGGCGCGTGCTGTGCCACGGGCGTCGACTCGGCCCAGTGGTTCATCTCGCAGACGAAGACGGCCGGCACCTGCCAGACCTGCGCGAGGTTCAGCGACTCGTGGAAGGTGCCGATGTTCGTGGCGCCGTCGCCGAAGAATGCGAGCGCCACGCGAGGCTCCTCACGCAGCTTGAAGGCGAGGGCCGCCCCGACGACGGCAGGCAGACCGCCGCCGACGACCGCGTTTGCGCCGAGGTTGCCGCGCTCGATGTCGTACAGGTGCATCGAGCCGCCGTAGCCGTGGGAGCAACCCTCGAGCTTGCCGTAGAGCTCCGCCATCACCTCGTTGGGATGGGTGCCGAGCGCGAGCGTGTGACCGTGCGCGCGGTGGGTCGACGCCATGACGTCGCCCTCCTCGAGCGCGCGGCAGACGCCGACCGCGACGGCCTCCTGGCCGATCGCGACGTGCAGGAAGCCGGGCAGCTCGCCGGCGCGAAAGCGCTCCTCGACGCGCTCCTCGAAGCGACGGATGAGCAGCATCTCGCGGAAGAACTCGCGCAGCTGCTCGGCGGACAGCGCGCCTCGTTTCTCGACCTTCGCCACGGCTTCTCAGTCTATGTACGCTGGCCGCCTTGACGCTTCTCCGGCAGTGGCGCGAGATCCGGACGTCGCTCCCCGAGGATTGGGGCGACGCGCGGCTGTTGCTCCGCGTCGACGACGAGGGCCGCGCCGAGCGGGCGAGCGCGCTGCTTGCGCCGCTCATGTCCGGACGTTCCGGCCCCGAGGTGCGCTTCACGTGCGCGCGCGTGGGCGGGCCGGGCGAAGACGCGCTACGGCGCCTGCTCGGCCGCCTCGAGCGGGAGCGCATCGGCGGCAGGCTCGAACTCGTGTCGGCGACCTCGACGAGCGAACAGGGGCACGCGACGACTCCAGCTCGGACAGACGCCGCAGCGCCGGCCACCGGACGGCCGACCTGGCGCGCCGAACCGCTCGCACCGGACTGGGACGCCGAGCTGGCCGGGCTTCCCGACGACTGGAGCGACATCTACGCCGAAGTCGAGCTCGACTCGAGCGACCACCTCGAGCGCGGCGCGCTGCTCCTCGGGCCGGTCAACCCCGCGCGCGACGGCGAGCGATTGGCCTTCCGGTTTCGGTGCGCTCGGCGGTTCGGCTACGGGGCTCCTGCGGCGATGGTGCGCCGCTGCCTCGAGCGGCTCGACGGCGAGGGGATCACCGGCCGGCTCCGCATCCTACGGGCTCTTTCCGACACGCAACCCGTCGATACGCAGGGACCCGTTTGGTACGTCGGCGGACGGGCCGTGTGATGGCAGATCCGGTCTCCTGGCTCGTGATCGAGCGCGGCTGGGAGGTGGTCGGCTCCGACGGCGCCGCGCTCGGACACGTCGACGACGTGGTCGGCGACTCGGGCAAGGACATCTTCAACGGACTCGTCGTGACACCTGGGCTGCTGCAAGAGAACCGCTACGTGCCCGCCGAGCGCGTCGCCTCCATCACGGACGGACGCGTCGAGCTCGACCTTGGCGCCGACGCCTTCAAAGCGCTCGGCGAGCACGAGCCGCCCGGCCCCAACCTCGAGATCCGCGCGGACTAGCGCGGCCGGCGCTCGCGAGACTCGGCGCCGCCTGCGCGTCGGCGCGCCGCACATGGAGGAGGAAATCGCGCACCTGCCTCGCGATGACAGGTCCAGCGCAACGAAAGCGAGACGATTCCCCCACACCATCGCGCACCGCACTCCGGCGGGGACTGTCCCCGCCGAAGTGGCTCGCGCGGACGGGCTGAATGCAACGAGAGCGTGACGATTCATCCACCCGGGGGTGGCCGGCGATGGAGCCGTCCGCCGTCCGCCGAGGGCAGTGACTCGGCGCGTCCGCCGTCCGCCGAGGGCAGTGCCTCGGCGCGTCCGCCGTCCGCCGAGGGCAGTGACTCGGCGTGTCCGCCGCGCCTCCGCTCGGCGCGGCCAGCCCTCAGGCGACGAGTGCGTCCAGCTCGCGCGCGAGCGCACGCGCGTCGCGCGCGGTCGCCGTGACGACGAGCACGGTGTCGTCGCCGGCGAGCGTCCCCACCACGCGGGGATGCCCGAGCCGGTCGAGCGCCCGCGCAATCGCCGGCGCGGAGCCGAGCTCCGAGTGGACGACGACGAGGTTCGCCGCGGCGAGCGCGCGCCGACCGAACTGCGCGAGCACCGCCTCCAGGCTCTCACGCGGCGCGCGGCGCCGCCGTGCGTGGGCGACGACATAGCGCGGGCGCCCGAGCTCGTCGTCCGTCTTCTCGAGCCCGAGCTCGCGAATATCGCGTGAGACGGTCGCCTGGGTGACGACGCAGCCCGCGCTCGCGAGCGCGTCGCGCACCTCGTGCTGCGTCCCGAGCCGCCGCCGGGCCACGAGGCTGCCGATCAGCCGCTGGCGCTCCGCCTTGCCCAGCCGCCGCCGCTCGTCCATGACGAGGAGAATACGACGGACGTTTCGGCCCCGACCGAGCGCGGTACGCTTCCCCCCGTGCTTCGGAAGATGACCTGGACGGTCCTCTACGCGGTGCTCGGCGCCGCGTCGACCCTCGCGGCACGCCGGGCCGCGTCGCGGATCTGGCGGATCGCGACGGGCGAGGAACCGCCGACCAAGAAATGAACCGCGCCGACCAGCTCGTCGAGCGGGCGGCCGATCGACTCCAGGAGCTCGCCAACCAGTTCGCCGCGAAGGGCGGCCCGAAGGCCAAGCTCGCCGGGGAGCTGGCCGAAGACGCCGCGTTCGTCCGCAAGCTCAAGCCCAGCCTGATGAGGGCGCGCCTGCGCGGCGAGGCGCCGACCGACCAGAAGCCCGGCGAGGGCGTCGTGGCGCCGGCCGGCCCGCAACTGGGCGAGCGGCCCAAGCCGAAAGGCAAGGGCGGCCCCAACCCGCTCGTCGTGATCGGCATCGCGTTCGCCGTCGGCATCGTGGCGGCGAAGCTGATCGACTGGAGAGGTCATGCGCACCCACGAGCCTGACGCGGCGACGAGCAATTCGACGGGCGTCGGCAACGCAGCGAAGCACGTCGCCGAGCACGCCAGCTCACTGGCCAAGCTCGAGCTCGAGCTGGCGACGCTCGAGCTCAAGACCAAGCTCACCGCGCTCGGCAAAGGGGCCGGCCTCGGGGCCGGGGCGGCCGTCTTCGGGCTCTTCGGCGTCGGCTTCCTGCTGGCGACGGTCGCCGCCGCGCTCGGCACCTTCCTGCCCGGCTGGCTGGCGCTCCTGATCGTCACGCTCGTGCTGCTCGTGGTCGCGGGCGTGCTCGGCATGCTGGCTCTCAGGGCGGTCAGGCGCGGGACGCCGCCCGTACCCGAGCAGGCAATCGACGAGGCAAGGCAAACGACGAGCGCATTGAAGAGCTGATGGCGCAGAACCACCGGACAGCGGAGGACGTCCGCCGGGAGATCGAGGCGGAGCGAGGCGAGCTCGCGAGGGCTGTCGAGGAGCTGCGCTCGGGCATCGGCGAGGCGACCAACATCTCCGCGAAGCTCCAGTCGAAGCTCCCCGTCGCAGCTGCGGCCGCGCTGGGCGCGGGCTTCCTCCTCGCGGGCGGCATCGGCGCGACCGCGCGTCTGCTCTTCCGCCGCCGCCGCGAGGGCCACGAGTGGGCGCGGCTCGGCCGCTTTGTCGTCTCCGAGCGCGACTGAGGGCGACGCCGGCCGGCCGCCGGAGGGCCCCCAGCGACTGAGCGCCCGCGAGTGGCTCGACGCGCTCAAGCGCACGGGCAAGGACTTCATCGCGGACGACTGCATGGGGCTTGCCCAGCAGATCGCGTTCAGCTCCATCCTGGCCTTCTTCCCGGCGGTCGTGCTGCTGGTCGGGCTGTTCGGCCTGATCGGCGCGTTCGACGAAATGCAGGAGTTCCTGGGCGTCGTCGCGCCGGGCGAGGTCATCAGGGCGATCGAGATCGCCGAGGAAAGCGCTAGGGGCGGAGGCGGCTCCGCAGCGGCCGTCGTGCTGGGGACATTCGGTGCCGTCTGGGCGGCGAGCGGCGCGATGAACGCGGTCATCAAGGCGGTCAATCGCGCCTACGACCGCCAGGAGACGCGTCCCTTCTGGAAGGTGCGGCTGACCGCGATCGTGCTCGTCGTCATGAGCGGCGTCGTGACGGCCGGCCTCTTCCTGCTGATCGTCTTCGGCGGCCCGCTCGGGGAGGCGATTGCCGACCGGGCGAGACTGGGCGGCGCGTTCGACCTCGTCTGGGCGATCATCCGGTGGCCGCTCGCGTTCACGGTCATCCTGATCTTCTTCGCGCTCGTCTACTACCTCGCGCCTGACACGCGGCATCGCAATTGGAAGTGGGTGTCGCCGGGCTCGCTCGTCGGCGGCGTCGGCTGGCTGGTCCTGTCCGGCCTCTTCGCGCTGTACACGAGCTTCTCGAGCTCCTACGACAAGACGTACGGCTCGCTGGCGGGCGGGATCGTGCTGCTGCTCTGGCTGAACTACTCGGCGTTCGCGCTGCTCTTCGGCGCCGAGCTAAACGCCGAGCTCGACCGGCAGGCCGACATCCGCGCGGCCGGCGGGCCGCACGCGGGGCTCGTCAAGCCGGCGCGGCGCGCCTCGTAGCGCCCGCATGGCGAGCCGTCGCACCCTAGCCGCCGTGCGCGTGCGCCGATGCGATGACCCGGAACGAGCCGCGGAGCCGCTTCGTCGCGTCGGAGCGGTAGCGGTACGTGCCCGCCCTCAGTGTGATCGTCCAGCGGACCGTGCCGCGGAACCTGACGCCCGTCCGCCGGTTGACGCCCGGTCCGACGAGGTGCAGGTTGTCCCTGGCCGTCCGGTCGCGCACGGTGATCCGGTAGCGGCCTGCTGTCAGTGCCTTCGCACGTGTCCCCGAGCCGGTCCGCAGCACAATCGTCTTGCCCGGGCCCACCGTTCCGACGAGCGGCTTGACCTGCGGCACCGGCGGTGTCGACGGGGCGCCGACCCTGAACGTGCCGCGCATCGCCGTCGCGTGCGGGTCGCACTGGTACGTGTAGTCGCCGGCCTGAAGCATCACCGTCCACGTCTGCTGCCCGACGAACTCCACCCCCGTCCGCTCGTTGACCCCCGGGCCGAAGAGATGGAAGTTGTGCGAATCGGCTCGGTCGTCGACCCGAATCGTGTACTGGCCAGGGTCGAGGCGCGTGACCTCCACGCCGTCCTTGGTCAGCGTGATCGTCGGCGCCGGCCCCACGACCCCTTCGAGGACGGTTTGCTGTGGACCGGCGGCGGCGCCGCTCGCGGCGGCGAGCACTGGAGCGATGAGCAACACGGCGCGAACCAGGACGGACACGAGGCCTCCTCGCGGTCGAGTCTATGCGCGAGCCAATACGCGCCGCGCGCGTGTCCGGATTTCAGCGCGAGAGCTCGGCGGCGAAGACGACGTAGCGGAAGCGGTCGCTGCCTGCCGGGTGGCACGCCGAGAGAACGAGGCCGCGGTAGTTGAGCACCCAGGTCGCACGCGGCCGCACGATCGCCTTGCGACGCACCTCGTAGACCCGGCCGCCGAGGCGGATCCGGTCGCCGCGGCGCAAGCGCGGCAACTCGCGAAACGGGTGCGAGTAGGTCGTGCGGTGGCCGGCGACGGCGATCGTGTCCCTGTCGCGGTAGTACGCGACCGGCCCCTCGCTCAGCCGGCGTGCGAGCCGCACATCGAGGCCGATCCCCTCGATCACGAGTCGCGCCTGCGGCGCGGTGGTGGCGGGACCCGCGAATGCGAGCCCCGCCACGACCGAAACCACGAGCGCGCTAGCGAGTGCGCGGAAGGACACGCGGCTTCTTCGCCTTCTTGCCGAAGCGCTTGCCCTTGACGGCCGCCCGCTTCGCCTTCTTCGTCACGACCTTCGTGACGACGCGCGTGACGACCTTCTCGACCACGGTCGCCTGCGCGGGCACCGTCACCGTGACCGTCTTCTCGACGATGCGCTCCTGCGGCACCAACACCGTCACGACCTTCTCCACGACGCGCTCCTCGACGACGGTGGTGACGCGCGGCGGGTAGACACACATGCCGTTCTCGAGCACGAAACCTTCAGGCAGCGCCGTCTGGACGCCCTCGATGTTCGGGCAGACGTCCGTCGGCGGGGTCACGCAGTTGCCCTGCGCGTCCTTCACCATGCCCGCCGGAACCTCGGCCTGCACGCCCTCGATGTTCGGGCAGACGTCCGCCGGAGTCGGCCCCACGTCGAACGTGACGTGCGAGATGCCGCCACCCGCGACCGTCTTCGTGATCGTGAACGTCGCCGGGCCGACGATGGGCGCCTCGGCGCTCGTCGCGCCGCCCCCGCCCGAGCCCGTCTTGTAGCAGAAGGCGGACAGCGTGTAACCGGCCGCCACTTCGATCCGCACCTCGTTGCCGCCGGCCGAGACGATTCGGATACCGGAAGCTGCCGGGCCTTCCCAGCCGCCACCCTCGATCTCGTACTTGCCGTCGTACGTCGGGCAGACATCCGTCTGGCCCGTCTGCGCAAGACCACTCGGCGCGAAGACCAGCCCCGTCGCAAGCGCAAGCACTGCCAGCAGGCAGAACTTCTTCAACCCCATGTCCCTCTCCCCTAGTCGCAGTCGAGGCGGACGCGGTTCCAGAGAGCGCCCGCCGTCCCCTACCCCTCGGTATAGCGGCCTGGTGCCTCCGGGGAATCCCTGACTAGAGGGATTCAGGCGCCCGGCCGACCCCTCGAACGAGGGGTTTTGGCGTGGCGCCTCAGGCCCGCAGCTCGGCGCCGAAGCGCTCGGCGAGCGCCCGCACGATCCGCTCTCGCAGCCGGGCCGCGTCCTCGTCGGAGAGCGTCCGCTCGGGCGACTGGAACGCGGCCGCGAACGCGATCGACTTGCGGCCTTCGCCGACCTGCGGGCCGCGGTAGACGTCGAAGACGCGCAGCTCGCGGAGCTCGGGGCCGGCCGCCTCGTGCGCCGCGGCGATCAGCTCGCCCGCCGTCACGCCCTCGTCCACGGCGAAGGCGAGATCCTGCTTGACGGCCGGATAGGTGATCACGTCCTCGTAGAGGGAGACGTCGTCGACGCGCTCGAAGAGGCCGTCGAGGTCGAGCTCGAAGTACCCCCAGCCCTCGTCGAGCTCTCGGATGACGCCGTCCGGAGTACGCGCCGCTCGCCCGTCTGCCCGCTCGACGGTGAGTCCGACTCCAAGCGCGCGGTACAGCGTCTCGACCGCGCCCTTGGCGCGGAAGAAGCCGCCGTCGACGATTCCCGCAACGTGCCAGCGCTCCGTGGGCAGCCCGGGACCAGGTCCGGGGGCATGGCTCGGGACCAGGTCCGGCAGGAAGACCCGTGCGAGCTCGAACAGCGCGATCCGGTCGACGCCGGCGTTGGCGTTGCGGCGCGCGGACTCGAGCAGCCCATGCTGGAGGTCCGTGCGGAGTGCGGCGAGCTCCACCGAGTACGGCTCCGCGAGCTCGATGCGCCCGTTGCCGGCCGGCACGAGCGTCCAGGTGTACGCCTCGTGGAACCCGGCGCCG
>JACVRM010000019.1 GCA_014534415.1 Thermoleophilia bacterium | reverse complement strand
TTCTCGACGACGACGTCGTGCGGCACGCTGTCGCTGTTCTTCCAGCTCACCGAGTCGCCGCTTTCGATCGTGATCTCGGCCGGCCTGAAGCCGGTGGCGGTGATCTCGATACCGACCGTCTTCGCCAGTGCCGTCGTGGAGGCGATCAGCACCGCCACGAGCGCGCCTCCTAACAGCAGCTTCTTCATCGCACGGGCTCCCTTCCGTCGGGGTACGCCCGGGCACCTACCCGGCGTGGACGATATGATTCGTACTGCGAACTAAATTCACAGAATCTTGACGAACGACCCGAAATCACGCAGGCGCCCGCGAGCAGCACGGGCCGCTACGGCCGCAGGTGACGGGCACGACGACGTCGACCGGGTCATGCGCATCGCCGATTTCCGGGCGGCGTTGCGCACCTTCCTGCGACGGAGCGAGCAAGTGTCGCGCGCTTGCGGGTTGACGCCGCGGCAGTACCTGATCTTGTTGATGATCAAAGGGGCGCCCGACCGCAGGGAACGGCTCAGCTTCAGCGAGCTGGCCGAGCGGCTCAAGCTCGACCGCGTGACCGTCACGGAGCTCGTCGCCCGGGCCGAGCGCGCAGGGCTCGTTGCGCGCCACCGTTCTACGCACGACCGCCGCGTCGTCTACCTACAGCTCACGGACGAAGGCGAGCAGCGACTCGCTAGCGCCATCACGGCGAGCGAGGCCAATCGTCGGCAGCTGGCAGACGTGTTCGGCGAGCTCACTCGTACCTTCCGCGCTTCGTCGGTCACATCGGACGAATGAAAATCCGGCTCCGGGCCGACCTCCTAGCTTCCGGCGAGCTTGCGCTCAACCGCCCGATTCGGCCGCCCTCGCTTGCTGGCCAACGAGTCCGGCAACCGGATCCGGGCGCGAGTCTCGTTCGTGCTCGATCTCCGGACGGAGCCCATCAATCGACAGATCGAGTTCACCTGCCTCGGCCCGTGACGGTGGGCGTCGTCGCTGCGGTGGTTTGCGGCGGCAAGAGCGCCCGGCCTCCGAGCCTCGACTGACACCGGGCCGGCTAGCGCGGCTGCTTCTGCGTGCACGGCCACGAAATGCGGCGGTCGAGTGCCGACGACGCCGACAACGAGATGATTCCGCGGATATCCACCATCGACCGAAACCACGCAGCTTCGCGCTGTTACTTCTTGTTACGCCGGAGCCCGCTGCGCCGCAGTGTTCCGCGCCGCCATGCCGGTTCGCTCTTCCTTGCGACATAACAGCGGCTTAACGCACCACCGCCGGACCGGTGTTTTACTGCTCCTCCCCCGGAGCAGTAAATCGGCGAAGAAATGCGCGTCCTCGGAATAAACGCGGTCTTTCACGATCCTGCAGCCGCAGTCGTCGTCGACGGCGAGATCGTCGCGGCCGCCGAGGAGGAGCGCTTCTCGCGCCGCAAGCACGGCAAGGTGCCGGTCCCCTTCTCGACGTGGGAGCTGCCGGAGCAGTCGGCGGCGTGGTGTCTGGAGCGGGCAGGGCTCGAGCCGGCCGATCTCGACGCCGTCGCGTACTCGTACGACCCCGATCTGGCGCCGCCGTTTGCCGGTGATGTCGTCGCCGACCACTGGGAAGGGCTGCGGACGTTGTTCGTGAAGCGCGCGCCGCTCTTCCTCCGCACCGCGCTGCCCGGCCTCGATCCAGCGCGCGTCCGCTACGTCGCCCACCACGTCGCGCACGCCGCCTCCGCTCACCTGGCGTCCCCGTTCGAGCGGTCGAGCGTGATGGTGCTCGACGGCCGCGGTGAGCGCGCTTCGTTCCTCGCGGGGCGCTACGACGGCGACCGGCTAGAGGTGCTCGGCGTGCAGGAGCTTCCGCACTCGCTTGGCGTCATGTACGAGGAGCTGACCGCGCACCTCGGCTTCCGCCGCTCGTCGGACGAGTACAAGGTGATGGCGCTCGCCTCGTACGGGCGGCCGCGCTTCCTCGACCGCTTTCGCGAGCTCGTCCGAACGACGGGCAACGGAGGCTTCCTCGTCCAGCCGATCGACTGGACGAGCTTCGCGCCGCCAGCATACGGCGACGAGTGGACCTCCCTGCAGGCCGACCTGGCCGCATCCGTGCAGCGGCGCCTCGAGGAGGTACTGCTCGAGCTCGCACGCTGGCTGCACGCTCAGACCGGCGACGAGAGCCTGACCATGGCGGGCGGCGTGGCGCTCAACTGCGTCGCGAACTCGCGCATCTGGGACGAGGGGCCGTTCGAGCGCATCTGGGTGCAGCCGGCGGCGGGTGACGCCGGCACCGCGCTCGGCGCGGCGCTGCACGTCGCCTCCGAGCTCGGCGACGAAGTCGAGCCCATGTCCGGCGCGGACCTCGGACGCGAATGGGACGCGGCGGCACTCGCCGGCCGGCTGGACACGGCCGCGCTCGGCTACGAGCGGCCGGCCGACATCGGCGCGGCGGTTGCAGAGGTACTCGCGGAGGACGGCGTCGTCGCGTGGTTCCAGGGGCGGAGCGAGTACGGGCCGCGCGCTCTGGGTCACCGGAGCCTGCTCGCGAACCCGCGGCACGCCGCGAACCTCGAGCGCCTGAACGACATCAAGGGGCGTGAGCAATTCCGGCCCATCGCCCCGATGGTGCTCGACGAACGGGCCGCCGAGATCTTCGAGGGACCGCTCCCGAGCCCCTACATGCTCTTCACGCACCGCGTGCGCGCAGGGTGGGCCGAACGGATTCCGGCGGTCGTGCACGTCGACGGCACGGCGCGTATCCAGACCGTCGACCGGGCGCACGAGCCGTTGGTGGCGCGCATGCTGGACACGTTCGACCGTCTGACCGGCATTCCCGTCGTCGTCAACACGAGCCTCAACACGGCCGGACGGCCGATGGTGGACGATCCGCGCGACGCGCTCGAATGCTTCGGCTCGGCGCCCGTCGACGTCCTCGCGATCGGCCCGTACCTCGTTCGCCGCGCCGCGCTCGCGGCACCCGCCGAGCGTGTGAGAGCGGCGTGACGAACCCGTCCTTCGAAATCGTCGTGCCGACGCTGGCGCGGCCTTCGCTCGGCGCGCTGGTCGACGGGCTCGGGCGGTCGTGCGGGCCGCTGCCGGAGCGCGTCTGGCTCGTGCTCGACGCAGCCGACACGAGACTGCCGCCCGTTCCGGAGCGGCTCAAAGGGCGCGTCGACGTCATTCACGGTCCTGCCGCGGGACCTGCCGCCGCGCGAAACGCCGGCTGGCGGGCCGCGCGAGCGGAGTGGATCGTGTTCCTCGACGACGACGTCGTCCCCCACGCCGACTGGCTCGAGCGGCTCGCCGGCGACCTCGCCGGTCTCGAAGCCAACGTGGCAGGCAGCCAGGGCCGCCTCCACGTGCCGCTTCCCGCCGACCGCCGGCCCACCGACTGGGAGCGCAACGTCAAGGGCCTGGAAGCCGCCCGCTGGGCAACGGCGGACATGGCGTTCCGCCGCTCCGCGCTTGCCGCGGTGGGCGGGTTCGACGAGCGGTTCGAGCGCGCCTACCGCGAGGACGCCGACCTTGCGCTACGTGTGCTCGCCGCCGGTTACCGGCTCGTTCGCGGCGAGCGCAGGTGCGACCACCCGGTCGGTCCCGCGGACCGCTGGACGAGCGTCACGCTTCAGGCCGGAAACGCGGACGACGCCCTGATGGACGCGCTGCACGGCTCGGGATGGCAAGAGCGCGTGGGCGCAGCGCCGGGCCGCTTTCGGGTTCACCTGGCGACGACGGCCGTCGGTGTGGCGTCGTTGCTTGCGCTCGCGCTCGGGCGCCGCCGCGTCGCCTCGCTCTGCGCGGCCGGCTGGTTCGCCGGCATTGCGGAGCTTGCCTGGGCACGCATCGCTCCGGGGCCGCGAACAGCAGACGAGGTCGCGACGATGGTCGTCACGAGCGCGCTGCTGCCGGTGGCCGCGGTCTACCACCGGGCGAGGGGAATCGCCCGGGCGCGGCGACTTCACGGCACATGGCCCGCAGGCGTCGCCGGGTCGGCTGAGCGGCCGGGAGCGGTGCTGTTCGACCGCGACGGGACGCTTGTCCAGGATGTCCCCTACAACGGCGACCCCGGCCGCGTGACGGTCATGCCGGGCGCGCGCGAGGCGGTCGACCGGTTGCGCGCCGCGGGCATTCCCACCGCGGTCGTCTCGAACCAGAGCGGCGTCGCGCGCGGGCTGCTCACGCGAGAGCAGGTGGAGGCCGTCAACCGGCGTATCGAAAGCGTGCTCGGCCCGCTCGGCCCGTGGCTCTACTGCACGCACGGGCCCGATGAAGGCTGCGGCTGCCGCAAGCCGGCGCCCGGTCTCGTCCTCCGCGCGGCCGAGACGCTCGGCGTGGCGCCGGAACGCTGCGTGGTGGTCGGCGACATCGGGTCCGACGTCGAGGCGGCGAGGGCGGCCGGAGCGCGGGCGATCCTCGTTCCGACCGAGCGCACGCGGCGCGACGAGGTCGCCGCAGCCGACGAGGTCGCCCCCGACCTGCCCTCCGCGGTCGAGCGGTTGCTCGGAGGCTCGCGATGAGGCCCCGCGTCCTCGTCGCCCGGCTCGACTCCGACGGCGACGTGCTCCTCGCGGGGCCGGCCGTCCGCGCCGTCGCCGCGAGCGCGGGCCGGGTGACGCTGCTCTGCGGCCCGCGAGGCCGTGCGGCGGCCGAGCTCCTGCCCGGCGTGGACGAGGTGCTCGTGCACCGCGCGCCCTGGATCGACCCCGAGCCACCCCCGGTCGACCGCTCGGAGACGCTGGCGCTGGTCGACCGCCTCGCCAACCGTGAGCTCGACCAGGCGATCGTGCTCACCTCCTTTCACCAGAGCGCGCTGCCGACCGCACTGCTGCTCAGGCTCGCACGCGTACCAATCGTCGCCGCGGTCAGCGACGACTACCCCGGCTCACTGCTCGACATCCGGCACCGCGATCCGGGAGACATCCACGAGGTGCAGCGTGCCCTCTCTCTCGTCGCCGCGCTCGGTTACGAGCTGCCGACCGGCGACGACGGGCGCCTGCGCGTCGAGCGGCCGGGAGGCCCGCCCCCGCTCGAGAAGCCCTACGTCGTCGTCCATCCCGGCGCATCCGTCCCGACGCGTGCCTGGCCGCCCGAGCGGAGCGCGGAGCTCGTCGAGACGCTCGCCGACCGCGGCCGGCGCGTGGTCGTGACCGGCGGCCCGGACGAGCGCGCACTCACGCGCTTCGTCGCCGGCGCGCCGCGCGACGGGGTGCTGGATCTGGGCGGACACACCGATCTTGCCAACCTCGCGGACGTGCTCGCGCACGCTGACGCTGTCGTCGTCGGCAATACGGGCCCCGCCCACCTCGCGGCCGCGGTCGGGACGCCGATCGTTTCGCTCTTCGCGCCGGTCGTTCCGGCCGCGCGGTGGCGACCCTGGGGTGTTCCGCACGTCGTGCTCGGCGACCAGGAAGCGCTCTGCGCCGGCTCGCGTGCGCGAGAATGCCCCGTCCCAGGGCATCCGTGTCTAAGCTCCGTCGGAGTCGACGACGTTCTGGCGGCCCTCGAATCGCTTGCGATCCAGCGACCTGCGGCGGTTGTGACGTGACCGAGGCGGAGGTGAGGCGATGAGGATTGCGATCGTGTCCGAGCACGCCAGCCCGCTCGCTGTGCTCGGCGGAGTCGAGGCCGGCGGCCAGAACGTCCACGTCGCCGCGCTGGCGCGCGAACTCGGCCGTCGCGGAGTCGCGGTCGTCGTCCACACGCGACGCGACGACGCCTCGCTGCCGCGCCGCGTCCGGCTCGCCCCGAATGTCGTCGTCGATCACGTCGACGCGGGCCCGCCCGAGCCGATCGAGAACCCGATCGACAACCTCCTGCCGTTCATGGACGAGTTCGCGGGCGGCCTGCTCGACGCGTGGACGGAGGCACCGCCAGACGTCGTCCACTCGCACTTCTGGATGTCCGGTCGTGCCGCGCTTGCGGCGGCCCGCCCACTCGGGCTGCCCGTCGTGCACACATTCCATGCGCTCGGCGTCGTCAAGCGCCGCCACCAGGGCCCGAAGGACACGAGCCCACCCGAACGAATCGGCGAAGAGAGCGCGATCATCCGGCGCGCCGACGTGATCGTGGCGCAGTGCAGCGACGAGATCTTCGAGCTCGCGCGGGTGGGCGCAGACCTGGCGAAGATCCGCGTCATTCCGTCCGGGGTCGACGCCGAACGCTTCTCGCCGCACGGGCCTGCGCTGGCGAGGCGGCCGGGCCGCCACCGCATCGTGGTCGTGAGCCGCTTGGTCGAGCGGAAAGGCGTCGGCAATGTCATCAAGGCGCTCGCGGACGTGCCAGGGGCCGAGCTCCTAGTCGCCGGCGGCCCGGATCGTGCGCACCTGTTCGAAAGCCGCGAGGCCCGGCGGCTGCTTGGCCTCGCGCGCGAGGCCGGCGTCGAGGAGCGCGTCGAGCTGCTCGGCCGCGTCGGCTGCGAGGACGTCCCGCGGCTGATCCGCTCGGCCGACGTCGTCGTCTGCGTGCCGTGGTACGAGCCCTTCGGGATCGTGCCTCTCGAGGCGATGGCCTCCGGCGTGCCGGTGGTCGCCGCGGCGGTCGGGGGCTTGATCGACACGGTGGTCGACGGCGTGACGGGGATCCATGTCCCGCCGCGGCGCCCCGACCTGATCGCACGCGCTCTTCGCACGCTGCTCGGCGACCCCGCGCTGCGGGCCCGGCTCGGCGCGGCCGGAGTGCGCCGCGTACGCGAGCGCTTCACGTGGACGCGTACGGCCGATTCGATGCTCCAGGTGTATGCCGACCTCGCGGGCGAGCGGAGGCTCGTCGCCGCCGAGGAGGCGAGTGCGTGAACGTGCTCACCGGCCGTAATCACCTGGCAGCGCTCACCGCGCCGCTCGCGGCGCTCGAGTGCGAGGTCGACCGCATCGACGACTGGGGCCGGCAGCTCGCACGCGTCCTGACCCGCGGAGGACGCCTGCTTGCAGCGGGGAACGGCGGGAGCGCCGCGCAGGCGCAGCATCTGACGGGCGAGCTGGTCGGCCGCTACCGCGAGGACCGGCCGCCGTTCAGCGCCATCGCGCTCTGTACGGATCCCTCGAGCGTGACCGCGATCGGCAACGACTACGGCGCCGACGAGGTCTTCGCCCGCCAAGTGGAGGCGCACGGCCGCGCCGGCGACGTGCTCGTCGCCATCTCCACGTCCGGAGCGAGCCCGAACGTGCTGCGCGCGGTGGAGACGGCAGCCGAGTGCGGCCTCACGACGTTCGCGCTGACGGGCCGTGCGCCGAACCCGCTCGCGTCCCTCGCGGACGGAGCGGTCGCGATCGAAGCCACCTACACCCCCACCATTCAGGAGCTGCACCTGGTGTGCATCCACTTGCTCTGCGCGGCGGTCGAGGCGCACGTCGCCATACGGGCGCTCTCGCTGACCGACGCGCTGGAGGCACGCGCGCCGTGAAGCGGCCGCTCGTCGTCGTCGGCGACTCGCTGCTCGACCGCGACCTCGAGGGACGCGTCGAGCGCCTCTGCCCGGAGGCGCCGGTGCCGGTCGTGGAGGAGCTCGTCCAGCGCTCGCGCCCCGGCGGCGCGGCGCTCGCGGCCGCGCTCGCAGCCGCGGACGGGCGGGACGTGACGCTCGTAACCGCGCTCGCGCCCGACGCGCCAGCGGACGAGCTGCGGTCCCTCGTGGAGACCGCCGGCGTGCGGCTGCTTGCCTTCGGCCAGCGCGGGGCAACGGCCGAGAAGGTGCGTGTGCGCAGCGGCGGCCGCCTGCTCGTCCGCCTCGATCACGGCGGGCGGCGCGGCGGCTTGCTCGAGGCGCCCGCGAGCGACGTGCTCGACGCGATCGCGTCCGCCTCCGCGGTGCTCGTGGCGGACTACGGCCGCGGGGTGACCCGCGAGCCCGCGCTCCGCGAGGCGCTCGCCGACCGGGCCCGCGAGGCGCCGGTGGTCTGGGACCCGCACCCGCGCGGGCCCGACCCCGTGCCGGGCGCCGCACTGGTTACGCCCAACCGCGCCGAGGCCGCCGCCCTGGTCGCTGAAATCGAAGGCGACTCGCTCCGCGATCTCGCCGCCCGGGCCGACGCGCTTCGCGCGCGCTGGCGGGCGGACGCGGTGGCGATCACGCTCGCGAGCGAGGGGGCCCTGCTGCTCGACGACAGCGGCGAGCCGCGGCTCTTGTCTGCGCCGCCCGTCGTCGGAGGCGACCCGTGCGGCGCCGGCGACCGTTTCGGCGCGACCGCAGCCGGGCTGCTCGCCGACCGCGCCTCGCTCGCCGACGCCGTCGCGGGCGCCGTCCGGCTCGCATCGGCGTTCGTGGCGGCGGGCGGCGCGGGCGCGTTCTCGCTGGAGCCGCGCGTCGACGTGGATCCGGGCCGGGTGGCCCGGCCGCAGGTTGGCGAGCCCCTCGAGCGTCTACTGTCGCGCGTTCGCGCCGCGCGTGGCAGGGTGGTCGCGACGGGCGGCTGCTTCGACCTGCTCCACGCCGGTCACGTCGCCACCCTCGAGGCCGCCCGCGCGCTCGGCGACTGCCTGGTCGTCTGCCTGAACTCCGACGACTCGGTCCGGCGCCTCAAGGGACCCGACCGGCCGCTGGTGCCGGCCGAAGACCGCGCCGCCGTGCTCGCCGCGCTCGGCTGCGTGGACGCAGTCGTCGTCTTCGACGAAGATACGCCCGAGGCTGTGCTGGAGGAGCTGCGTCCGGACGTCTGGGCGAAGGGCGGCGACTACGACGTCTCGGAGCTGCCCGAGACGCGCGTCGTCGAACGCTGGGGCGGACGGGCGGTCGTCCTGCCGTTCCTCGAGGGACGCTCGACGACGCGCCTGGCCACCGGGGCCGCCCGTGCCTGACCTCGGGGTCGTGATCGTCACGGGCGGCGCCTCAGGGTTGGGCGCGGCCGTCACGAGCGGCGTGCGCACGGCGGGCGGAAGGCCGGTCGTCCTCGATCGCGCCACGCCTGCCGACGGCCTCGACCGCGAGGTGGTGGACCTCGCGGACAGCGCGGCCGCCGAGCAAGCCGTCGTCCGCGTCGCCGAGCGCCACGGCAGGCTCGACGCCGTGGTGACGTGCGCGGGCACCGACGCCTGCGGTCGCCTGGACGAGGTGCCGCGCGAGAGCTGGGAGCACGTCGTGCGCGTGAACCTGCTCGGCACCGCAGCCGTCGTCCGCGCCGCGCTGCCCCATCTCGAGCGCTCCGGCGGCCGCGTGGTGACCGTCGCCTCGACGCTCGGCCTGCGGGCGCTCAGCGACGCGACCGCCTACTGCGCCAGCAAGTTCGGCGTGGTCGGCTTCACGCGCGCGCTCGCCGCCGAGACCGCCGGGCGCGTCGGCGTGACGCTTCTCGTCCCCGGTGGGATGAGCACCGCGTTCTTCGACGGCCGGCCCGAGCAGTACCGGCCGCCCGCCGATGCGCAGCTCACCCGTCCGCAGGACGTCGCTGCAGCAGTGCTCTTCGCGCTGACGCAGCCGGCCGGATGTGAGGTGCGCGAGCTCCTCGTCGCCCCGTCGCGGGAGCCGTCGTGGCCCTGACCGAGATGGACCGGCTCGTCCCGCCGCTCCCGCGCGAGCTCCAGGTCGAGGTCACCGGCGCGTGCAACCTCGCCTGCCGGATGTGCCTCGTCCGCTACCGGCCGAAGCTCGGCCGCCGGCAGGGGGCGATGTGCTTCCACACGTTCAAGCAGATCGTCGACGAGCTGCCTGACCTCGAGAAGCTGACGCTCCAGGGGCTCGGCGAGCCGATGCTGGCGCCCGACTTCTTCGAGATGGTCGAGTACGCGACCGCTCGCGGCATCCGTACCGGCTTCAACACGAACGGCACGTTCCTGACACGAGCCGCGGCGGAGCGACTCGTGCGCGCGGGCGTCGACTGGCTCCACGTGTCGCTGGACGGTGCGACCGCGGAGACGTACGAGGGCGTCCGCGACGGCGCCGACTTCGCACGCGTACGCGGAAACATCCGCGGGCTGGTCGAGGCACGCCGGACGCTCGGCGCCGAACGTCCGACCGTGCAGATCGTGTTCGTCGCGATGCGGCGCAACGTCGACGAGCTGCCGCAACTCGTGCGGCTCGCTGCCGAGCTCGGCGTCGAAAGCGTCTGGGTGCAGAACCTGTCGCATTCCTTCAGCGACACCGACCCCGCCGGGTCCTACCGCGAGATCCGCGATTTCGCGGCCGAGGAGGCGCTCTGGGCCGAGGCCGACGAGCACGCAGGCGAGCTGTTCGACCAGGCGGCGGCGCTTGCGCACGAGCTCGAGATCGAGTTGCGCCTACCGCGCCTCGAGGAGCCCGACTGGGCCGCGACGCGCAGACCGGGTGCCCCCGGCTGCCATTGGACCTTCACCGAGGCGTACGTGACCCACGACGGCAAGGCGCAGCCGTGCTGCATGGTGATGGGCTCGGACCGCGCGGCGCTCGGCGACGTCGAGCAGGACGGCTTCGCGCGCGTCTGGCGGAACGCTGCCTACCGGGAGTTTCGCGCCGGACTGCTCGGCGACGACCCGCCGGAAGTCTGTCGCGGCTGCTCGCTCTACCGGCGGGTCTTCTGAGCGCAGCGCAAGATTCGCGCGCAGGCGACGTCTTGTGCGTGGAACCCACCAGATGGGGGAGGAGATGAGACGCCACGCACTTTGCTACGCATCCGCCCTCATCGCGTTCGCGGCCCTTCCAAGCGCGGGGCTCGCCGATGAGGGCGGCGCGAAGCCGCCGGAAGGCAAGTCCGCGACTGCGGCGGCAGATCCCACGAACGCCGGCGAGCCGGCGAGGCCACCGCATCGCGCGCAGCCCGCACAGGCGGGCAAGCGGAAGCCGAAGACGAAGACGGCCAAGGTGGCCGCGCATCGGCCGCCGAAGCCGAAGCCCCGGCAGACCACGAAGCGGAAGCCCGTCGCGACCACAACGCAGGCGCCCGCCGACAAGGTGACGATCTGCCACCGGACGGGCTCGGACTCGAATCCGTACGTCGAAATCACGATCAGCCGCAACGCGCTCGACGCCCACCTCAAGCACGGCGACCTCATGCAGACGCCTTGCCCCGCCGGCTCGAAGCAGGGGGCGGCGAAGACAAAAGAGAAGAGCAAGACTTCGAAGACGAACGCCGCGAAGGCGCACGACGCGAAGACCAAGGCGGCCAAGGACAAGGTGACGATCTGCCACCGGACGGCCTCGGACTCGAATCCGTACGTCGAGATAACGGTCAGCGCGAGCGCTTGGCCGGCCCACCAGGCGCACGGCGACGTCAACCCCGTACCCGCGGGCGGCTGCCCGGCCGGCACGACGACCACGACGACTGCCGCGACGACCACGGCGGCCACGGCGTCGACGGGGTCCGACGCAAGGGCGGACGGTGAGCCGGCTTCCGACCGCGCGCTCGGCAGTGCGCGCTCGGCCGTCAACCGCGTTCGCCGTGGCCAGGTGCCGTTCACGGACGTGCCGCTCTGGCTCGTCGCGCTTGGCGCAGCGGCGCCGATCGGTCTTCGCCTCGCCCGACGGAGCGGCGCCGTGCCGTCCGAGCGCCTCTAGCACGGTCTCCCTGCGCAGGCGGGAGAGCGCGGTCGGCCGCGAGCGCCCGCCCGTGCGTTTGGCGTCCCCGGCCCCGTGGTACGTGAGGCGGGAGTGCCCGCACGCGAGGAGATGCCCGACACGATCGCCCGCTCGTCGAAGAAGGCGCAGCGCACCTGGGCGAAGGCACACGACAGCGCCGTCGAGACGTACGGCGAAGGCGAGCGCGCGCATCGCACCGCCTTCTCGGCGCTGAAGCACTCGTTCGAGAAGAAAGACGACCGCTGGGTCGAGAAGGACGAGAAGGGCCCGTCCGATCCGCAGGCCGCCAAGAGCGGCCGGGCGGCCCGCCAAGGCGGCGAGACGTACGGCGGCGTCGACGTGCTCGGCAACACGAAGCGCGAGCTCTACGAGCGCGCGCGGCGGCTGGGCGTCCCGGGGCGCTCGAAGATGACCAAGACCGAGCTGGCCAGGGCAATCGCGCGCAAGCAGTAGCGCGCCCCGGGCGGCGCGAGTAGCGAGACTGTCTCCGCCATGCCGCCGATTCCGCTCGCCGCCCTCGAGCCTCGCCGCATCGCCGTGCTCCGGGCGCTCGCGCTCGGTGATCTGCTCTGCGCCGTGCCGGCATTGCGGTCGATCCGAGCGGCCTTCCGCGACGCGGAGGTGACGCTCGTCGGACTGCCGTGGGCCGCGGAGTTCGTCGGGCGGTTCGCGCACTACCTCGATGCCCTCATCGAGCTGCCGGGCTACCCGGGCCTGCCGGAGCAGGAGCCGGTCGTCGCGGCGATCCCCGAGTTCCTGCGCGACGCGCAGGCCCGCCGCTTCGACCTGGTCGTCCAGCTGCACGGCAGCGGCGACGTGACCAACCCGCTCGCGGTCCTGCTCGGCGGCCGCCGCACGGCCGGCTTCTTCCGGGCGGACGGCTATTGCCCGGATCCCGAAACGTTCACGGAGTACCCGGCGCGCGGCCCCGAGCCTGTCCGGCTCCTCCGGCTACCCGAGTTTCTCGGCCTCCCGGTCGACGGCGCCCAGCTCGAGTTCCCGTTGACCGACGCCGATCGCGAGGAGCTGAGACATCTCGAGATCGACGGCGACTACGCGTGCGTACATCCCGGCTCTCGGCTGCCCTCGCGGCGCTGGGCGCCCGAGTCGTTCGCGGCGGTGGCCGACGCGGTCGCCGAGCGCGGGCTGCGCGTCGTGCTGACCGGCTCGGAGAGCGAGCGGCCGATCACAGGGGCGGTCGCGGCGGCCATGCGCGAGCCGGCCGTCGACGTTGCCGGGCGCACGTCGCTCGGGGCGCTCGGCGCCCTGCTCGAGCGCGCCCGCCTGCTCGTCTCGAACGACACCGGCGTCTCGCATGTGGCGGCCGCGCTCCGCGTGCCGAGCGTGGTCGTCTTCACGGCATCCGACCCGCGGCGATGGGCGCCGCTCGACGGTGCCCTGCACCGCGCGGTCACGGCTCCGGTCGTGCGGCCGGAGCAGGTGATCGCCGAGGTCGACGGGCTGCTGGAGCGCGATGGCAGCTGACCGGCTACGTGTCTTCACCTGGCACGTCCACGGCAGCTACCTCCAGTACCTTGCGCGCGCGCCCCACGATTTCCTCCTCCCCGTCACACCGGCCCGCACGCCGCCGTACCACGGGCGCGGGCGGTCCGACTGGCCGGCGAACCTGATCGAGGTGCCCGCCCGCGGCGTGGACCGGCTCGACATCGACTGCGTTCTGTTCCAGACGGAGCACAACTGGACGCACGACCAGTGGGAACTACTGAGCGACGAGCAGCGCGCCGGGCCGCGGGTGTTCCTCGAGCACGACCCGCCGCGCGAGGTGCCGACGGACACCCGCCACCACGTCGACGACCCGAACGTCCTGCTCGTCCACGTCACGCCTTTCAACGAGCTGATGTGGGACAACGGCGGCACGCCGACCCGCGTCATCGACCACGGCGTGCCCGTCACCGACCGGGCACTGTGGACTGGGGAGCTCGATCGCGGACTGGTCGTCGTCAACAACCTCGGAGCGCGGGGGCGCCGGCTCGGCCTCGACGTCTGGGAAAGCGTCCGCCGCGAGGTGCCGCTCGACCTCGTCGGCATTGGCTCCGAGCAGCTCGGCGGCCTCGGTGAGGTCCCGCACGCCGAGCTCCCCGCGTTCGCCGCGCGCTACCGCTTCCTCTTCAATCCGATTCGCTACACGAGCCTGGGGCTCGCGGTCCTCGAGGCGATGGCCGTCGGGCTGCCCGTGGTGGCGCTGGCGACCACGGAATACGCGACGGCGATCGAGAACGGCGTATCGGGCTACGTCGACACGCGCGTGGACACGCTCGTGAAGCGGATGCACGCGCTGCTGAGCGATCGTGACGAGGCGCGCCGGCTCGGCGAAGGCGCGCGCCGCCGGGCCGAGGAGCGGTTCGGCATCGAGCGCTTCGCGCGCGACTGGGACCTGGCACTTCGCGACGCCGTCGCGCTCGCCGGAACGGGCGGAGAGGTGGCGACGACGCGTTCTACGTAGTCGGGGCGCGTGCCGATCGAGCACGGCGCTACAGTCACGCGCGTGCCGAGCGAGGCGGTGCTCATCGACGCCCGCAACGTCTTGCGCTCGTGCTGGCCGAACATCCCGGAACTCGAGATGGTGTCGCGCTCCGCGGCGTGGGCCGACGCCGAAGGCCTGCGGGCGGCGATCGTCTTCGACGGCGAGGCGCCCGGCGGCATCGTCGGCGAGCGGGCCGAAGGCGCCCACCTGGTCGTGGGCACAGGCACCGAGAGCGCGGATGACTGGATCGCGCGCCGTGCGGCCCAGCTCGCCGCGGACGGCGAGCCGTACTGGCTCGTGACGTCCGACCGCGGCCTCCGCGCGCGCGCCGGCGGGGGCGCCGAGCGAACGCTCGGCGGCGGCACGCTCGCCCGGGCGCTGTGAACGCGGTTAGCGCGGATCTGGGCCGTGGACGATCTGCGCGACGCGCTGCCTGGTCACGCCGAGCGCACGCGCGATAGCGGCGAAGCTCGTGCCATGTGCGTGGGCCGCGACGATCGTTGCGCGGAGCTCGGCGCGCGCATCTCGAAGGCGCTGCTCGGCGCCACGGACACGCTCGGCCGCACGGACGACGGCTGCAACGGACGACGCTGACATACGCTCACCATCGGCCGGCGAAAGCGCTCAGGCGTCCCTCTAAAAGGGTAACTTGCCCTTGACGCCGCTAGCGTCCGGTCGTAGCGTGGGCCGGCTCGCCGTTGAAGCTGCGGGACGCAGGGGGCGATCTGCGCTCTCTCCCAACGCGATCGGCGCACTGCCCCGTGTGCCGCCCGAGTCGCTCCCTGCGTCCCGCCGGTAGCTTCACACAGGCGTGCACGGCTTGGCTGGTCGTGCGTCACCACCTCGTGACCACGTGCCGGCGGAGGCGCTGACGGGTACGAATGCGGCGTGGAGCGGACGCTGAGGCCCATGCTCGCGCGGCTCGCCCGCGAGCTGCCGCGCGACGGGTACCTGTACGAGCCCAAGTGGGACGGATTCCGCTGTCTCGTGTTCCGCGAGCGGGACGAGGTCGACCTGCGTAGCCGTCACGGGCGCGAGCTGGCGCGCTACTTTCCCGAGCTCGTCGAGGCGCTGGCGGCCGTGCCGCGCGACTTCATCCTCGACGGCGAGATCCTCGCCGCGGGGCCGGCCGGCTTCGACTTCCCCGCGCTCCTGGCGAGGATCCACCCGGCCCGCTCGCGCGTCGACCGGCTGCGGCGCGAGACGCCCGCGACGCTGGTCGCGTTCGACCTACCGGCCGTCGAAGGTTGCAACCTCCTCGACGAGCCGTTCTCCGAGCGCCGCGCCCGACTCGAGCAGCTGCTCGTGGGCGCGCCGTCGCCGCTCCGCGTAACTCCGCTGACCAGCGACCGCAGACTCGCCGAACGATGGCTCGACCGCCTCGCCGGCAGTGCGATCGACGGCGTGGTCGCCAAGCACCGCGACCTCCGCTACGCGCCCGGCGTCCGCGCGATGATCAAGGTCAAGCACGAGCGGACGGCCGACTGCGTCGTGGGCGGCTTCCGCTGGCTGAGCGACCGCGCGCTGCCGAGCTCGCTCCTGCTCGGCCTCTACGACCAGGCGGGCTCGCTCGTGCACGTGGGCGTCGCCAGCTCGTTCACCGAGGCGGAGCGCGAGCGCCTTCTCGAGACGCTTGCGCCGCTCGCCGTCGACCTCGCCGGGCACCCTTGGGAGCACGGCTTCCTGATCGGCGGCAACCCGGTCGGGCGGCTCAAGGGATCGGCCGGCCGCTGGACCCCTGAGATGGAGCGAGACTGGGTGCCGGTCGCTCCATCGCTCGTCTGCGAGATCACGTATGACCAGCTCGACGGCCGCCGGTTCCGGCATCCCGGTCGCTTCCGGCGCTGGCGCCCGGACAGAGAGCCGAGCTCCTGCACGCTCGACCAGCTCGACGCGCCCGCGGTGACGCCCGCCGAGCTGCTCGAGCTCCGGTGACGAACCGCGTCGTCGAGGTCGACGGCCGGACACTGACGTTCACGAACGTCGACCGCCCGCTCTGGCCCGGCGGCTTTACGAAAGGCGACATGCTGGAGTACTACGCGGCGGTCGCCGACGTCATCGTCCCGCACCTGCGCGGCCGCGCTCTCACGCTGCGCCGCTTTCCCGAAGGTGTCGAGGGGACGAACTGGTACCAGACGAACTGCCGGGGGCAGCCCTCGTGGATGCGCACGGCCGAGGTATCCGGTCGGCACGGGGCAGTCTTCCGCATGTGCATCGTCGACGACGCGGCGTCGCTGCTCTGGGTCGCCAACCTCGGGGCGATCGAGCTGCACCCATTCCTGACGACGGCCGACGCGCCCCACACGCCGACGGCGCTCGTCTTCGACCTCGATCCCGAGCCGCCCGCCGACCTGCTCGCCTGCTGCGACCTCGCGCTGCGCTTGCGCGAGCTGCTCGCCGAAGCCGGCGTCGAGGCGTTCGTCAAGACGTCCGGCTCGCTCGGCCTTCACGTGTACGTCCCGCTTGCGACGCGCTACAGCGACGACGAGACGAAGGCGTGCGCGCGGGCCGTGGCCGAGCGGCTCGCCGCGGAGCGGCCCGCGCACGTGGCTGCCGAGGCGACGCTGCGCTCGGCGCGTCCGGGCAAGGTGCTCGTCGACTGGCGCCAAAACGACGCGGTCCGCTCCACCGTGGCGCCCTACTCCCTGCGCGCGATGCCGTGGCCGCTGGTCTCCGCGCCCGTCGGATGGGAAGAGGTCGAGGCTGCCGCTGTCAGGCGGTGCCCGGACGCGCTCGTGATCGAGGCGCACATGGCGCTCGAGCGCGTCGCCCGCCTCGGCGATCCTTTCGCGCCCGTCCTCGCGCTCCGCCAGGAGTTGCCCTGCTAGCGGCGCCGTGTCGGCGGCGGCGCCGGCGTCGCACGCTTCTCGCGCTCTTTCTTCTTGCGCTGGCGGTCGTTCTTCCAGCGACGCTTCGGCCTGTCTCCGCGTCCCATCGTCCGCGACGGTACCGCCTACGCCATACTCGGGTCGTCGCTCAGCGCGGCGAGCCGGCGGGCGAGCGTTCGTAGCACCTTTCGCTCGACCTCGGGATACTCGTCCACGACGCTGCGGAACGCCTGCGCCGTGAGAACGAAGAAACGCAGCGGCGTCTTCGCCGTGACCGTCGCCGTACGCTGGATGTCTTCGAGGATCGCGATCTCGCCGATGAAGTCGCCGGCGCCACGGGTCGCGATCGTCTGGCCGCGGCGCGACACGTCGACTTCGCCCTCGAGGATCACGAAGAACTCACGGCCGCTCTCGCCCTCGCGCGTGAGCACCTTGCCGGCGTCGACCTCCAGGTCTTCGGCGAGCCGCGCGAGCTGCTCGAGCTCGTTCCGCGACAGCCCTTCGAAGAGCGGCGCGCGCCGAAGCGCCTCGATCTTCGTGTCCTCCCGGAACAGGCGCACGCGCGTACGTTACTCCCACGCGCGCGGGCCGCGCCGCGCTGTGCGCGCGGCGCGGCCCTCTCACGGTCGGACCCGCTGCTAGAGCGTCGAAATCGTGTAGGCGCGTGACGCGGAGGTGTCCGGATTCGGCGCGGTCTCCGCGACGTTCGTGACCACGGCGACGAGCTGCACGCAGCCGGCCGTCTTGCGCAGCGTCGCCTGGGCTGTGGAGCCCGGGCCGGCAAGCGGCGAGAGCGCGGTCAGCGTCAGGCCCTTGCCCGTGTCACAGGCAACGGTCGTGCGGAACAGCCCGCCCGTCGAGGTGTTCTCGAGACGCACCGTGTAGGTCGTCGAGGCCTTCGGAAGCGTCACCCAGTTCAGAGAGTAGTTGTCGGGCGCCGAGCCGCTGTAGCTGCCGCCCACCGACGTGACGGCGCCATGGGGTTGCGTCTCGCCGGCGCCTTCCTGGACGCCGTCGCCGCTCACGTACTGCGGCCCCTCCTCGAAGCAGTACGGGTACGAGTAGCCGCGACCGCAACGCTTGTTGAACTTCACCGCGATCGCGTATGCGTGATACGCGTCGGCGAGCGTCGTGCCCTTGGTGCGGAGGGCCTTGTCCATGGCGCGCAGGTTGCTCGCCTCGTTGCGGCTCGTGATCTCCCAGAACGCCTGCATGATGTTCTCGCCGCCGCCCGCCACGCTGGCGCCGTAGCGCTCGGTCAGGCCGCGGAAGGTGATCCAGTAGGAGTACGGCGAGTTCTCGTACTCGCCCATGTCGTTGTCGAAGCGCGGCCAGAGGTAGTTGTAGTTGTCGTTCGAGTGGTCCATCGCCTCGTCCTCCATCCACGTGGCGCCGCCCTCGACGAAGACGGAGTCGGGCTCGTTGTCGTGGCCGTCGTCGTCGGCGATCGCGCCGTAGCCGAACTGGATGGAGTGGTTGAACTCGTGCGCGGTCGTCGCGTCGAGCGCGCGCTCGGGCGAGCCGGGGAAGAAGTTGTAGTCGGAGTTCAAGCCCATGCACGAGGCGTAGGCGTCCTTGTCGTCCCACGGCGTGTGCGGGTTGTCGCCCACGAAGCCGGCGCCGGTGCCGAAGTTGGAGACGTACCCGTAGAGCACCGGGCTCAGCTGCTGGACCTTGACGAGGTACTTGCCCTGCGGTGCCGGGTTGGTGAGCGAGGTGGGCGGCGCCGCCCAGCCAAAGCGGTTGACCTCCGTCGTCCACACGCTCTCGAGGGACTTCGCGTAGTAGTCGATCAAGACGCCGTCGGGCCCGTTGTTGACCTCGGCGGCGTTGTACTCGATGTAGTAGTTCGGCGTCGCGAGCGTGCTGGTGTTGGGTGCCGGCGCGAGCACATCGCAGACCGAGGTGCCCGGATCGGTCGGGCCCGTGCCGATCATCCCCGCGACCTCGAGCTTCGCCGCCCCTGGGGCCATCGCGTCGAGACCCTCCCGCAGGTTGAGCAACCAGAGCGTGCCGTCGAACGGCGTCGGGCTCTGGTAGGCCACAGGCAGCTTGTCCCACGCGAACATCGAGTACGCGATGTAGAGCTGGCCCGTGCTGTAGTCGAGCGAGCCGGCAGCGACCGCTTGCTCGACGAGCACCGGCGACGGCGGCGGCGGAGCCGCGCTCGCGACCGAGGCGAGCGACACCGCAAGAACGAGCGTCGCGGCCAAGGCGATCACGATTCGGACGGGTGCGTGCATCGAAGATCTCCTCCTGTTTCCCGTGTCGAGTTGCGCAGTGATCCGGGCGCTAGCGGTCTAATGCCCGGCTGGTGCGCACATTAAACACCACGGATAGGGGTGACATCAACTACAAGCTGACCGGCTCGGCGCTAGTCCTTGTACGGGTCGTACACGTCGCCTCCGGCCATCGCTACGCCGAGCGGCCGCAGCCGATGTTCGACTCGGATCGAGCCGGAGTGCGCGGCCAGCACGTCGGGCAGCCGCTTGTAGACCTCCGGCGCCTCGTCCGCGCCGCCGCCGAGCAGCACGATCCCCTGCGCGCGCAGGCGGGCCTGGACGGCCGGCCAGTCCACCACGCCGGGCTTGACCTGCTCGTCGACCCAGATCTTCATCGTCCCCGCGCCGGGATGCTCCGGGCAGGCAACTCGCTTGTCGAACACGCGCGGGCAGTCACGGTTTCCGCATGCCCACTTCTTTCGCCGGCGCACGCGGCCGGCCGCCTGCGACCGGCTCATGATCCGCCCGGCGCCGTGAACCGTCGAGAAGAGCGACTCCTCGCTCTCCTTCGAGTCGGTGCCCTCGAGGATTACCGAGTCGTCGCCCATCGAGCCGCCGACGAACCCCTCCTGACCGGGACGCGCGGGTGTGCAGCCCTTGCGCACGACCCAGTACCTGCGGCCGAAGTGTTCCTCGACCCAGGCGAAGTTGTGATTGTTGTGCACCTCGTGCACCGCCTCGGCGCCGAGAATTTCGAGCACCTTGGCGACCACGAGATCCCGCCCCGCGTAGGCGTAGTCGCCGGCCAGCTGCATCGCCGAGATGTACGCCTGCCCGAGCTCGGAGTCGATCTCGAAGAGCACCGGCGGCGAGTCCATCTCTCCCTCGCGCGCGCGCGCGTCGAACGGCAGGCCCTGCGCGAGCGCCAGGAATCCCGAAGCCGTCTTGTGTCCGAAACCGCGCGAGCCGAAGTGGACGCCGACCCAGATGCGGCCGTCCTCGTCCTCCAGCACGTTGACGTAGTGGTTGCCCGAGCCGACCGTGCCGAGTTGCGACTCGGCCAGCTGCGCGAGCTTGCGCTGAGGTCCGAATTCGGCGTTGCGGATGCGGTCGAGCACCGGGTGGTCGACGCGCTCCTGCGCCGGCACACCCATGCCGAAGGAGATACGTCCGGTGATCTCCCGCATCACCCGCTCCACGCCGCCGAGCGCCTCCAAGTCTGCGCGTGTGAGATCCGTGCGCGCAGCCTTGTTGCCACACCCGATGTCGTAGCCGACCCCGGACGGCGAGACGTACCCCTCGTACGCGATAGCGCCGCCGATGGGCTGGCTGTAGCCGGGGTGGTGGTCGGCGCAGAGAACTCCCCACTCGGCGTCGCCCGCCCGCATACAACGCTCGAGCTGGAGCAGACTGCGCTCGTCCACCGACCCGAACGTCTTGATGTTCATCGCTTCATTGCAGCACGCCGACCGGCGACTCCGTCGAAAGCAGTCGCCCTCGCCGGCGAGGCGCGTCGAGCAACCGGCCGCCCTCTCGCGGCGCCGAGGGGCGAGCCGTCCGCAGTCGACGTCGTTAGCAATCCGTAAAACCGGTCGGCCAGACCGCACGTACTCGGTCGCGAGCGCGTCTACCACTATGCGCGACCGGGGCATCGCGCTGTGGGGTGGCGGCCTGCGGGGGAAGCCGCCACCCTCCCTTGACGCTGGCCGCCCGTCCGGTAAGAATCGATGGCGTAACGGGGTCGAACGGCGCCATCCCCCTTCCCCTGCGCGCCGTGTCGAGGGCGTGGCGCACCGCCCCGTGTGCCACGGTGAGCCGGGGGGCGGGCTCGCGCAGACTTCCTAGGCCACGCTGCGGGACAGTCGCTCACGTACCGCGACGTCGGGGCCGTGCCGCCTGACCGCCTCTTTGGCTTCCCGACTCCTCGGTGGCAGAACGGATAATCCCGAGCGACGAGTGACGGGGGTCGTACGCTCATTCTGGGGTCGTCTGCTGCGCCCGGTTGGCGCGACGGTGGCGCTGGCGCTGTTGGTGGTGCCGGCGGGCGCCGGGGGTTGGTCGGCGGCGGGCGTCGGCTCGGCAGCGGCTGCCGAGTCGGCGACGACGCTGGCGGTGATCGGCGACTTCGGCACGAATACGGCCAGCGAGGCGGCGGTGGCCAGCATGGTGGGCGGCTGGAACGCGCAGGCGGTGGTGACCACGGGCGACAAGTACTACGGCAGCGCGGGCGGCACGGGCACGGGCCGCTACGACGTGGCGGTGGGCAAG
>JACVRM010000115.1 GCA_014534415.1 Thermoleophilia bacterium | reverse complement strand
GCACGATCTACCCGGTGCTGCTGGCGTTGAACGCGGTGCCGAAGATCGCGATCGCCCCGATCCTCATCCTCTGGATGGGCTTCGGCGTCGGTCCGAAGGTCGTGGTCACGCTGCTGCTCTGCATCTTCCCGATCGTCATCTCCACCGCGACCGGGCTCAAGTCGACACCGCCCGAGCTGGTCGAGCTCGTCCGCTCGCTCGACGCCTCGCGGCTGCAGTCGTTCGTCAAGCTCCGGTTTCCTGCCTCGCTGCCGCACGTCTTCGTCGGTCTCAAGGTTGCGATCTCGCTCGCCGTCATCGGTGCGGTGATCGGCGAGTTCGTCGGGGCCGAGAAGGGACTCGGGTACGTGATCATCGCGTCCGGAGGCAACGTGAACACGTCGCTGGCGTTCGCGGCGATGGTGCTGCTCGCGCTGATGAGCATCGTGCTCTTCTACGCTCTCGTCGCACTCGAGCGCCTGCTCGTGCCGTGGGCGCGCTACGAGGAGCAGTGACCGAGGCGATCCACTTCGACCCGCTCGCACCCGAGCAGCGCGAGGACCCGTTCCCGCTGCTCGAGCTCGCGCGACGCGAGCAGCCCGTCTTCTACGCGCCGCACCTCGACCTCTGGGTGGTCACCCGCTACGACGACGTGCTCAAGGTGCTGAAGGATCACCGCACTTTCTCGTCCGCCGGCGCACTGCTCTCGCGGAAGTCCGCGCTCCCCGCGCAGGCGCACGAGGTGCTCGCCGAGGGGTGGCCCGACATGCCCTACATCATCGACGTCGACCCGCCGCTCCACGACCGCATCCGCGGCCTCGTAGTTCGCGCGTTCACGCCGCGGCGAGTGGCGGAGATGGAGCCGCGCGTCGAGGCGATCGCGGGCGAACTCATCGACGGGTTCGCGCACGAGGGGCGCGCTGACCTCATCGAGCGCTTCGCCTGGCCGCTGCCGCTGAGCGTGCTCGGGGAGATGCTGGGCATCCCGCACGTGGACCTCCCGCGGCTGCACGAGTGGGGGCAGGACTGGCTGCTGCTCCAGCAGGAGCGGCCGACAGACGAACAGGTCTCCCATGCGCGCGGGCTCGTCGAGATGCAGCGGTACTTCGTAAGCGCGCTCGAGGACCGCGCGCGCGAGCCGCGGGACGATCTCATGGGCGCGCTGATGGCCGCGCGCGAGGACCTGACAGTGCCCGAGGTTGCCGGCGTGCCGCTCGACCTCATGGTCGCGGGGCACGTGACCGTGACCCGTGCGATCGGCAGCGCGCTCGCGCTTGCGTTCGCGCATCCAGAGCTGCGCGAGCAACTCGCGGATCCGGAGCGTGCGCCGCTCGCGGCCGAGGAGGTCCTGCGCCTCGAGTCGCCGGCGCAGGGGCTGTTCCGCCGTACGACGCGCGACGTGGAGCTCGGAGGCCGGGCGCTGCCGGCCGGGGCCCGCGTGATGGTCCACTTCGGATCGGCAAACCGCGACGACGCCGTCTTCGACGACCCCGACACACCGCGGCCGCAGCGCGACGCGCTGAACAAGCACCTCGCGTTCGGCAAGGGGATCCACTTCTGCATCGGGGCGCCCCTGGCGCGCCTCGAGCTTCGCGTCGCGCTGCCGATGCTGCTCGAGCGACTGCCGAACCTCCGCGCCGCGGACGAGCCGCCCCAGCGCGAGCCGATCTTCTTCGCGCGCGGCTTCCGCAAGCTCGTGGTCGAGTGGGACGCCTAGAGGCGATCCAGCACCAGCGCCCACCCGCGGCTGCGCGGATCGAGCAGCTCGAAGTGGCCGGCATGGGCGAGCTCGAGGTACTCGCAGCCGGAAGCGGCCGCGAACGAGCGGCTGTAGTCGACGGGCACGCGATCGTCGGCGGCGCCGTGGACCACGAGCACGGGGACGCCCAGTGGCAGCCGGCGCATCGGATCGGCGTGCGCGGGAGGATCCTCGCCGGCGAACTCGACCGCCGCGCCGGCGCCGATCCCCTCGCGCGCCGCCCGGGCGAGGTCGGTAACGGGCGCGAGCGCGACGGCGCGGTCCACCTTGCCCGTCCCCGCCGCCCACAAGGCGAGGTGACCGCCGGCGGAGTGTCCGATCGTGACGCCGCGCCCGATCAGGTCGAGCGCGGCCTCCACGTCCGCGAGCGTGTCGGCCACGCCGCTGCGCCGGTACTCGAGGTTCCACGTCGTCCAGTGCCGCAGCGCGAGGTCGACCGCGAGCGCGCGCGTATTCGCGCGCGTGAACACCGGACGCCAGAACCCTCCGTGCACCACGACGGCGACGCGCGGTCCGCCGCGGCGGACGTCAACGACCTGGTCGGGGTGGTCGCCGTACGCGTACGTCTCGAAGCCGGGGTCGTGCTCGTCTGCCCACGCGTCGAGCTCCGCGAGGAAAGGCTGCACGTCCACAGAGCGAGATCATGAACGGCGAGGCCGTGATCGTGACCGGCGGCGCGCGCGGGCTTGGCGCTGCTTACGTCCGTGGGCTGAAGGATGCCGGTTACAGCGTCGCGGTCGCCGACCTGAACGAAAGCGACGAGGGCGACCTCTACGTCCGCGTCGACGTGAGCGACTCGGACTCCTGCGACGCGATGGCACGGGCCGTGGTCGAACGGTTCGGGCGGGTCGACGTGCTCGTGAACAACGCCGGCTACTTCACGCAGATCGTCAAGAAGCCGTTCGAGGAGCTGACCGTGGAGGAGTGGGACCACTGCTTCGCCGTCAATGTCCGCGGCACCTGGCTCGCGACGCGCGCCGTCGTGCCGGCGATGAAGGAACGGCGCTACGGGAAGATCATCAACACGTCGTCGATGACGGTCCCCAGCGGGATTCCCGGCTTTCTGCACTACGTCTCGTCGAAGGCGGCGATCGTCGGCTTTACGCGCGCGCTCGCGCGCGAGCTCGGCGAGTGGAATATCTGCGTGAACACGATCACGCCCGATTACATCCCGCACGACGAGGAGTACGCGGCGCGCCAGCCGGAGATGGCGGCCGTGCTGGCGCAGCAGCGTGCGTTCAAGCGCGACCAGCTGCCTGAGGATATGGTCGGGACCATCCTCTACCTCGCCGGCCACGGCTCCGACTTCGTGACCGGGCAGAACCTCTGGGTGAACGGCGGCCGCCTCTTCAACTGACGGCCAGCTGGGTCGGGACGACCCTGGCACGAGGGACATACGCTACGCCGCGGTCGTCGGCGCGGCGCTTCGCGCGCTGCATCTGGCTGCGGTTCGCTGCAGCACCACACCGAGCCCGTTGCAGCAACTTTCAGTTCGGAGCAGCTTGCTGCAGCCGTTCCGCCCGGACTCTCGATGCCAAGGTCGTCGGTTCGAGTCCGACACGGCCCACCTCCGATAGTGCTTTTCGAGCGGGCGCGAACCGGCAACCGATGGCCCGCGATTTGCGCAGAGGGATCGTCAGGCCGCCGGCAACGTGAACGAGACGCGTGCGCCGCCGCCCGGCCGGTTCTCCGCCCAGATCCGCCCGCCGTGGGCCTCGACGAGGCCGCGCGCAATCGCGAGACCGAGCCCCGTGCCGGGAGAAGAGCGCGCCGGATCGCCCCGCCAGAAGTCCTCGAACATCCGGCGCAGCGATTCGGGCGACAGGCCGTCGCCCGTGTCCTCGACGGTCACGCGCACCACCTCGTCGCCCGGCTCGACGCGCACGGCGACGGAACCGTCGCCCGGTGTGTGGCGCAGGGCGTTGGTGAGCAGATTGAACAGCACCCGCTCGATCTTCTCGGGCTCGCAGCGCGCGGCCGCGCTCGGGTCGACGGACGCCTCGAGTGCGACGTGCCGGGCGTGCGCCTCTGCCTGCAAGCCGCGCAGGCAAGAGTCGACGATGGCCGACAGCTCCGCCTCGCGGAGCTGAAGCGTGAGAGCGCCGCTGTCGATGCGAGCGAGCTCGAAGAGGTCGTCGATGAGCGCGGAGAGCGTGCGCACTTGGTCGTGCAACGCGGGCAGGTACTCCTCGAAGGATGCAAGGCCGTCGTCGACCGCCTCGAGGATCGCCTGCATATTCGCTAGCGGCGTGCGCAGATCGTGGCTCGCCCAGGCGACGAGCTCGCGCCGCGCTTCGAAGAGCCGCTCGAGGCTCGCCGCCATCTCGTTGAACGCCCTCGCGAGGGCTCGATGCTCGCGGGGGCCGCGCTCCTCTACGCGCGTCGCGAGATCGCCGGCGAGGTCGCCCGACGCCTCGACGAGCCCCGACAGGCCGGCAGCGATCCGGCGGGCGACGAGCAGCGCGGCGGCCACGGCGGCGCAGGCCGAGCCCGCGGCGACGACCAGGATCGTCAAGTCGTGGCCGGACTGGAACATGACGATGCCGGCCGCGACGACCGCGGAGAGGGGAAGCAGAACCGCCAGCAGCGCAAGGCCGGTCAGCTGTAGTCGCACGGTGGGCAGCCGGCGGATCGCGAAGGCAGCCGCCACACCCGCAATCAGGGTCGCCGTCGCCACGAGCAGCGCGAAGAGGATCACGGCACGAACCGGTAGCCCACGCCCCAGACCGTCTGGAGAAAACGCGGCCGCGACGGATCGTTCTCGATCTTCTCGCGCAGGCGGCGGACGTGGACGGTGACCGTCCCCGTGTCGAACGCCGCTTCGTAGCCCCAGATCGAGCTCATGAGCTGGTCGCGGGAGAAGACGGTGCGGGGATGCGTCGCGAGGAACCACAGCAGGTCGAATTCCTTGGCCGTGAGCTTCAGCTCGCGCCCGCCCTTCGACACCTCGCGCCTCTCCGCGTCGAGCCGTAAATCGTCGAACGCGATGCGCGCCGTCGGCGCGGACGGCGCGTCGGCCCGCCGCAGCACGGCGCGCACACGCGCCGCGAGCTCGCGCGGCGAGAACGGCTTCGTCACGTAGTCGTCCGCGCCTAGATCGAGTCCGACGACGCGGTCGGACTCCTCGCCGCGTGCCGTGAGGAGGATGACGGGCAGCGTCGACCGGCCGCGGATCCAGCGGCACAGCTCGAGCCCGTCGGCGCCCGGCAGCATGATGTCGAGCACGACGGCGTCGGGCGGCCGGCCGTCGATCAGGCGCCGAGCTTCCTCGCCGTCGCCCGCCTCGAGCGTCTCGAAGCCGTCGCGGCGCAGGTACGACACGACGATCTCGCGAACGATCGGCTCGTCGTCGACGACCAGCACGGTCGGCATGAGCTCATTGTGCGCTGCCTCGTGGTGCTGAGCGAGGCGCGGCGCGCTCGGCCGGGACGCCGCGCCTCGCTCGAGGCTCGCTAGAGCCGGACGACGAACCACCCGTTCACGTTGTCGCACAGCACCTGGTTCGGGCCCTCGTGCGCGTAGGTGTAGACCGGGAGCCCCCGGTGGGTTACCTGAAGCCGGCCGTCGGGACGCCGGATGACGCCGAAACGACCCGGGATGCCCGCCACGCGCCGAGGCACGGCGGCACGGGAGCGGACGACCAGCGGCGGCCACGCGCGCGCGCAGGCGCCCGTGCAGCGGACCCTGCCGTTCGCGCGCTTTTCGACGTTCCAGTAGTAGAGCGCCTTTCGGCCGCGCGTCGCGAGGATGTTGCCGAACCGGTCGTCGTTGAGCTTGATTACAGGCGCGCGCACCGTCTCTGCCTGGCCGACGGGGAACGCAGCGGGAGCCACGAAAAACGAGACGGCTGCCGCAAGGACCACGGTCAGAAGCAGCATCTGCCAACGCGAGGCGATCGGCGCTAGGGCGGCGACAGTTCTGTTCACGGAGCTCCTCTCGACTTGGTCACTTCTGCCGTGACGGGCGTCGCGGCTCGGGTTCATTGGAGCGCATGCGCGGCCGTCCGTTCCTTAAAGGAGCATGAAATTGGTGAAGTCCTTCACGGCTGGTTTGGCGACGCACGATCGAGCTCACGGGATCGTCGAGGCCTTGAACGTGCGAGCGAGCTGCCGAAACGCGCCGGCCAGTTGACGACGGTCCTCGTCGCTCGCCGCGATCGCCAGCGCGAGCCGCCGCTCGCCCTCGTCCGTGAGCCGTAGGTACGTCACGCGGCGGTCGCTGGCCGAGCGCTGGCGTGCGACCAGCCCGGCACGCTCGGCGCGCGCCACCAGCTCCGTGACGGTCACGCGGTCGAGCTTGAGCCGCTCGGCCAGGTCGCTGAAGCTGAGCCGCTCGCTGCGGTCGGGCGCTCCCTTGATCATGAGCAAGAGCAGGTAGCGGCGCGGCGTCAGCCCGCAGGAACGCGAGACCTGCTCGCTGCGGCGCAGGAAGGTGCGCAGCGCCGCCCGAAAGTCGGCGATGCGCAGGACCCGCTCGAGCTCGGCGTGCGCTGCAGAGGGGGAGGCGGCGGCGGCGCGCGGCGCGCGGCGGCGGCTAGGACGTCTGTGCGGTTGCTTCGTCAAGATTCTGTAAATCGCTTCGTAGTACGAATCATATGCGCGCTGCCTGGGTAGATCCACGGGCGAGGATCCAACCCGAAGGGAGTCCCTGCCATGAAGAAGCTGCTGCTGACAGGCGCCACCGTCGCGCTGCTGATCGCCTCCACGACGGCACTGGCAAAGACGGTCGGCATCGAGATCACCGCCACCGGCTTCAGGCCGGCCGAGATCACGATCGAAAGCGGCGACTCGGTGAGCTGGAAGAACAGCGACAGCGTGCCGCACGACGTGGTCGTCGAGAAGACGCCCTGCAAGCTGACCCTGCAGCCTGCCCAGACTTCGTCCTGCACGTTCACGGCACCCGGCACGCTCGCCTATGCGGAGCCAAACAGAAACGAGGCCGCTTTCAAGGGCAAGATCACGGTCACGCCGCCCGTCGCCCGCTCGGTGACGCTGACCAGCTCGCGTCCGCACGCGATCTTCGGCGGCGCCGTGGTGCTCTCGGGCACGGCCTCGAGCAGGAAGGCCGGCGAGACGGTC
>JACVRM010000146.1 GCA_014534415.1 Thermoleophilia bacterium | reverse complement strand
TGAGCACGGCGCTCTACCGGAAGTACCGGCCGCAGGACTTCGACGAGGTCGTCGGTCAGGAGCCGGTCGTGCGGACGCTTAGGAATGCGATCGCCGGCGGCTCCGTGCGACAGTCCTACTTGTTCGCCGGCCCCCGGGGCACGGGAAAGACGTCACTCGCGCGCATCCTCGCCAAGGCGCTGAACTGCGCGCAGGGGCCGACGCCCACGCCCGACAAGGTCTGCAACTCGTGCATGACGATCGCCGCGGGCACGTCGCTCGACGTAATCGAGATGGACGCGGCGTCCCAGCGCGGCATCGACGACATCCGGGAGATTCGTGAGCGCGTCGTCCTGCAGCCGGTGGAGGGCAGCCACAAGGTCTACATCCTCGACGAGGCTCACCAGCTGACCGACGCGGCCTGGAACGCGCTGCTCAAGTTGATCGAGGAGCCTCCGCCACATCTGGTCTTCGTCTTCTGCACGACCGAGCTGGCCAAGGTGCTGCCCACGGTCCGTTCACGCTGCCAGACGTTCGTCTTCGCACGGCCGCGATTGCCCGAGCTCGTGCGGCTGCTCCGCCGGATCGCGGACGACGAGGCGATCGACGCGCCGGACGCTGCGCTCGCGCTCGTCGCTCGGTCGGCGCGAGGGAGCTTCCGCGACGCGGTCTCGACGCTCGACCAGCTGTCCGCCGCGACCGACCGCCACGTCAGCGTCCAGGCAGTGCTCCAGCTGCTCGGGGCGGTCGAGGAGGAGGCGCTGTTCCGGCTCTGCGACTTCGTCGTCGACCGCGACCCCGCCGGAGCGCTGACGTTCGTCGAGGAGCTCGTGGAGCAGGGCCAGGACCTCGGCCGGTTCGTGACCGATCTGCTCGAGCACCTGCGCCAGCTACTGCTCGTCCAGCACATGGGCGAGGTCCCCGAGTCGCTGCCGCTGACGGGCGAGACGCGCGACCGGCTCCACGCGCAGGCGAACCAGCTCGGCGAGGGAACCGTGCTGCGGCTCTGCGACCTGCTCGGCGTCGCGGTCGACGATCTGCGGCAGGGCGGCGACCCGCGGCTGCCGCTCGAGCTGGCGCTCGTCAAGGTGACGCGACCCGAGGCCGACCTGGAGCGCGAGTCGCTCGCGTACCGCCTAGAGCAGCTCGAGCAGCGGCTCGCCGGGACGGCGCCCGCTGGAGCGCCCGCTGCTGCGCCCGCGCGCGAGACCGCCACGCCGCCACCGGCCTCGCCGCCTCCGGCCGGCCCGCCACTCGAGCTGAGTCAGCTCCAGGAGGCCTGGGCGCGGAGTGTTCTGCCGGCGGTCGAGCAGCGCTCGATTCCGGCCGCGTCGGTGTATCGCGAGGGGCGGCCGGCGGCGCTGGCGGGGGAAACGTTGACCGTCGAGTTCCCGGCGTCCGCGGCGTTCCACCGCCAGCTTGCCGAAGAGCCCAAGAACGCCGAGCTGCTCGTCGAGGCGCTCTACGAGGTGTCCGGGCGCCGGCTCGCCGTGGAATTCGGCGAAGGCGGCGGTGAGGACACGGAGACGCAGGACGACGACGAGCCAGCCGGCGAAGAGCGAATTCTCGAGCTGATGAAGCAGACGTTCGACGCACGCGAGGTGGACGACTAATGGGAATGGACTTCAACAAGCTCATGCAGCAGGCACAGCAGATGCAGGAGCAGGTGCAGCGCGCGCAGGAAGAGCTCGCGAACGAGACCGTGGAGGCCTCGGCGGGCGGTGGCATGGTGACCGTCAAGGCGACCGGTGCCGGCGAGCTGACGGAGATCAAGATCGCGCCGGAGGCGATCGACCCGGACGACCCGGAGCTGCTCGCCGACATGATCCTCGCGGCGGTGAACGAGGCGCTCCGCTCCGCGGAGCAGCTCGGCAAGTCGAAGCTCGGCGGGATGATGGGCGGACTGGACCTGCCGCCCGGCCTGGGGCTACCCGGCCTCTAGCACCCAACGGTTTTCACGCAGGATCGGCACCTGGGCGCCGTCGCGCGCGACGCCGTCTACCTCCACCTCGGGGCCGCCGAGCATGAAGTCGACGTGCACGGACGAGACGTTGACGCCCAGCTCGAGCAGCGCGTCGCCTTCGAGCCCGTCGGCGCCTTCCACGGCGGCCGTGTACGCCGAGCCGTACGCGGCGTGCGAGGTGAGGTTCTCGTCGAGGAGCCCGTTGTAGAAGACCGAGCCGGAGCGACCGACTCGCGATGTCTCGTCCACGAGCGCGATCTCGCCGAGCATCGACGCTCCCTCGTCGATCTCGAGCTGGGCGCGGACGAACTCCACACCGCTGTCGGCGGAGACTCCGACGGCACGGCCGTCGCGAAACTCGAGTTCGAGGCCCGTCACGATCGAGCCGAACCAGACGAGCGGACGGGTGGCCCTGACGACGCCCTCGGTCCGCCGACGATCGGGCGTCGTGAAGACCTCTTCGGTCGGGAGGTTGGGAGCCCGTTCCTGGCCCCACGCGGTCGTCGCGGTCCCCCCGACCCAGCGCGAGCGCTCGAGGAGGCCGACCGTCAGATCCGTACCCGGACCGCGGAAGCGCAGCGCATCGAGGCGGCGGTCGTTGAGCGTGCGGGCGCGCGACTTGAGCACCCCGATGTGCTCGCTCCACGCGGCGATGGGGTCGGGTTCGTCCAGCCGGATCGCGTGCGCCACCTCGTTCCAGAGGCGCTCGATGTCCGGCTCGCCGTAGACCTGGCTGGCCCAGCCCTCCGTCGGGCACGCTGCGACGGTCGAGGCGAAGCGTCCCTCGTTCGCCAGGCGGCGGAGCAGCTCGTAGCCGGCCCGCGGACGTGCCCGGCCCGCGCGGGCAGGGTCGAGCCCAGCCATGAGCGCCGGGTCGGGGTCACCGAAGAGCTGGATGAGCGCGACGCGGCGATCGGCCCAGTCCTCGAGTCGGCTCAGGACGTGCGGCGGCGTCCAGTCGAGGACGTCGTCCGCGCCGTGCTCGGCGAGCGCGCGGCGCGTGTGCTCGTCGACGTAGATCGTCTCCACGAAGCGCGCGCCCGCGCGCCAGGCAGCGCGCACGACGGCCCGCACGACGGGCGCGTGCTCGACCCACCCGTGGACGACTGCGTCCTGTTCCGGCTGGACGTTCGCGCCGACGCGGACGAGCAGGTCGGCGTAGGCGTCGATGCGCTCCTGCGAGGGCATGGGTGACGAGCCTAGCGGCCGGAATCGTCCGTTTCGGACGGCTACGCTCCTTGTGTGCTGTCGCCTGCCGTCGAGAATCTCGTCGCACAGCTGACGCGGCTGCCTGGGATCGGCACGCGCTCGGCGCAGCGGCTGGCGTTCCACATCCTGCGCGCGCCGAAGGACGAGGCCGGCGCGCTCGCGGAGGCGATCGCCGACGTGAAGGAGCGCGTGCGGTTCTGCCGGGAGTGCGGAAACCTGACCGAGGAGGACGTGTGCGGGATCTGCCGCGACGGACGGCGCGACCGCTCGGTCATCTGCGTCGTCGAGCAGCCCGCCGACCTCATCTCGCTCGAGCGGACGGCCGAGTTTCGCGGCCTCTACCACGTGCTCGGCGGAGCGCTGTCGCCGCTCGACGGCGTGGAGCCGAGCGACTTGCGTATCGACGAGCTCATGCGTCGCGTGGAGCGAAACGGCGTCGCGGAAGTCGTGCTGGCGACCAACCCGAACATGACCGGGGAGGCGACAGCCGCATACCTCGCCGACCGGCTGCGAGACCGCGTACGGGTGACGCGTCTCGCGAGCGGTCTCCCGGTCGGCGGCGACCTCGAATACGCGGACGAGGTGACGCTCGGGCGCGCGCTTTCAGGCCGCCGCGAGATGTAGCTCAGCGCAGCGGCAGGCGCGCGAACACAACTCGCCCTCGCAGGCGCCCGGTCGGGTTGTCGTCGGCACCAGCGACCAGGAGCCACGACTTGTCCCGGAAGGCGGCGACGGCCGGCACACCAGCGGCGCTCGATGGTCGACCGCCGGCGCCGTACGACGCGTCGAGCCGACCGTCGGCCAGGAGTCGCAACGCGACGAACTCCAGCGAGCGGCGGATCCGAGCGCGCCCCCGCGTGGCATAGCCGACCGCGAGCAGACGCCGGCCCGCGGGGATCAACTCCTGGACCATCCCCCATGCGTCTCCGTGCCAGCGCCTGACAAAGACACCATGGCGCGCGAAGCGACGGTCGAGCCGTCCCGAGGGCATGATTCGGACGACGGCGAAGCGCCGCTGGAGGGCGCTGTCTTGCCCGGCGACGACCACGGTCCCATCCGGGGCGACATGCAGGGCTCCGACCCGGGAGCAGCATGGCGGCGTCGACGACAGCGTAACGGCGACCGTTCCATTCGAGCCGAAGTTGCGATCGCGCCCGCCGTCGGGTCGCAGCCGTATGACCCGAACTCCGTCGCTCGTCCGCGAGAAGATCGCAGCGCCGGCGACCACGATCCGACCGGCGCGATCGACGACGACCTCGTCGAGTTCGCTGCCCGCAATGTCCGAGGACGGAAGCCGCACGACGCCCGCATCTCCGAAGCTCGCGTCCAGCGTGCCGTCCGGCAGGTAGCGCGCGATGAGGAACTCGTAGCGTGGCGACGCGGTCGAGAACAGACCGCCGGCGACGACGATTCTGCCGTCGACCTGCAGCGCAACGGCATTCGCGTTTCCCTCGGTGCGCGGCCCGAAGCCGGTACGGACGATGCCATGCTCGCCGAAGGCCGGATCAAGCGAGCCGTCGGGCTGGTAGCGGGCGAGTGCGAGATCGCCGCCGCAGTCGTGCGCCTGCGCGCCGGCGCAGCCCACGACGATCATGCGGCCGTCACGCTGTACCACCGCATCGTCGGCCACCGAGGAGCCGCCGATCGAGGTCCTCACGATGCCGCCCGTGCCGAACGTGCGGTCGAGCCCGCCGTCGCCCCGGGAGCGAACGAGCGCGAAATGCTCGCCGGCTCGCTCCTCGGTGGCCCCGACGGCGACGATCGTGCGGCGGGCTCCGCGGACGAACGTC
>JACVRM010000144.1 GCA_014534415.1 Thermoleophilia bacterium | reverse complement strand
CTGGAGCATCGTCCGGTACTCGTCGGCCGAGACGTACCCGACGCAGGGCGCCAGGCACCGCTCGATGTGGTAGTCGAGGCACGGGACGCCCGAGTGGCGGCCCGGCTTCGGCCCCTCGCAGGGGCGGTACGGGAAGACGCGGTTGAGGACGTCGAGCGTCTCGCGCACCTTCTTCGCACTTGCGTATGGCCCGAAGTAGACGACGCCGCGGCGGTGCCGCTCGCGCGTGAACATCACGCGCGGGTAGTCGTCCTCGACCGTCACGGCGATGTACGGGAAGGACTTGTCGTCGCGCAGCCGCACGTTGAACGGCGGGCGGTGGCGCTTGACGAGGTTCTGCTCGAGGTGCAGGGCCTCCACCTCGCTCTGGGTGACGATCACGTCGAGATCGGCAATGCGGGGCGACAGGTCACGCATCGTCCGTCGCCCGTCGCCCTTCTGGAAGTACGAGCGAACGCGCGGCCGCAGCGACTTCGCCTTGCCGATGTACAGCACGTCGCCGTTTGCGTCGCGGAAGAGGTAGACGCCCGGCCTGGCGGGCAGCGATTTCAGCTTCGACTCGAGCGCGGCGGCCATCGCGGCCAGCGTAGCCGCGCCCGCGCGACGCGCTGCCCGGCCGTGCCGGTTCGCGGCGTCGTCGAGCACGTCGCGGGCTGCGGGCTACGATCCCTCGTGTGACCGGTCAGTACGTGGCATACACGTTCTACCGCGTCGATCCGGCGTGGCGGCGCCTGCCCGTCGAGGAGCGTGCGGCCGGCAAGGACGCGTTCGCAGAGGTCGTCGAGGAGTGGGCCGCACGGATGGACGGTCTGCGCACCTACACGGTCACCGGCGTCCGCCCGGACTGCGACTTCTTCCTCTGGAAGATCACGCAGCGCTACGAGGACCTCGGACAGCTCGGCGCCGAGCTCAACAGCACGCCACTCGCGGGCTGGCTCGACACGCCGTACTCGTATCTCGCCACCACGAAGGCGTCGCAGTACACGAGCGCCCGGCGTGCGCGCAAGCTGGCGCCGCACGAGCTGCCGTATCTCGTCGTCTACCCGTTCGTCAAGGTCCGACCGTGGTATTCGCTGCCCGCTCAGGAGCGCCAGCGGGCGATGGACGAGCACATCCGCATCGGGCGCGAGGAGTTTCCCGGCATCAAGAACCACACGACCTATTCGTTCGGGATCGACGATCAGGAGTTCATGACCGCGTTCGAGTGCGAGGAGCCGGCCGACTTCATGCACCTGATGCTGCGGCTGCGCGACAGTGAAGCCTCGCGCTACACCGAACGCGACACGCCCATCTTCGTCGGCCGGCTGATGCCCATCCGGGCCGTGCTCGACTCGCTCGACGGCGCCCGCACGCGCATCGAGGCGTAGCGCCCGACGTGGCCGACGACATCGTCGTCCGCGACGCCCGTGCCGACGACGCTGCCGGAATCGCGCGGATCATTCTCGACAACGGTGCGCGCTACCAGCGCCTCGCACCCGATCTCTTCCAGCCGCCAGCCGAAGAGGGCCTCGTCGACTTCATAGGGACGGACTCCGATTGGCGCGACGCGCCGTCGAACCTCGCACTTGTCGCGCTCCTCGACGGCGACGTGGCTGGCTACCTCGAGGCCAGCATCCACGAGCCGCTGGAGACAGCCCGCTATCAGACCCAACGGGAGCTTGCCCATCGGCGCCTCGCGATCAGCTTCGTCGGAACCGCCGACGCGTACAAACGGCGCGGCGTGGCGACGCAGCTGGTCGACGCGGCCGAGGCGTGGGGCCGCAAGCACCGCGCTGTCGTCGCCGTGTGCGACACCTGGCTCGGCAGTCCGATGTCGGTCCCCTTTTGGGAGGAGCGGATGGGCTACACCCGCCACGCTGTGATCCTGCGCAAGCGGCTCTAGTACCCGTATCTCGTCTGGTCGCGCCAGACGCGGAAGATCGAGAAGCCGCACAAGCCGAGCACGAGCAAGAAGGCGAGCGCGTCGGGGCCCGACGGGCGCTCGAGGATGTATGCGCCGACGTCGACGACGACGAGCAAGACCGCTCCGTAGAAAGCCACCTGCGCGCGCGTCGACCACGCGGCGATGTCACTGCGCCGCTCACGCCAGACGAGATAGAGGAAGAACGCGATCGCCAGGAAGAACGCGATCCGGGCGATCATGGAGAGCGCGGCCAGGGTCGTGTACAGCTGCAGGAGGACCACGACGAGCGCGACCAGCCCCACGATCAGCATCCCCCGCAGGAACGGGTTCAGTTCGGCGAAGAAGCGCTTCATCCAGACGTCATGTACGCGCGGCCGGCAAGCAACCCTGCCAGCAGCGTAGCGACGACGAACCACGCGAGCCGCGCGCGCGGCTCGGCCGGCGCGTACAGCCAGGGAGCCAGGACGGCGAGGAGCGCCAGCGTCCCGTAGGCGTAGTGCAGCTCGTCCGTCGCGCGTCGCTCGTCTGAGAGCAGCAGCAGGCCGAGCCCCACTTGCGCGACGAGCAGCGTCTGCACGAGCGCGAGCAGGTGCCGCGCCGCGGTGGCCGCCGTTCGGCCGCGCGCGTACGCGAGCGCACCCACCGCGACCGCGAGGACGCTCGCGGCGAGGACCAGGAGCGCGACCGTCGCGTGCGCGCCGAGCACGCAGCGACCCTAGCTAGTGTTGCCACGTGGTCGCGGAGGGCCGGCAGGCACCCGATTTCGAGCTGGAGAGCGACACGGGCGAGCCCGTCCGCCTCTCACAGTTCCGAGGCCGCCCGGTCGTCCTCTACTTCTACCCTCGTGACGATACGGCCGGTTGTACCGCCCAGGCCTGCGAGTTCCGGGACGACTATGCCGAGTACGAGCAGCGAGACGCGGTGATCCTCGGCGTCAGCCCCGACAACGTTGATGCACACATGCGCTTCCGCGAGAAGTACGGGCTGCCGTTCAGGCTGCTGGCCGACCCGGACCATCGCGTGGCCGAGCTCTACGGTGCGTGGGGCGAGAAGACGTCGTACGGCAAGAAGACGGTCGGCCTCATCCGCTCGACGTTCGTGATCGACGCCGACGGCCGGGTGCTGCACGCGATGCGCGGCGTCCGGCCCCAGGGCCACTCACGGCAGGTCCTGCTGGCGCTTCCGGACGAACCCAGGCTTTAGCGCGTCGCGCGCCATCGGCAGTCGCCATTCCTCATCCGGTGGATTCGCGCCACGGTGCCCCAAAAGGGGGAGGCCGGGATTCGCGCTGTCCGGCTTGCTGGGAGTGTCCCTTTCCTGCGGCAAAGGACGAGTGATGCGGCAACGTTTTACCGGCGGCGACTAGCGACGATGCGGACTCGTACACACGAGCCGACGTCGGTCTGGGTGCTGATCGCGCTCGCGGGCGGAGGCCTGGTCGCCGCGGTCGTCAGCCAGGCGGGCGAGATCGTGCGAACGTTTCAGGACCGGCCGTTCGCGATGGTCGCGATCATCGGCGCAACCGTGCTCCTCCAACTCTTCGCGGTCGACCTTGGCTCGGGCCGCGGAGCGATCGGCTTCGCCAGCGCGGGCCTCGTCGTCGCGGCCGTCGGCCTCTCGGCCGGGACGGCGCTTCTGGCCGGTGTCGCGGTCGCTCTCGTTCAGCTCCTCCGAGCCCGTGGATTCGTCCACCGGGCGGTATTCGACGCCGCGAGCCACGCGCTGCCGGCTGCTGCCGCCGCTGCGGTGTATCTGGCGGTGAGCGGGTCGCCGCCGGCGCTCGCAGGCGAGCTCCTCGCCGGCGTTCTGGCTGCCGGCGTCTTCGTCGTTCTCAACAACGGAGGGCTGTGCCTCGCCATGGCGCTCTCGCGCCGAAGCCGCATCGTCGACGTCTGGTCCGAGCGGTTCGGGTGGGCAACGCCCTTCTACGTGGCGTTCCTGCCCGTCGCCGCGTGCCTGGCTGCGATCTTCGCCGCCGCTCCGGCAATCGGAGTCGCGTCGCTCGTTGCAACGCCGCTCGCATTGCGCGTCGGCCTCAGCCGGCGTGCGCCACAGCCCGCGTTCCCTTCATAGGAAACGTCGCGCTGCCCGGCCGCTCGGCTCCGCACCTGGGAGTAGTCGAGACCAGGTATGCGGATGAGAGGACTTGAACCTCCACGCCCTTACGGGCACACGGACCTGAACCGTGCGCGTCTACCAATTCCGCCACATCCGCGCGAAGAACGCCGGCCATTGTAGCCGCGGTCCGGGCACTTCCGAACCGGCCTGGGCGACGTCTCATACGTACGATGGAGCGCGTGTTCAGGGGTCTCTCGCTCGCCGTGGCGGCGGCGGCATTTGCGCTCGCCGTAGTCCCGTCGGCGAGCGCATCGCCGAGCCGTATCGAGGTCGTCGCCGAGTTCGAGTTGCCCTCGCTCTCGGAGGCGGTGACGACCAGCCGGGTGCTCCGCGCGGAGGTCAAGCGGCGCCGCCTGGACGTGGACGCGCACACCAGCCGCGCATACCTGGAGTCCCTCGCACGGTCGCAGCACGTGGTCGCCGCCCGCATCCGCCGCACCGTGCCGGGCGCGCGCGTCCGTTGGCGCTACCGGATCGTCCTCAACGGCGTCGCTGTCGTCCTTCCGACGGACGCTCTCGACCGGCTCGCCCGCGTGCCCGGCGTCCAGCGCGTGTACCGGAGCGCCCGCTACTCGCCGTCGGTCGGTGAAAGCGTGCTGGCGATCAAGGCGCCGCTCGTATGGGGACCCGAGCTGACGACCGCCGGCAGCGGCATCAAGGTAGGGATCATCGATACCGGGGTCGACCAGACGCACCCGTACTTCGACCCGCATGGCTACCAGCCGCCGCCCGGCTACCCGCGCGGCCAGCTCGCGTACACGAACGGAAAGGTGATCGTGGCGCGATCCTTCGCCCCGGCCGGCACACGCTGGAGGTACGCCCGGCGGCCGTTCGACCCCACGGGCTCCGACCACGGGACGCACGTTGCCGGAATCGCGGCCGGAAACCACGGCACCCGGGCGTCCGGGGGCGCCGCGCTCGCCGGCGTGGCGCCGCGCGCGTACATCGGCAACTACAAGGCGCTGAGCGTCCCGGCGCCCGGCGGGAGCCTCAACGGCAACTCGCCCGAGCTCGTCGCCGCCATCGAGGCTGCCGTGGCGG
>JACVRM010000111.1 GCA_014534415.1 Thermoleophilia bacterium | reverse complement strand
CGTGCCGCTGCACGAGCCGGGGGACGCAGTAACGGACGTGGGCGTAACGGTGCCCGGCAGCTGGTCGGTGACGCGCACGTTCGCGGCCGTGCCGGGTCCGGCGTTCCGCGCCGTCAGCGTGTAGGTGAGGCTCGAGCCGACGACTGCCGGATTCGGCGTACCGACCTTCGTGAGGGAGACGTCGGCGGGGTGAACCACGTTCGTCGCCACATTCGCGGAGACCGTGTTCGTGCCGTTCTTCACCTGCACGCGGAACGTGACTGTGGACGGCGTATTGGCGTCCGTGCCGATGACGAAGCTGAGTGCGACCGTCTGCCCCGGATTTCGTGCAGGAGGAGGGAGCGTTGCGATCGTGCAGGCGAAGGACTGCGTTTCCGACTGCAAGTCGCAGCTCGCCGCTGGGTCGGCGGAAATGGCGGTAGTTCCGGGCGGTGCAAACGCCATGACCGCGACGTTCGTGGCGGCGCCGGGGCCGTCGTTTCGGACCCGGAGTGTGTATGTGATCGTCTCGCCCACGGCTACGGAATTCGGCGCGGTGAGCTCCTCGATAACGACGGTGCCTGCCGGGTCAGCGCCACTTCCGGTGGCAGGCGCCACGACGAACGCGACGAGAACAGCTCCGATCAGAAGCCTGCGAACCATCTAAGCCGCGACCACCACTGCGATCAGGAGCCCTCCGCCGAGCCCGACGAGCAGCGCGACTCCCGTGAGCGTCAGCTCGGAACGGACCCCGGCGACCGCCGAACGGGCATGCGAGGAGCTGTAGGCCCACGACCGCGGAACGGCAACGACCATGACCAGCAGCGCAGAGGCGCCGAGCAGCGCGGCCAGCAAGGCTGCCGTCAGCCCGTTGAGCCAGCCGGGGTCGGGCTCGAGGGCCGTCGCACGCGAGGCGGCAACGGCCGGCTCGGTGGGCAGCAGGCGCGCGCCGCCGGCTGGTGCCTGCTGCCGCTCGTTCCGGCGAGCGGCAGCAGCCGCGGCGGCTGCTGCGGCCGCGCGCCGCTTCTCCGCCGCCGCCCGAGCTCGAGCCGTCGCGGCAGCCTTCCGGATCTTCGCTCGGCGTGCGGCGGTCGCGTTGCGCTTCGGCCGGGGTCTTGACACCGTCTCCGGAACGGTGGAACGGGGGGGCGCGCTTACCGCCGGCGCCGGCGCCTGGTAAGCGGGCGGCGACGGAGCGGGAGACGAGACGGAAGCCGGCGGCGTAGCAACAGGCGGCGCCGACCGCGTAACGGGCGCAGGCTTTGCGACCGGCTTGGAAGCCGGGCTCGGCGTAGCCGCCGGCACCTGCGGTGCTGCGTCAGGCTTGGGCGCGTCGGGCGGCGGGTCGGGGCGCGGCGCCGTCATCGGCATGGCTGACGAAGGCGGGTTGGCAGCGCCCGCAGCCACAGCGAAAGCGGCGACGACGATTGTCGCGCACACGACGATCAAAACGGTATGCCGGCCCTCGATCACCTGATCCGAGGCGCGCAGCCTCACCCCCTCCCTTCCTCGCCGGCAGAGTAGCACCGAACGCGCGCGGTGAGAACCCGCGAGCGCGGCACTTTTTCGCAGGTTGGAACAAGAGCTGTCGCTCGTCCGAGCCCGGTAGGAGTGGCCGTCGTTCCGGGCCCCAGCAGGAAAGAGGCCGCCTCATCGGGCGGCCTCTTCGAGCGCTCTTGCTCGGGCGCTTGGCGTCACAACGCCGACGCCTCCATTCGCTTCGCCTTCTCGCGTCCGGGCTCGGAGTGCGATGAACCGCGAGGCGGTCGGGCGCGCCGAAGGACGCTAGTCCTGGTCGATCACCTGGCGAGCCGGGATGGCCTGCAGCGCGGTCGCGTCCGTCTTGCGCGGCGCCTTGAGCTTGACGAGGCCGCGCTCGCCGTCGGCGATCGTGCCGTCGGTGTCGAGGCGCACCTTCGTCTGCGCAGTGAGGGCGAACGTCAACGAGCTGCCGCGCAGCGAGCGGGCGTGGTTGTTCGCCTTGTCCACGGCGATCGTGATCGAGCCATTCGTCGACGCGTTGGCCGGCGTGTACGCCGAGAGCGAGCCCTTGAGCACGTACATGACACCCTTCGGACCCGCCTTGGCCGGCTTGGCGGGCTTCCCCTTGGCGAGCGCGGCTGCCGGGACGAGGAGCAGGGACGCGGTGGTGAGCAGAGCGAGCTTACGTAGCACGAAGATCTCCTTCCGTAGGAACGACTGGAGCATCGGCGCCCACACCCTGCCGTTTAACGACTACCCCTCCTTCGAGGCACCCCGAGTGTTGCGATTCCACCGCTACGGAGCCTTCTGGCGGCGGGATCTTGACACCCCGAGGAGTGGTGCCTACATTCTGGATTAATGGAGTCCGTGACCGCCGCCGCCGACCGCTGCCGCATCCTCCTCGTCGACGATGACGACAACTTCACGGCGTCGCTCGAGAGCGTGCTCGCAGGTGACGAGCGCGTCGAGATCGTCGGGCGCGCTCGCGACGGCGTCGAGGCCGTGCGCTTGGCGGCCGAGCTCGGGCCCAACGTCGTCTCGATGGACGTGAACATGCCGCGGATGGACGGCCTGACGGCGACGCGGCTGATCACCTCCTCGCAGCCGGCCGTGCACGTGATCGTCGTCAGCGGCTCGATGTTCGACGACCGCGGCGACGAGGCACGGAGCGCCGGCGCCGCCGGTTACGTCCCGAAGGGCAGAGCCGCGATCGCGCTGGCGGATGCGGCGCTCGCCGTGCGATCCGGCGAGCGCCTCTTCCGCAGCGACAGCCTCAGCGCCGGCTAGAGCGGGTGCGCGACCGGCCCCTGCCGGAGCGCGAGCGCGTCGAGCCGCGCGTGCGCGCCTGGGTCTTCGGAGCGTCGCCCTCCGCCTTGACGACCTTTCCGGCGAGCCGGCGCGCAACCGTCTTGCCGTCCCGTAGCATGGCCTGCTCCTGCTTGAGGTTCTTCTCGAGCAGGTTGGCGGCCTTCGACTCTCCCATCGCCTTCGCCATCGTCACGAGACCTTCGTAGGCGGCGATCTCGTAGTGCTCCGTCCGGGCGGCGGGGCCGAGCAGGTGCAGGTCGCGGAGCTCCGGCGTGCCGCCGTCTTCCTGGGAGACCTCCTCGAACTCGCTGCGGATCCCCTCGATGCCCGGGCACGGCTTCCGCTTTGGGCGCGTGCCGAGCTGCTGGAAGACCTGCTCGACATTCTTGATCTGCTGCTGCGTCTCCTTGACGTGCTCCTTGATGCGGCCGACGAGCTTCTTGTCGCTTGCCTGCCGTTGCATCTGCGGGAGCATCTTGGCCACCGTCCGCTCGGCCGTCAGCACGTCGCTCAGCTCCTCGACGAACAGATCGCGGGGACTCATCGTCTTCGGCACGTTGCTCCTTTCCGGTTGCTCTTCGCGCGCAGTTCCTCTTGGCGCGCGGTTCCCTGAGCCGCGCGCGCTCAAACGGCGGCCGGTCCTCTCGCCCGCTGGCCGCGTCGTCAAGATGAACGAGATGCACCGACACGTCCACGACCACGGCGACCGGCTGCGCGGCGACCGACGGCGGCTCGCCGCCGCCCTGGCGCTCGTCGCCGCGTTCATGGCCGTCGAGGTCGTCGCCGGCCTGCTCGCCGACTCGCTGGCGCTCCTTGCCGACGCGGGGCACATGCTGGGCGACGCGGCGAGCCTCGGGCTCGCGCTCTTCGCGGCCTGGATTGCGGCGACGCCGGCCACGCCGCAGCGCAGCTTCGGCTATCGGCGCGCCGAGATCCTCGCCGCGCTCGCGAACGGCGCTGCGCTCGTCGCGATCGCGATCTGGATCTTCGTCGAGGCGGCGGCACGCTTCCGCGACCCGGCCGAGCCGCTCGGCGGCTGGATCGTGGTCGTCGGTGTGCTCGGTATCGCGGTGAACCTGGCGGCGGCGGCGGTAATCGCCGGCGGCCGCGAGCGCAGTCTCAATCTCCAGGCGGCGTTCCGGCACGTGCTCGCAGATCTGGCCGGGTCGGTCGGCGTCGTCGCGGCGGGTGTTGTCGTCCTGACGACCGGATGGCGGTACGCGGACCCGGTCGCGGCCGTCGCGATCGGCCTACTCGTCGTGGCGAGCTCGTGGAGTGTGCTCCGCGACTCCGTGGGCGTGCTGCTCGAGGCGACGCCGCGCGGCGTCGACGCACGCGAGGTCGGTCGCGCGATGGCGGGCCACCGCGGCGTGCGCGAGGTTCACGACCTGCACATCTGGACGATCACGAGTGGCTTCCCGGCGCTGTCGGCGCACGTGCTCGTCGACCCGGCCGCCGACTGCCACGCCGTGCGCCGCGAGCTCGAGGGCATGCTCGGGCACCGTTTCTCGCTCACGCACACGACGCTTCAGGTCGAGCACGCAGGCGACCCGGCCCAGCGTGTCGCGCTCGGCGAGCCGTACCGCCGACGCGGCCCGCTCGGGCGCGAGTAGGCGCGGGGCCGGACGCGCCCCGGCGGGACGTGGCCCAGGGACGGCCCCTCGGACATGGCTCGAGGGTCGGCTCGAGCGGGCGCGATCGCCCGCGCGCTCGGTTTCGCTACACCTCCTGTCCGCTTGGGCCACGTCGCCGGGCCTGTCCCTCCGACACGGCCCGCCGAGCCGTGTTGGCCGGCGACGCTCTCGCGTCCATGACGCCGTCGTTAGTCTGCGCCGCCGTTGGCCTCGCTGAGGGGGAAGACCGCGATCGTGACCGGCGCGTCGAGCGGGATCGGCGCCGCGACGGCGCGCGCGCTCGTCGCCGAGGGCGTGCGCGTGGCCGCCGGCGCGCGCCGTGCCGAGCGCCTCGCACAGCTCGGTGACGGCGTGGTCGGGCTCCCGCTCGACGTAACCGATGCGGCGAGCTGCGAGCGCTTCGTGGCGGACGCCGTCGACGCGCTCGGCGGCCTCGACGTGCTCGTCAACAACGCCGGTCTCGCGCTCGGCCGTGACCCGTTCTGGGAATCGAGTGAGGACGACGAGCGCACCGTCCTCGAGACGAACGTCAACGGCTTGGTGCGCATGACGCGCCTCGTCCTGCCGCACCTCAGGGACGGCGGCCATGTCGTCAACCTCGGTTCCGTGGCAGGCCGCCAGGCGTATCCGCACGGCGCCGTCTACGTGACGTCCAAGTTCGCCGTGCGCGGGTTCACCTATGCGCTGCGGGAAGACCTGCTCGGGCGTCCGATCCGTGTCACCACGGTCGATCCCGGCCTCGTCGAGACTGACTTCTCGCGCGTCCGTTTCCGCGGCGACGAAGAACACGCGCGCGGCGTCTACCAGGGGGTCGAGCCGATCCGTCCCGAAGAAGTGGCCGAGTGCATCGTGTTCGCGCTGACGCGCCCGCCGCACGTGAACGTGGACGAAATCGTCATCAAGGCGCTCGCCCAGTCGAGCGGTGCCCGCATCCTGCGGAGCGAGTAGCACGTGGCGCTCACGATTCTCGAGGGCTCGACGTTCTGCATCTGCGACGAGTGCGGCGACATCGACGCGGCGACCGAGGGTCTCTTCGCGAGCGACACGCGCTTTCTCTCACGCTTCCGGCTGACGCTGAACGGCGAACGCCCGCTCCTGCTCTCGTACGGCAAGGTCGAGTACTTCTCGGCCGCGTTCTACCTGCGCAATCCGCCCGCGCGCGGCCTCGGGCAGGACGAGCTCGCCGTGACCCGCGAGCGTTTCGTCGGCCGAGCGATGCAGGAGCGCGTGCACATCCAGAACCTCACGAACGAGGCTCGCACGGTCGAGGTGGCGTTCGACGTAGGTACCGACTTCGCGGACATCTTCGCCGTCAAGCAGCACGACTTCGCGCTCGGCGACCCCCTGCGCGCCGAGCCGCTGCCGCCGCTCGCGGCCTCCGCCTGGGACCCCGCGAGCAGGCAGTTCGTGTTCGAAGATCCCGATTGGCCCGGCGCGGCGACGCAGGTGATCTTCTCCCGGCCCGGCGAGCACGGCAGCGGAACGATCCGCTACCTCGTCGAGCTCGAGCCACGCGGACGCTGGGACGTCCGCGTCGACGTCGTTCCCTCGCTCGACGGCGGCCGCGTGGCGCCGGCAACGGCCGAGCGCCGGTTCGGGGATGAGCTCGCGCACGTGCGCGACTCCCTGTCGGCATGGCAGCTGCGTGTACCGCAGCTGCGCGCCTCCTGGGACGATCTCGTCCACTGCTTCACCCGCTCGGTGGCCGACCTGGCCGCGCTGCGCATGCGCGGAGGCGAGGGGATGGCGAAGCTGCCGGCGGCCGGAATGCCCTGGTTCATGACCGTGTTCGGACGCGACACGCTGATCAGCTCGCTCCAGACGCTGCTCTTCGGGCCGGACCTCGCACGCGGTGCGCTGGAGGCGCTCGCCGAACTCCAGGCGACCGACGATGATCCGGCGCTCGACGCGGAGCCCGGCAAGATCGTGCACGAGGTACGGCGCGGCAAGGCGGCCGCCAACTGGTTTCGCTGCTACTACGGAACCGTCGACGCCACGCCGCTGTACCTCATCCTGCTCTCGGAGGTCTGGCGGTGGACCGACGACGCGGCGCTCGTTCGGTCGCTGCGCGAGCCGGCGCTGCGAGCGCTGGAATGGATCGACCGCTACGGGGATCGCGACGGCGACGGGTTCGTCGAGTACGAACGGCGAGGCGCCGGCCTCGAGAACCAGTCGTGGAAGGACTCGTGGGATTCACAGCGGTTCAGCGACGGCCGGCTCGCGAGCACACCCATCGCCCCGTGCGAGGCGCAGGGCTACGTCTACGACGCAAAGCTGCGCGCGGCCGAGCTCGCGCGGTCCGTCTGGCGCGAGCGCGGTCTCGCGGAGCGGCTCGAGCGCGAGGCGGACGAGCTGCGCGCGCGCTTCGACGAGGCGTTCTGGATCGAGCAGCGCGGCGGCTACTACGCGCTCGCGCTGGACGGCGACAAGCGGCCCGTCGATGCACTCTGCTCCAATATCGGCCACCTGCTGTGGAGCGGCATCGTTCTGCCCGAGCGGGTCACGGCGGTCGTGGATCAACTCATGGGACGCGACCTCTGGTCGGGCTGGGGGGTTCGCACCATGTCGAGCGCCGAGGCCGGCTACAACCCGATCTCGTACCACAACGGCAGCGTCTGGCCGCACGACAACTCTCTGGTTGCGGCGGGGCTTG
>JACVRM010000137.1 GCA_014534415.1 Thermoleophilia bacterium | reverse complement strand
CCGGCGCGGCCGTCCTCGTCATCGAGACGGTCATGCCCGAAGGGCCGGAGCCGCACTGGGCCAAGACGCTCGACGTGCTCATGCTCGCCGTCACCGGCGGCCGCGAGCGCACCGAGGCGCAGTACCGAAGCCTGCTCGGGGACGCGGGCATCGACTTGGCGCGAACCGTCCCCACGGCGACGCCGTTCTCAATCGTGGAAGGGCGGGTGCGATGAGGGGCGCTGACAACACAACAAACGAGCACCGATGAAGCTGCCCCCGCTGACTGACGACGAGCTCCAAGCATCCCTGCCCAGGGCCAACCTCCTAGACGCAAGCCCCCGGACGCGGCGACTTGACCGCCGGCCCGAGGGCCAGCGCACGGTACAGCGGACAGATGCTTTAGGACCTCGGCAGGGGAAGTTCAACTCGTCCTGGCTCGCCGTTGCCTACGGCGGCAATTTCTGAGGTAGGCACGGAGGTAGGCACCGTTTGCGCATTTCCGGCATCGGCGGCATGCATGACCCACGCAACCATGCGGTTCTCGCGTAGCCATGCCGTGCCATTTGGGCCCGCCTGGATTCGAACCAGGGACCAACCGGTTATGAGCCGGCTGCTCTAACCGCTGAGCTACGGGCCCGTCACCGCCAGCGTAGCCCGGAGGGCCTGTCTCCGCTCGGGATTCGTACCGTGGGGTGCGGGAAGCCTCTAAACGGTCGCTCTCGGAGCAAGCGCGGATCGATACGCAGTTCGTGCGGCGAGGCGCGGCTACACTGGCTTCCCGGTGCAGTCGGCCCGTCACGACGCGTGAAGGTCTTCCAGCGGGAGCGGCAGCTCCGCACCCCCGGGGGCCTTTCTGTGACCGACATCACGGACGACGTCAACGAGGCGGTTCTCGAGAGCGGCATTCGCGACGGCATTGCCTGCGTCTACTCGCCGCACACGACGTGCTGCGTGCGCGTCAACGAGTTCGAGACCGGCTTCCTCGAGGACTTCGGCCGCTTGCTTCAGGCGCTCGTCCCGACCGACCGCTACTACGCGCACGACGACTGGGACCGCCGCACCGAGAACATCTGCGCCGAGGACATGGAGAGCGGCAACGGCCACGCGCACTGCATGGCCATGCTGCTGGGCACCGCCGGCGAGTCGGTTCCGGTTCGCGACCACGAGCTCGCACTCGGCAGGTGGCAGCGCGTGCTCTTTTTGGAGCTCGACCGCGAGCGCGACCGCCGCTGGGTCGTCCAGGTCGTCGGCAGCTAGCGTTTTCCGCGCGCTGACGACCGGGAAGGCACAACGGATGGCGGAGGAACCGAAGCAGTACGTCATCGAGCGCGTGCACCGCGCGCTCGCGGAGGACCCACGCGCCAACGTGCTCGACGTGGAAGTCACGCTGGCCGGCGGACGCGTTTTCCTGACGGGCGACGTGGCGACGCAGGCGCGCAAGGACGCGATCTCCGAGGTCGTCCGTGAGCTGCTCCCCGATCACGAGGTCTGCAACGAGACCACGGTCGTCTCGTACGCGCCCGCGACCGAGCCCGAGGACATTTCGTGATCCGCATCGCCGCCGTGGGCGACGTGCACTTCAGCGCCGACTCGGTGGGGAGGCTACGCCCGCAGCTCGAGCGTCTGCCCGAGCACGCCGACGTGCTGCTCCTCGCCGGCGACCTCACGAAGTTCGGCGACCCCGACGAGGCGGCCGTACTAGCGCGCGAGCTGGACGGCCTCGCCTACCCGATTCTCGCGGTGCTCGGCAACCACGACTACCACCAGGAGCGCGAGGACGAGATCACCGGCATCCTCAGTGGCGCCGGCGTCCGCGTGCTCGAGGGTGACGGCGAGGTGGTCGACGTCGACGGGGCGCGCCTCGGCGTCGCGGGCCTCAAGGGCTTCGGCGGGGGCTTCGCGGGCGCGTGCGGCACCGAATTCGGCGAGAGCGTCATGAAGGAGTTCATCCGCTACACCCAGGAGAGCGCGCGCCGGCTCGAGGCGGCGCTCGGCTCCGTCGCCGGCGCGGACGTTCGCATCGCGCTTCTTCACTACGCGCCGATCAAGTCGACGCTCGTCGGGGAACGGCTCGAGATCTACCCGTTCCTGGGCAGCTACCTGCTGGCCGAGGCCGTCGACCACGCGGGCGCCGACCTCGTCTTCCACGGGCACGCGCACCGCGGAACCGAGAAGGGCGTGACGCCGGGCGGCACCCACGTGCGCAACGTCGCTCAGCCGGTCATCAGGCGGGCCTACAACCTCTACTGCGTCGACGAGCAGCGGGGCGTCCGGGAGGCCACGCCCTCGCTCGAGGAGGCCGTGTGAGCGGCGAGCCGACCGCTGAGATTCCGTTCTCGGCGATCAAGGACACGCTCAGGAAGGCGGCCGGCGCGCTGCGGAAGGCAGACATCCCCTTCGCCCTCGGCGGCGGGCTCGCCGTCTGGGCACGAGGGGGCGCGGACACCGATCACGACCTCGACCTGATGGTCACCAAGGAGGACGCCGAGCGCGCGCTCGAAGCGCTGGCCGCGGAGGGCATGCGGATCGAGCGCCCGCCCGAGGACTGGCTCTACAAGGCGTACGACGGCGAGGTCTTGATCGATCTGATCTTCCAGCCGACCGGCGTCGCGATCACCGACGAGGTGCTCGAGCGCGCGGAAGAGCGGGAAGTCAACGCGGTTCGGATGAAAGTGCTGCCGGTCGAGGACGTGCTCGTCACGAAACTGCTCGCGATGGGCGAGCACGAGCTCGACTACGACCCGGTGCTCGAGATCGCGCGCACGCTGCGGGAACAGATCGACTGGACCGAGGTCCGCTCGCGTACGGGAGACTCGCCGTACGCGAAGGCGTTCTTCACGCTCGTCGAAGAGCTCGGCGTCCTCGCCGGCGACGGTCCGACGTAGCGCCGATTGTTGGCGCGCCGCCGAGCGGCGCCGACTCAGCCGGCGGCACGCAGCTCGGCCGTGACGTGCTCCTGGTGAGCAGGCAACTCGACGGAGAACGTCGAGCCGCTGCCTTCCTCCGAGCGCACCCAGATCGACCCGCCCATCCGTTGCACGAGCTCGCGGCAGATGTACAGGCCCAGCCCGGTCCCGCCGACGCCGCGTGTGAGCTGCGGATCGAGGCGGTAGAACTTCTCGAAGATCCGTTGTTGCTCAGGGAAGGGGATTCCGAGGCCCTCGTCGCGTACCGAGAAGCAGACACCCCCGTCCGAACCTGAGACGCGGACCCGGACGGTGCCGCCCTCCGGCGAATACTTGACGGCGTTGTCGACGAGGTTCACCAGCACCTGATGCAGCTTGTCGGCGTCGGCCGTGACCGCTGGCACGCCGGCATCGGCGTCTAGCAGCACCTTGATCGCAGCGGGCGTGTGCGCGCCCGCTCCCTCGACGACCCGGCGCGCGAGCTCGACACCGTCACACCGCTCGATCGCGACCTCGAGCCGCCCCGAGTCGAGCCGGCTCGTCCAGAGCACGTCGTCGATGATCCGCGCCAAGCGGTCGGCCTGATCGACGATCACCGCGAGCAGGTGCGCCCGGTCTTCTTCCGACAGGCCCGGGCGGCGCAGCGTCATTGCCGCGCCGTAGACCGCTGCGAGCGGCGTGCGCAGCTCGTGCGAGGCCGTCGCCACGAACTCGGCCTGGAGCGTCCGCAGACCGCGCTCGTCGGTGACGTCGCGGAAGGCGTAGACGCGGCCCTCCTCGAAGCGGGCGGCCGAGAACAGCAGCCAGCGCTCGCCCTCACGTACCTCGAGCGGCACCGTCTGCGCTCCCGACTGCGCGACATCCTGCGACGCGACGAGCGGGACGAGCTCGTCGATCTCGTTCCACCCGGGGAGCACCGCCTCCACAGGCCGACCGACGGCATCGCTCTCGCGGATGCCGGTGATGGCCGCCGCGGCCGGGTTCCAGAACTGGACGACGCCTTCGCGGTCGAGCAGGAAGACGCCCTCGGCGACGTGCGCGAGCGCGAGCGAGGCGCGCGCCCGCTCCTCGGCCTCGAAGCGGGCCTGCCGCTCGGTCGCCCGTAGCCGCTCGGCGAGGAAGCCGGCGGCGAGCGCCGCGCCGATCCACGCGGGAAACGCGAGCACGCTGCCCGCGCTGCTCTCCGCGACGATCACGTAGAAGAGTCCCGAGCCGAGCAGCGCCACGGCCGCGCCGAGCCACGGGCCGGCCGCGATCGCCACCAGCACGCCCACGAGCGCGCCCACGGCACCGGGCGCGCCCTGGTGGTCCTCGGGGTCGAGCACCCACGCGAACGGCGCGTTGACGGCCAGCTCGGCTGCCGCGCCGAGCGCGAGAATTGTGACAAGCCGGCGTCGTGCCGCAGCTGCCGCCACTCTCGCCGCATGGTAGAGCGGGGACATGTCGTCAGCGCGTCGTCACTCGTTCGAGGGATCGCGCGCGTCCGCAGTCGTTTCCCTCACGCGGGGGATTCCCGTCGCGTCGACCGCGTTGCATGCTGCGAGAGCGGGCGACGAGGGGACGCTCGCACGGGGAGAGGAAGGCAACTGCGGCGACATGGGGTCCGACGACGAGCAGCGGAGAGAAGAGCTGGACGCGGCTGTCCGCACGTGGCGGTTCGAGCAGTTCGTGCGGCTGGGGTTCAGCCCGGAGGTTTCGACCTCGCTCGCTGACGCACGCGTCGATCTCAGCCAGGTACGGAGGCTGATCGAGTCCGGCTGCTCGCCGGACACGGCTTCGCGGATCTTGCTCTAGCGAGCGAGCTCCAGGGGGAGGGAATCCCGCGCCCATAGAGGCGCGGAGCACCGCGCGCTCCAGGCGCGGCGGTGCGGCGGGCGGGGCCCACTGCGGCGGGCCCCGCCCCACGCTCTCGATGCGCCAGCTAGCCGGCGCGCGCCGCGGCCGGGCGGTTGCGCAGCGTCCGGAACGTCAGCGAGTAGCGCTCCGCCTTCGTCGGCGGGATGCTGTGCTGCCAGCTCCAGCGCGCCGAACCGCGCAGCACGTAGGCCGAGCGCGGCTCGAGCTCGAGCTCCCAGACGCGGCGCTTCTCCCCACTCCCGCGCTGGAAGCGCATTCGGCACGCCGATGCGAGCGAGACGCCGACGACGCGCCCGAAGCTCGGCGCGTCGCGGTGCCACCCGATCGGCGCGCCCGCCGGGTAGCGCGTGACGAGGATCTGCGCCAGCTCGTCCGGCGCGACCTCGGCGAGCGCGGCGCAGCGCTCGTGGAGCCACTCGAGCTCGGCGGGGAGCGGGTCGGTGGCGACGAGCTCGTGGCTCTCGTAGCCGTAGCCGAGCCCGAAATGCCGAACCAGCCGCCGCGAAGCCTGCCCGCGCATGACGACGGCGTGCAGCTCGATGCGCTCGAGCACGTCGAGCGCGTGCCGTTCCTCGTGCGGCATGACGAAGTCGGGGCGATAGACGAGCCCGTCCGGCGGTTGCTCTGCGCGCACGATGGCGGCACGCTAGCCCGGTTTCGTGTTCGCAGTCTCGGGGGAACTCGTAGAGGAGCTTCCCGGACGAGGAGGAGGTGGCATGGATACCTGGATGATCGTGGCCATAGTCGTAGGAGCGCTCGTGCTGCTGGCGCTGATCGCGCTGGCGTTGCGCTCACGCAT
>JACVRM010000112.1 GCA_014534415.1 Thermoleophilia bacterium | reverse complement strand
GGAGATCATCGTGCGCCCGGGCGCACGATGATCTCCACGACCGCGGAGTGCAGCGAGTCGGACGAGTAGATCGGCGCCGTGCAGCCCTCGACGTAGTGCACGTACGCGTCCTCGTCGACGATGATCAGCGTCCGCTCGAACTGGCCCATGTTCTCCGCGTTGATGCGGAAGTACGCCTGGAGCGGCTGCTCGACGTGCACGCCCGGCGGCACGTAGATGAACGAGCCGCCCGACCAGACGGCCGAGTTGAGCGCCGCGAACTTGTTGTCGTTCGCCGGGATGACGGTTCCGAAGTACTGCTTGACGATGTCCTCGTGCTCACGCAGGCCCGAGTCCATGTCCAGGAACAGCACGCCCTGCGACTCGAGGTGTTCCTGGAGCTTGTGGTAGACGACCTCCGACTCGTACTGCGCACCCACACCGGCCAGGAACTTGCGCTCGGCCTCGGGAATGCCCAGCCGATCCCACGTCTGCTTGATGTCCGGCGGCAGGTCTTCCCAGCTCGCCGCCTGCTTCTCGGTCGGCCGGATGTAGTAGTGCATCGCGTCGAAGTCGATGTCGGCGAGATTGCCGCCCCACGTCGGCAACGGGCGCGCCTCGAAGTACTCGAGCGCCTTGAGACGCCGCTCACGCATCCACTGCGGCTCGTTCTTCTGAGCCGAGATGTCCTCCACGACCTCGCGCGTCAGTCCGCGCCCCGACTTGAAGAAGTAGTCCTCACGGTCGTGGAAGCCGTACTTGTAGTCGTTGCCGATGTCCGCGACGACCTGCGTCTCGTCCTCGATGGCTGCCACTACGCCGCCTCCTTCTCCTCGCCGACGCCGAACGCCTGATACCCCTCGGCCTCCAGCTTATGCGCGAGCTCCGGCCCGCCCGCCTCCACGATACGCCCACCGACGAAGACGTGTACGAAATCGGGCTCGATGTAGTTCAGGATCCGCTGGTAGTGCGTGATCACGAGAGCGCCCAGCTCTGGGCCGACGAACTCCCGCACACCCCCCGCCACGATGCGCAGCGCATCGATGTCCAACCCTGAATCCGTCTCGTCGAGCACCGCGATCTTCGGCTTCAGCATCGCCATCTGAAGGATCTCCACGCGCTTCTTCTCGCCGCCGGAGAAACCGTCGTTCAGATAGCGCTGCGCGAGCTCGCGCGGGATCTGCAGGCGCTCCATGGCCGCCAGAAGCTCCCTGCGGAACTCGGGGATCGGAACCGGATCCTCCTCTCCGGCGCGCGCCTTGCGCACCGAGTTGATCGCCGAGCGCAGGAAGCTCGTCACGGTCACGCCGGGAATCGCGTGGGGGTACTGGAACGCGAGGAAGAGGCCGCGCTGCGCGCGCTCGTCCGCCTCCATCTCCACGAGATTGTCGCCGTCGAAGAGAATCTCGCCCTCCGTGATCTCGTAGGCCGGATGCCCCATCAGGGCGTAGGCCAGCGTCGACTTGCCGGAGCCGTTCGGACCCATGATCGCGTGGATCTCGTTCTGATCGATCGCGAGGTCGACGCCCTTGACGATCTCGGTGCCGTCCTCGAGCGCGACGTGCAGGTTTCGGATCTGGAGCAATGCCAACTTTGTGCCTTCCTGGACAGGGGCGGCACGCCGGATTGCGCGCTCGCTCGTGACACGCATGGTAGCCGATCGTCCGCGCCGGCCGGAGCTCCTGGCGGCCGCCTGAACACGCGCAGACGGTGCTATTCTCGCTGCATGCCCGGCAACATCGGCTGGCAGGGCCTGATCGTCATCCTGATCGTCCTGCTGATCATCTTCGGGCCCAAGCGGCTGCCGGAGCTGGGTCGTTCGCTCGGGCGGGGGCTGCGCGAGTTCAAGAGCTCCGTGGCGGGCGGCGACGACGACGAGGACGACGAGCGCGTTCGGCCGGCGCCGGCCGAGCACGAGATCGGACGCCTTCCGCCGGCGCCGCTCGACGAACCCGAGCAGCCGCGCGAGCCGCAGCGCGACACCGTCGTCTGACTCTGGCGTCCCGGGCGTTCCGCCGACCGATTCCACGGCGCCTCGCCTACGGCGAGGAGGCGTCCCTGGTCGAGCACCTCGGCGAGCTTCGCACCCGGCTGATGATCGCGCTGGGCTCGATCGTCCTCTGGCTCGTGGTCACGTTCGCCTTCCGGAAGACGATCCTGGCGTGGCTCGCCGAGCCGCTCGACGGCCGCGAGCCCGTCACTCTCAGCCCGGCGGAGCCGTTTCTGACCTCGTTCAACGTGGCGCTCTACGCGGCACTCGCGCTGTCGCTGCCGGTGATCGCGTGGCAGCTGTGGGCGTTCCTGGCGCCGGCGTTCGAGCCACGGAGTCAGACGACCGTCGTCCGGCTGGTTGCCGTGGCCACGGTTCTGCTCGCGGCCGGCATGGCGTTCGCGTACTGGGTGGTGCTCCCGGCCGCCGTCGAATTCCTCCTCGAGTTCGACTCCGACGTCTACAACGCGCAGGTCCGCGCGCGGGAGTACTACGGGTTCGCGGCCGCGATGCTCTTCGTGATGGGACTTCTCTTCGAGCTGCCGATCTTCGTCGTCGGACTCGTACGGCTCGGTGTGCTGTCCGCGGCGCGGCTACGGCGCAACCGTCGGATCGGATACGGGATCTGCGTCGTCGCGGCCGTTCTGCTCCCGGGCGTCGACTTCGTTTCGATGGCGCTCCAGGCGCTCCCGATCGTCGCACTCTTCGAGCTTTCCATCTGGGCGTCCGTCTTCTTCGAGCGCCGGACGGCGCGCGAGCCGGCATGATCGCCGTCGTCGGTGCCGCCTGGGCGGCCTTTACCACGGGACGCGCCGGCAGCTCGAGCTCGACGACGAGTGCCGCGAGCAGCGCCGCCGTCCCCCGCTGATCGTGACCCAGACGTAGCCGCCGGCCCGGGCCGCCTCCGCCAACGGGCCGCTACGCTACGGGGTAATGGCCCGTAGCGCCGCGAAGCGTCGCCAGCGTACGAACGCTACCGTCGACGGCCGCCGGGCCGGCCGCCGCACGCCGCCGCCGCCACGCCAGCCGTCGCCCGAAGACCTCATGTTCTTTCCGCGTCTGCGACGCCAGGCGAAGTGGATGTTCGTCTTCCTGGCGCTCGTGTTCGGCGTAGGCTTCGTCGCGTTCGGCGTCGGCTCGAGCCTGCCGGGCACGGGGATCACCGACATCTTCCAAGCTGGCGGCGGCACCGAGGAGGCGTCGATCGACGACGCGCGCGAGAAGATCGAGAAGAACCCGAAGGACGCCGCGGCGCACCTCGAGCTGTCGCGCGCGTACCAGCGCGACGAGCGGATCGAGGAGGCGGTTGCGCCGCTCGAGCAGTACACGAAGCTGCGCCCGAACGACGAGAACGCCTTGCTGGAGCTCGCCGGCCTCCACACATCGCGCGCGGACAAGCTGCGCGACGAGGCGATCGCCGCCCAGCTGGAGATTCAGCAGGCGTCGGGACTGGCCACGTTCCAGGCCGGCCAGAGCTCACTTTCCAGCTTCCTCCAGCCGGGGCCGCTCGACCAGCTGGTCGTGAACGAGGCCAACCAGCGGTTCAGCGAGGCCGCCACGGGCGCCGGTGAGGCGTACCGAGGCGCCATGCGAACGTACGAGCGCGCCGTGAAGCTGAAGCCGCGCGACGCCAATCTCCAGTACCTGCTCGCCGTCTCGGCCGAGCAGGCGGGCGAGCCGAAGACGGCGCTCAGAGCGTACCGCGCGTTCCTGAGGGCGGCGCCGGACGCGGCCGAGGCGGAGTTCGTGCGTCAGAAGATCACGCAGCTCGAGGCCACGGCAGCGACGGACAATCCCGACAAGCCCGCGCGGAAGAAGAAACGCGGCCGCTAGACTCGGCCGGCCCGATTCCCTGAGCGAGCCATGAACTTCAACGTCTCCACGGACCAGATCAGCGACGACAGCTACGTGATCTCGCTCGGCGGCGAGGTCGACCTCTACACGGCGCCGGAGTTCAAGCAGGAGCTGCTCACCGCAATCGGCAAGGGCGCGCGCAAGGTCGTGGTCGATCTCTCCGATACCACGTTCATCGACTCGACGACGCTCGGCGTGCTCGTCGGCGGCGTGAAGCGCCTGCGCACGAACGACGGGCAGCTCTCGCTCGTATGCGCCGACCGCAACATCGTCAAGATCTTCGAGATCACGGGGCTCGATCGGGTGTTCACGATCCACGAGACCCGCGACGAAGCCGTGGCCCAGCTCGGCGACGTCGCCGAGCAGTCGGCGTAGTGCGGGCCGCGCTCGCGGCGCTGGCGGGCCTGCTCCTCGCCGGATGCGGCGGGACCGGCGGTCTGGCGGAAGCGGGGAGCGTCTCTCAGGGCCAGCAGCTCTTCGTCGAGAATTGCGGCAGCTGCCACGTGCTCGCCCATGCGGGTACGAAAGGGCCGGTCGGACCGGATCTGGACGCGGCGTTCGCGGAAGCCCGGCGGCACGGCTTCGAGGAGAGCACGATCCGCGAGGTCGTGCACAAGCAGATCCTCTACCCGGTCGAGGAGCCGCCGACGGGCGAGCCGGGCATGCCGGCGAACCTCGTCGAGGGCGCGGATGCGGACTCCGTGGCCGCGTACGTCGCGTGCGTGGCGGGGCGGAGCGAGAAGGAGTGGAACGAGGCGGGCTGCGGGCCGCCGGCCGGGCAGGGCGGCGGCACGACGGCGGGCGGCGGAGGCGGCGGCACGGCCGATCCGAAGGCACTCTTCACGTCCGCGGGCTGCGCCGGCTGCCATGTGCTGGCCGCGGCCGGAGCGACGGCGACGGTGGGCCCGAACCTCGACGACTCCGACGTCTCGATCCAGGAGGCGATCGCGCAGATCGAGAACGGCGGCGGCGGGATGCCGGCGTTCCGCGGCAAGCTCCAGCCGAACGAGATCGAGGCGCTGGCGAAGCTCATCGTCGAGAGCCGCGGCAAGTAGCCGGACGCGCTACGCGGTCCGGCTAACGAACTTCGTCGCGCTCGGCTGCGAGGTCGACGACGACGTGCGTGATCGGCACGGCGAAGCGCGCGCGCGCCGAGGCGACGACGCCGCGCTCGAGCCAGTGCGACCGGCCCTCCGGGTGCGTGGAGATGATCACCTCGTCGGGGCCGAACGTGCGCAGCGCGTCCTCGATCGCCTGGACCGGCTCCGAATCCCCGACCTCTCCGCGCGCGCTGATCCCCGCACTCGCAAGCCGCGCGATCGACGCGTCGAGCCGCCGCTGCGCCTCTGCGCGCGCCTCGTCCTCGTCGGACACCCAGTGCCTGAGCGGCGAATTGAGCGCCGGGCAGACGACCAGGACCTCCTCGCGGTAGCCCTCGCTCTTCTTGCGGATGCAGTCGCGCAGCGCCTCGCCGCCCACGGTCTCGTTGGCGACCACGAGGATGCGCCGCTCGTCCTCGGCGCCGCGATGCCGAGGTGCCGTGCGGACGGGCGGCTCGACGCGCCGCCTGAGCAGCCAGCCGATCGCGACGAGCGTCAGCGCGACGAACACGCCGAGCCCGACCCACTTGCCGAGCACGGCCGTCGCGACGACGATGGCGGCGAAGTAGCCGAGCGTCAGCACGACGAGGCGGAATGCGTCGGCCTCGCTGCGGAACGGGTTCGCCATCGGGCGCTAGAGGATGTAGACGGTTGCGTAGACGATGATCCACATTACGTCTACGAAGTGCCAGTAGATTCCCGGGATCTCGACGCCGTGGTGGTGCTCCGCGGTGAAGTGGCCGCGGAACGCTCGGATCGTCGCCATGAGCAGCAGGCTGAGCCCGACGAACACGTGCGCGCCGTGCAGCCCGGTCAGACCGTAGAAGATCGTCCCGAATGCCTCGTCGTGCGGCGCGAAGCCGATGCGCGAGTACTCGCGTCCCTGCGTGAGCAGGAAGGTCAGCCCGAGTGCGAACGTCAGCACGAGCCCGGCCTGGAGCCCGGCGCGGTTGCCGCGTTTGATCGCCTGGAGCGCCCAGTGCATCGTGAAGCTCGAGGTGACGAGGATCGCCGTGTTGACGCCGGCCACGAACACCGGTAGCTCGAAGCCGGCGGGCGGCCACGCCGGTGCCTGGTCGACGACGCGTACGAAGAAGTAGGCCGTGAAGAACGAGCCGAACAGCATCACCTCGGAGGCGATGAAGAGGAGCATCCCGAGCGTCGTCGCTTCGACCCGCGAGGAGCGGTGCGCCTCGGGAGGATGCCCGGCATGGGCGTGAGCCTCGGCGTGCGCGCTCACGATGCCACCCCCGCCTGCTCCGGCTCCCCGATGACGTGCTCGACCGGCACGTCGGCGTCCTTGCGCAGCCGGTCGACGAGCTCGCCGCGGCGCAGCCAGCGCGACCGCGACGCGGGGAACGTCGAGACGAGGATCTCGTCCACGCGCTCGTCCGCGACTGTCTGCATCGCCGCCGTGTACGGATCGGGGTGCGTGACCTGCCCGTGCGCGTCGATGCCCTCGCCGCGCAGGATGGCCAGCGCGCGCCGCAGCCGCCGCTCGGCCTCGGGGTGCTTCTGCTGCGCGGGGTCGCTCTGCGGGCAGAGGATCAGGAAGCTCGCCGGCGACCGGTGGGCGCGCTGGCGGATGCGGTCGAGGAGCGGGTCGCCGAGCACCGTCTCGTTCGCGATGACGAGCACGTTGGCCTCGCCGGCCTCCTCCTTGACGTCCACGACGACGTGCTCGACCGGCACGCCGCCCGCGACGTCGCGGATGCGGTCGACGACGTTGCGCCGAAGCCAACCGGACTTCTCCAGCGGGTGGGTCGAGACGACGATCTCGGTGGGCCGCGGGTCGAGCAGCGCGAGCGCGTCGCGCACGGTGTCCACCGGGTCGGTCTCCGTCACGATGCCGTGCGCCCCGATGCCCGCCTCGCGCAGCCGCTCGAGCGTGCGGTCGAGCCGGCGGCCCGCCGACGCGCGGCGCGTGTCCTGGTAGACGACGTATCCCTGGCGCGGCGCCTTGATGGGGCTCGCCACGGTCACCTCGAGCGGCCCGCCGGCGGCGCGGCGGCGCAGCGTCTCGATCAGCGCGCTGCCGGTCACCGTCTCGTTGGCGACGACCAGGATGTGACGGCGTAGCGCTGCCACTAAACGCGCGCCTTCTCGGCCGGCAGC
>JACVRM010000086.1 GCA_014534415.1 Thermoleophilia bacterium | reverse complement strand
TCTTGTGGGTGCGCCCGGTGTAGTAGAGGATCCGTTCGGTCGTGGTCGTCTTGCCCGCGTCGATGTGGGCCATGATCCCGATGTTCCGGACGCGGTCGAGGCCGACCTGGGTCTGTGTGACGACGTTGCCCATCGACTACCAGCGGTAGTGGGCGAAGGCCTTGTTCGCCTGCGCCATCCGGTACTGGTCGTCCTTCTGCTTGAACGCGCCGCCCTGCTGGTTGAGCGCGTCGAGCACCTCGCCGGCGAGCTTCTCGTCCATGCCCTTCTCGCGCCGCTTGCGCGCGTTCTCGACGATCCAGCGGACGGCGAGCGTCCGTGCGCGGCGCTGCGGAACCTCGACGGGCACCTGGTAGTTCGCGCCGCCGACGCGGCGTGAGCGCACCTCGAGGACGGGCGTGACCGTCTTGATGGCCTGCTCGAGCACGTCGACGGGCGGCCGGCCGGTCTTCTCGCCCACGCGGTCGAGGGCGCTGTAGACGAGCGACTCGGCGACGCTCTTCTTGCCGTCCAGCATGACGCGGTTGATCACCTGGTTGACGAGCACCGAGTTGTGCACGGGATCCGGCGGGGCCTCGCGGGGCTCGATGTCGGCGCGGCGCGGCATGAGGGCTAGGCAGGCCTCTTCGCGCCGTACTTCGAGCGGCCCTGGCGCCGGTCCGTCACGCCGGCGGCGTCCAGCGCCGCACGGATCACCTTGTAGCGGATGCCCGGCAGGTCCTTGACGCGGCCGCCGCGCACGAGTACGACCGAGTGCTCCTGCAGGTTGTGGCCCTCCCCCGGGATGTACGCGGTGATCTCCATGCCGTTCGTGAGCCGGACGCGCGCCGCCTTGCGAAGCGCCGAGTTCGGCTTCTTCGGCGTGCGCGTGAAGACGCGGGTGCAGACGCCCCGACGCTGCGGGGAGCCCTGCAGATGCGGCGTCTTCGCCTTTTCCCTGATCGCCTTGCGGCCCTTGCGGACAAGCTGATTTACGGTGGGCACTGATCTCCCGGGTCGGGGGTGTACACACAAAGAAGGTCGGCAGGGCGCGGCCTGCCAACCACCGGCGGCCATGGTAGCGAATCGGCGTGGTAGGCCGCAAACCTCTTCGGCGCGGGGGATGGCGTAAGCGCGCGGGTCGAATTACAGTGAGAAGAACCCCAGGAAACCGGGGGAACTGCGGCAGTTCGGAGGGGGAGGAATGTCTTCGCTGAGGAAGGGGCGAGCCTCGTGACGCCTGCGTTAATCGCGGGCGGCGCAGTGCTGGTCGTTCTCCTCGCGATCGTGTTGGCCGTCTGGGTGACGCGGCGGTCGAGCCGCGCCGCCGACCAACGCCTGACGGGTGTCGTCGCGGACTTCAACGCGCAGATGGAGTCGACGGTCCGCGAGCTCGCCAGCGCGCTCGAGCGAGCTCAGGAGGAGGGCCGAAAGAGCCGCTACCTGGGCGAGCTCGCAGCTTCCATCGACCTCGATGACGTGCTCGCGCGGGTGCTCGAGGCGGCGACCGCGCTGTCCCATGCCGACGGCGCTCTTATCAACGTCGACTCTGTGGCCGGCGGAAAGCCGCTCATCGCCACCATCGGGCTCTCGGCCGAGGAGGCCGAGCGGCACGCGCTCGCCGGACCGCCACGCGGCCGCCGGGCGCGCGCCGCGATCGCGTACGAGTACACCGCCGAGGAGCTCGAGCGGAACGGCGAGCTCATCCACGCGGGTGTAGCGGTCCGGATCCCGGGCGATGTCGAGCCCGTTGGCCTGCTCGCCGTCTTCACGCGAACGCCGGGGCAGCAGTTCGGCGACGAAGAGACGCGCGAGCTCGAGGAGCTGGCGGTGCAGGCGGGGCCGGCGATCGAGAACGCGCGCCGGTTCCGCGAAGCGCGCCAGCTCGCCGACATGGATGCGCTCACCGGACTACACAACCGGCGGTTCTTCCACGAGACGCTTGCGCGCGAGGTCGCCCGCGCCCAGCGCTACGGCCGCCGTCTGGCGCTGATCGTCCTCGACCTGGACGACTTCAAGGCCATCAACGACCGGATCGGCCATCTCGCCGGTGACGACGTGCTGTCCGAGCTCGGCGAGCGGATGCGCGAGGTCGTGCGCTCGGCCGACGTGGCGTGCCGCATCGGAGGCGAGGAGTTCGCCGTCGTGCTGCCCGAGTCGACGCTGGATGACGCCGAGCAGCTCTACGAGCGGCTGCTGCGAGCCGTGTCGTCTCGGCCGTTCGGCGAGGCGGGCCATCTTTCGCTCTCCGGCGGGATCACCGAGCTACACGCGGACGACGACAAGACGTCGTTTTTCGAGCGCGCCGATGAGGCCCTCTACCGCGCGAAGTCGTCAGGCAAGAGCCGCTCGGTTTCCGCAGACGGGGGATCGCCCCCCGAGCCGCGCGTCTAGCGAACCGCCAGGAAGGGCAGGAACGCCGTCAGGTCGACGGGCTCGGGCAGCGGAAGCTCGTCGCGAACGCAGACCGTTCGGCCGAGCGCGGACGTCTCCCGGCGGAGCAGCCACGATTGAAACTTCGCGGCGCGCGCGGTCTCGGCCAGCGAGGCGCCGATGGCCGGACGAGCGAGGGCGAGCGGGAATGCACCGAGCGGTAGCGTGGGACCGAGCGCGCGCACGCTGACCGGCCCGTCGGCGGTGAAGACGCGCGAGAACGTCGGCCGTACGGCGAGGCGGAGCACCGAAGCCGGCGCGATCGACTGCAACGCGAGACCAGCCCGGCGGCCGCCCAGCCACCAGGCGCCCTTGCGGACCACGACCTCGCGGGCGGGCAGCTCGGAGTAGATCTCGTAGAAGTCGAGGATCGCCGAGCGCGTCGCGGCCGGCACGCGTAGCCGCCGTCGGAGCTCCGCTTCCCGGAGCTGGTCGGCGAGGACGCTGCGCGCCAGCGCGCGGCTTGCACCGGCGCGGCCCAGCGCCGCGCGGTATGCCGACCAGCTGCCGCGAAACGTGCGGGCGACGAGCGCCGCCTCGGCAGCGCGCAGCTCGGCCGGCGACACGTCCACGTGCTCACGGACGACGAGGCGGGCATAGAGGACGCTGAGCGCCGACTCCGGATCTCTCGTCACGCGCGCGACGCTCGCCAGCTGCGCGTGCGTCACGATCCCCTTGCCCAGCATGCAGGCGACGCCCGCCGGCAGCTGGCCGTCGGTGCGCGAGACGTCGAAGTCCGGCCCCGCATGGCGCGGACCGTCGCACAGCCGCGAGTCGCGCGCCCACAGCCACACGCAGGCGGCGGCCTCCTTGTCGGGATCTCGCTCGCCGTCGCTCCACGCCCCCCAACCCCACGACCACACGGAGCTCACGCCCGTCTCCCTCGCCACCCGGCGTGCCGCGAGCGCCTCGAGCTTGACAACCTGGAGCCACGCGCTCGTCGGCTGGAGCCCCTCCCGGCCGCTGCCGACGCCGCGCGTCGTATGGAAGCCGAGCATGAGACCGACCTTCGCGGGGGGTATGCCGATGTCCACGAAGTCCTGAACCGCCTTGCGGAGCGCGACGCGCATCGTTCGGCTCCCTACGAGCGGGCCTTGACGGTGAATGCGCGGGCCGGCGAAGTAGACCTCCCGGACGAGATCGGCGACCTGCGCGACGTCGCGCCACCACTGTGCGGCTTCGCCCCCGGTGAACGGCGCGCTCGAGACGAGCAGGTAGGGCTTCGCGCCGCGCGCGGCGAGGCGGCGGACGAAGGCGAGCACGTTCGCGCGGTACTGCGCGTTCCCGGCCGACCAGGGCGTCGTCGTGCCGGCGCCGAAGAGCTCGTTGAGCGCGATGACCGGCGTCGCGCAGTCCGAGGAGGCGACGGCGCGCAGGAACAGACGGTCGGCACGGTCGTCGATGGCGGCGGGATCGGCCGGCTCGACCGGCGTGCCGACGCGGTTCTTGAGGTGCATGTCCCAGTAGACGGTCTTCGCTCCGGCGGCGCGCAGGCGCGGCGGCGCCAGGAAGTTCGACGCGGCCGCGATGATGCCGGGCCGCGCGAAGATCCGGTCCCAGAAGGGGACGGAGCCGTCGCCGAAGTCGATCCACAGCGGCCGCGTTTCCGGCAGGTTGCAGCCGGGCGCGGCCGCCCCGGCGGCGCCGCTCGGGCGCGCGGTCGCGGCCGGCGCGAGCGCGAGCGCTGCGCCGGATACCGCCGCGATCAGCAGGAACCTCCTCATCGCCCCGCGCTCCTTGTAGCAGACCGCCCGCCCCCGCGCCCGAAGCGCGCTCGTAACAGACTGTTGCAAGGTGCTTCGGCGCAGCGGGAGCCGTTGACGGCAGACTCGCCAGCGTGAAAGTGGTGTTCGCCGGTTACGCGCCGCTCGATCTGGCCGAGCTTCGTCGCCGCCTTCCGGACGCGGACGTCGTCGTCGCGCCGGACGATCTCGGCGAGGCGCTCGCGGACGCAGACGCGGTCGTCTGCTACCGGCTGACGGCCGACGAGACGAGACGCGTGAGACGGCTCCGGCTCGTGCAGACCGGGTCGGCCGGCGCGGACGGCGTCGACCGAGACGCGCTTCCGGACGACGCCGTGCTCTGCAACGTGCGCGGGCACGAGCGCTCGATGGCCGAGTGGGTGCTCATGGCGATGCTGGCGCTGCCCCGTCAGGTGCTTCGCTTCGACCGCGACCTCCGCGAGGGCCGCTGGTACCGCGTCGGAGACGAGCGCGTCGACCTCGGCGAGCCGGAGCTGGAGGGGAAGACGATCGCGCTCGTGGGCTACGGGCAGATCGGCCGGGCGGTCGAGCAGCTCGTCGTCGCGCTCGACGCGCAGACGATCCCGCTGAGCCGGCGTGCCCGCGACGGTGCCTGGCCGCTCGAACGCCTCGCCGAGGCCCTGAAGCGCGCGGACTTCGCGGTCGCGTCGCTGCCCGGGTCGGCCGCCGGCCTGATCGGCGAGCGGGAGCTCGACGCGCTGGGCCCGACCGGCTACCTCGTGAACGTGGGCCGCGGCCAGGTCGTCGACGAGGACGCGCTGTACACCGCCCTACGCGAGCGCCGCATCGCCGGCGCCGCGATCGACGTCTGGTACCGCTATCCGACGACCGAGGGCGAGACCGCCATGCCGTCACGACATCCGTTCCACGAGCTCGAGAACGTCCTGATGAGCCCGCACGTGAGCGGCCGCTCCCGCCGCGCGGCGCGCCGACGCTGGGAGTTCATCGTCGCGCAGCTGGAACGCCTGGCGCGCGGCGAGCCGCTCGAGAACGTGATCGGCTGACTGCGAGCTACGCGGGCCGCTCGTGCGGCCGAGCGTGCTCGTCGAAGAAGCGAGGCCACGCATCGAGAAGGGCTCTCTCGCCGCTTTCCGTCGTGACGACTCCGTACAGGCGCGGGGCGTCCTGGGGCACCGCCCAGAACGCCGGGTCGGCCACAACCGCCAGCGCGTCGTCGATCGGGACGTCGCGGTAGTCGTCCGCCTCGTACAGCGACACGAAACCGCGCCGCAGCAGGTCGGCCAGCGTCCGCTGGGCCTCTGCGAGCGAAAGCCGCGAATAGGTCTCGAACGTCTCGCCTGACACGGAATGCGTAATGAGGCCCAGTGGCAACTCGAAGAGGAAGCTGTCCTCGTCTGCACGGTCGAGTAGCTGGACGTGCGTGCGAGTGAGCTCTTCCATCGAGCGAGTCTTCCCCCGCGCCGCGTTCTGCCGAACGAAAGACGACGGCGCGACATCTCCGAGGGACAGTCCCTCGGACACGGCGTCGCGGGACACGGCCTCGCGGGACACAGCAGCCGGGCGCCACGAGACGGTGCAGGCGCGCACCGCACGGGCGCGCGAAGAGGACGGTCGTGCGACGCTGCGCGTCCACGGCATCACGGCCGCGCCGGACACGGCCGGGGGCCTGTCCCTCAGAGGGGTCCCGCTGGGCCAAGTTGGAGGCGCTGTCCCCGGCGGGGATCCCCCCTACGCCGCGAGGGCCGGCTTGGCCGGCCCTCGCTCACTTCGGCTGTCCTCTAGCGGAACAGCGTGAAAGTCGTCATGGCTCGCGCGTAGCGCGAGCCGGACTTTCACGCTTCATCGAGCGGCGAATCGACCTCCGGGATCTCCGCGGCCTCGCCGCCCTCGGTCGGCATCCCGTCGCCGCCGTCGCCGTGCGTCGGCGAGCCGCCGAAGCTCATATCCAGCTCGTCGAGCGCCAGCGTGCCGCCGTCGGAGCCGATCTCGTGGAGCGCCGCCAACAGCGCCTCGCGGTCGGCCGCCGGCGTCTCGCGGATGACCGGCTCGGTCGGCGAGATGTCGATCGTGCGGTACCGCTTGAGACCGGTCGCGGCCGGGATCAGCTTCCCGATGATCACGTTCTCCTTGAGGCCGAGCAGATGGTCGACCTTGCCCTCGATCGCGGCGTCCGTCAGCACCTTCGTCGTCTCCTGGAAGGACGCGGCCGACAGGAACGACTCGGTGGCGAGCGACGCCTTGGTGATGCCGAGGATGAGCGGCTCGAACGTCGCCTGCTCTTTCTTCTCCTTCTTCGCGCGGGCGTTCTCCCGCTCGAAGACGACCTTGTCGACGAGCTGGCCCGGGAGCAGATCCGTGTCGCCGGCGCTGTCGACGCGCACCTTCTTGAGCATCTGCCGAACGATCAGCTCGATGTGCTTGTCGTGGATGTCCACGCCCTGCGACTTGTAGACCTTCTGCACCTCGCCAACGAGGTAGAGCTCAGTCCGCGTAGCGCCCTTCAGGCGCAGCAGGTCGGCCGGCGTGAGCGATCCCTCGTGCAGGGGGTCGCCCGGCTCGATCATCTGTCCGTTCTCGACGAGCAGGCGTGTCCGGCGCGGCAGCTGATACGAGACCGGCTCGAGCGGCTCGCCGTTCTCGTCCAGGCCGTCTGGGTGGACGATCACCTTGGGACCACGCTCGCCCTGCTCGATCTCGACGCGGCCGGCCACCTCGGAGAGCTTCGCGGCACCCTTCGGATTGCGAGCCTCGAAAATCTCGACGACGCGCGGCAGACCGTGCGTGATGTCCGCTCCGGCGACGCCGCCCGTGTGGAACGTCCGCATCGTCAGCTGCGTGCCCGGCTCGCCGATCGACTGCGCGGCGATGATGCCGACCGCGTCGCCGATCTCTGCCATGTCGCCGGTCGCCAGGAAGACGCCGTAGCACGACCGGCAGATGCCGAAGGCGCTCCGGCACTTGAGGACTGAGCGCACCGGCAACCGGAAATCGGCGAGGTGCTCGTCGCCGACCGCCTCGATCAGCTCGCGCACGAGCGCGCCGTTGACGAGCTGCCCCTTCTCGGCCAGCTGTGTCTTGCCCGGCTCGCCGGACTTGAGCGGCTTGAAGACGTCGATCGCGAGCAGCCGCCCGAAGAGGCTCTTGTTGACGCCGTCCGGCAGTTGGAGTGGCAGCCCGATGTGGTCCTCGGTGCCACAGTCCTCGTCGCGGATGATCACGTCCTGCGCCACGTCCACCAGACGCCGCGTCAGGTAGCCGGAGTCGGCCGTCCGGAGCGCCGTGTCGGCGAGCCCCTTGCGGGCGCCGTGGGTCGAGATGAAGTACTCGAGCACCGACAGGCCCTCCATGAAGTTCGCCTGAATAGGGCGCTCGATGATCTCGCCCTTCGGGTTCGTCATGAGGCCGCGCATGGCGGCGAGCTGGCGGATCTGCGTGAACGACCCGCGTGCGCCCGAGTTGGCCATCATGTAGATCGGGTTCAGCTTGTAGAGGTTCCGCTCCATCGCGTCGGCGACGGCGTCCGTGGCCTCCGTCCAGATCGTCGTGATGATCTCGTGGCGCTCCTCGTCGGTGATGAGCCCGCGCTCGTACTGCTGCTCGACGCGCTCGACGCGCTGCTCGTACTCGGCGAGGATGTGCTCCTTCTCCGGCGGCACCACGATGTCGTTCTTCGAGATCGTGATGCCCGCCTCGGTGGCGTACTTGAAGCCGAGGCTCTTGATCCGGTCGAGCACCCCGGCCAGCACCGGGGCGCCGTGGCGGTAGGCGAGGCTCGAGATGAAGTCGTCCATCTCGCGCTTCGTCAGCGTGCGGTTGACGAACTCGTGGTCGCGCCGCGCGCCGTCGCCGTCGCCGGCATCGGCGAGCGCCCGCGCGACCTCCTCGTTGAAGATCACCCGGCCGGCAGTGGTCAGCACGAGCTCGCCGTTGCGGCGGTACTCGATCGGGTCCTGGAGGTTGATTTGCTCGGCCTCGAGCGCGAACTGCACCTCCTCCTCGGATTGGAACCGCTTCGGTCGCGGCTCGAGCTCTTCGGCGCTCGCCTGCGTCAGGTCGGCGTCCGCGTACGTCAGGAAGTAGCCGCCGAGCACCATGTCCTGGGTGGGCGTCGCGAGCGGGCGTCCGCTGGCGGGCGAGAGGATGTTGTTCGCCGACAGCATGAGGATCCGCGCCTCCGCCTGCGCCTCGGCCGAGAGCGGCAGGTGGACGGCCATCTGGTCGCCGTCGAAGTCGGCATTGAACGCATGGCAGACGAGCGGGTGCACCTGGATTGCCTTGCCCTCGACGAGCACGGGCTCGAAGGCCTGGATGCCCAGGCGGTGCAGCGTGGGGGCGCGGTTCAGCAGGACCGGGTGCTCGGCGATGACCTCCTCGAGCACGTCCCACACCTCGGCGACCATGGAGTCGACGTACTTCTTGGCCGCCTTGATGTTCTGCGCGGCCTTGCGCTCGACGAGCCGGCTCATGATGAACGGCTTGAAGAGCTCGAGCGCCATCAGCTTGGGCAG
>JACVRM010000053.1 GCA_014534415.1 Thermoleophilia bacterium | reverse complement strand
TCGAAGACGACGTCGCCGCCGTCGGCGTCGTAAACGCGCGTGACGACGTTGAAGACGGTCGTCTTGCCGGCGCCGTTCGGGCCGATCAGGCCGGCGATCTCGCCCGCCTCGACGTCGAACGAGACGCGGTCGACGGCGTTTATCCCGCCGAATCGCTTCCTCAGATCGCGGACGGCGAGGAGCGGCACGCCCGGGGAGACTACGGATGCGGCCGGCAGGCACGTGCGCAACAGTGTGGCTACCCGTACCGCGCAGGCGCCCGGCCCGTGTCACCATGAGCACGTGCCACGAACAGTTCTGATCGTCGACGACCACCCGACCTTCCGCGCGACGGCGCGCGCGCTGCTCGCCAGCGAGGGGTACGAAGTCGTCGGCGAGGCCGCCGACGGCCGCTCGGCGCTGGAGGCGGCGCGCGAGCTCCACCCGGAGATCGTGCTGCTGGACGTCCAGCTACCGGACATCGACGGCTTCGAGATCGCCTCGCTGCTCGCCGCAAACGGGTCGAGCGCCGCAGTCGTCATGACGTCGAGCCGGGACAGCTCCGACTTCGGCTCACTCGTCGAGGAGAGCGGCGCGCGCGGCTTCATCCCCAAGGCGGAGCTGTCCGCGGCGGCACTGTCGGCATTGCTCGAATGACGCCCGCGCGGCGGCTCTGGCTGACCGTCGTGCCCGCCGCCCTCGCCGTCGGCGGCGGCGCGCTGGCGCTCGTACTGACGAGCGAGCACGAGGACGCACCGGTTCTGACCTCCGTCCTCGGCCTCCTGGTCGGCTGGTCGTTCATCGCGGCTGGGTTGCTCGCGCGCACGCGGCGTCCCGACAACCGCACGGGCTTGCTGCTCATGCTGGTCGGCTTCGCGTGGTTCGCGGCCGCGCTCCCGGAGTCGAACGACACGGTCGTGTTCACGGTCGGCATCGCGCTGAGCGCCCTGTGGGCCGCCGCGCTCGTGCACCTGTTGCTGGCGTATCCGAGCGGAACGCTCATCTCGACACGCGAGCGCGTGCTCGTCGTCTTCGGCTACGCACTCGCAGTCTCCGCCGAGACGTCCGTCCTGCTCTTCAACCCGGATCCGGCCGAGTGCGGCGACTGCCCCGACAACGCGTTCCTGATCGCCGACAACGAGACGGCCGCCGCGACGGTACTCGGCGCCGTCCAGGCGGTCGCGTTCGTCTACCTCGTGACGATCGCGGTGGCGCTCGCGCTCCGCTGGCGCGCCGCGACGACCGTTGCCCGCCGCCTACTCGGGCCCGTGCTGCTCGCCGGGATCGCGAGTCTGCTCCTGTTCGGCCTCGGGCTCGCGTTCGACTCGATCTCCGAGGTCGCCTCGGAGGTGTTCATGCTCGGCGCCCAGGTCGCGTTCATCGCCGTGCCGTTCGCGTTCCTGTGGGGCCTGCTGCGCAGGCGGCTCGCGCGAGCGGACGTCAGCCGTCTGCTCATGGAGACGCCCGAGCAGCCGTCGCCGGAGGAGGCGCAGGAGAGCCTGCGGCGAGCGCTCGGCGACCCGAGCCTCGAACTCGCCTACTGGCTCCCGGAGCGGCAGGCCTACGTCGACACGCGCGGTCAACCGGTCGAGCCGCTCGCCGACGAGACGCACCGGGCGTTCACGCCGATCGCGTACGAGGACCGCCCGGTCGCGGCCCTCGTCCACGACCCCACGCTCCGCGAGGAGCCCGAGCTGATCGAGGCGGTGGTCGCGGCGGCGCGAATCGCCATCGAGAAGGACCGCCTGCAGGCAGAGCTTCGCGCGCGGCTGGACGAGCTCCAGCGGGAGCGCGACTTCGTGCGCGACGTGGTCAACTCGGCGCCGAGCTACTTCTGCGTCGTCGACCTGACCGGGCGAATCGTCCGCTTCAACGACACGCTGACGCGCGCAAGCGGGCGCCTGGACAACGAGCGCACGCGCGCGCGGCCGTTCTGGGAGGTCTTCGTCGCAGACGAAGATCGGGACGCGTTCCGCGAATGGTTCGAGCACGGCGTCGCCGCGGACGAGCGCGAGGGACGCCTGCCGGCCCCTCCGCGGGAGCCGCTCACCGTGGTCTGGACGAACAGTGCGATTACGGACGAACAAGGCCGCGACCGGCGGCTCCTCTGCGGCCTGGACGTGACCGAGCGAACGCGCCAGCAGCGCGAGCTCGAGCAGCTCTACCGACAGCTCGCCGAACGGCTCGAGGAGCTGCGCGCCTCGCGGGCGCGCATCGTGGAGGCAGGCGACCAGGAGCGCCGCCGTCTCGAGCGCAATCTCCACGACGGCGCCCAGCAGCGGCTGGTCTCCCTTTCGCTGTCGCTTCGGCTCGCTCAGTCGAAGCTGGCTTCGGATCCGCAGGCGGCCGACGAGCTGCTGGCAGGCGCCGGCGCAGAGCTGGCGCTGGCTCTCGAGGAGCTCCGGGAGCTCGCGCGCGGCATCCACCCCGCCGTGCTGACCGAGCGGGGGCTGGGGCCGGCGCTCGAATCGCTCGCCGCGCGCGCTCCACTGCCCGTCGAGCTCGAGGCGCTGCCGGACGGCCGGCTCCCCACTCCGGTCGAGGCGGCCGCGTTCTACGTCGTCTCCGAGGCACTCGCCAACGTCGCGAAGTACGCGGATGCGTCCAGCGTCAGCGTGCGCGTCGGGCGCGACGACGGGTACGCGGTCGTCGAGGTCGAAGACGACGGCATCGGCGGCGCCGACCCCGGCCGCGGCTCGGGCCTGCGCGGTCTGGCAGACCGCGTCGAGGCGCTGGACGGGCGGCTGGCGGTCGACAGTCCGACCGGCGCGGGCACGCGCATCAAGGCCGAGATCCCGCTCTAGCGTCGCCCGTCCGCGCCCGTGCGAGAGTGCGGCTGAAGCGCACGCGGCGGCCGCCTGGCTCCGCCCTCGCCGGCGTGCCGAGCGGCCTCGCCGGCGCTCGGCCGTTCTCCGTCGCCGCCCGGTCGCCGTACACTCGGCGCGTGGTCGATCTTCCGACGGGCACGGTGACGTTCCTCTTCACGGACGTCGAGAACTCCACCCGGCTGGTGGAGGAGCTCGGTGCCGCATACTCGGATGTGATCGGCGACCACCGACGCATCCTGCGCAAGGCGATCCGGGATGCGGGCGGTCACGAGATCGACTGCCGTGGAGACGAGTTCTTCACGGCCTTCCAGCGGACGCGCGACGCGGTCGCGGCGGCGCTTGCCGCGCAGCGCGCCGTCGCCGAGCATGCATGGCCGACGGAGACGCCGCTTCGCGTGCGCATGGGCGTGTACACCGGCGAGCCGGTCATCTCCGAGGGCGGCTACGTCGGGCTGGACGTCCACCGGGCTGCTCGTATCTGCTCCGCCGGCCACGGCGGCCAGATCCTGGTCTCGCAGACGACGCACGACCTGCTTCCGGCCGAACAGCTCGGCATCGAGGTTCGCGATTTGGGCGAGCACGAGCTCAAGGGCCTGACACGCCCGGAGCGGCTCTTCCAGCTCGTCGCGCCCGGGCTTCGCTCGGATTTTCCGCCGCTGCGAGGCGGAGACGTGACGGGGGCGGCTGCCGAGGCGAGCGGCGACGGCGCACCGCGCCTGCGCGCCGTCCTGGCGGACGACTCCGTGCTCCTTCGTGAGGGCATCGCCCGCCTGCTCGCCGACGTGGGCTTCGAGGTCGTCGGCCAGTCCGCCGACGCGGACGACCTGTTGCTGAAGGTACGGAGCTACCGCCCCGACGTGGCGATCGTGGACATCCGCATGCCGCCGACGCACACCGACGAGGGGCTACGCGCCGCCCAGGAGATCCGGACGAACCATCCCGACGTGGGCGTGCTCGTGCTGTCGCAGTACGTCGAGCCGACCTACGCGATGGACCTGCTGGCGGAAAGCGCGGAGGGCGTCGGCTACCTGCTCAAGGACCGCGTCGCCGACGTGGACGAGTTCGCGGCGGCCGTTCGCCGCGTCGCCGAGGGAGGGTCGGCGCTCGATCCCGCGCTGGTCACGCAGCTGGTCGGCCGCCGGCGGAAGCACGATCCCATGGACGACCTGACCGCACGCGAACGCGAGGTGCTCGAGCTGATGGCTGAAGGCCGGTCGAATCAGGCGATCGGCGAACGCCTCTTCATCACGCCGCGAGCCGTCGAGAAGCACATCACGAGCATCTTCGGCAAGCTCCGCCTCCCACCGGCGCCGGAGGATCACCGGCGCGTGCTCGCGGTGCTCGCCTTCCTGCGCTCGTAGGCGGCCGTCAGCGAAGGTCGCGCGTCTTCACGACTCCGTCGGCGAGACCTCGCATGACGACGTACGGCTGCACCAGCGGGTTCGCGAACCGGTAACGCCCGCCGCCCGGCCCGCCTCGCTGGAGCACGGCCTCGTCGCCCGCCGCGAGCGCGTCGAGCTCCCCGGCCAGCGCCTCGGCGTCGAGCCGCCCGCCGACCCGGCTGACCCTCGCCTCCACCTGAGCGGGCGAGAAGAAGCCGAATTCGTCCTCGTCTGCGAGCGCGCACGCGAGCAGCACGTGCCGGCGCCGGATCTCGCCGGCGGCGCGGTAGTACGCCTCCGAGACGCTGTGCGCCGCACGTTCGATCGCCCGCTCGACGGCGGCTTCGACGTCCGGCACGTCCACGTCGGCGCGCCGCTCGGCGAGCGCCGCCTGGCCGGCGAGCTGCGTCAGCAGGTGCGTGTAGTGCGGCAGGCCCTGCGAGAGCGCCGTCACGCGGTCGACTGCAGCCGGGCGGATCGTCATCTGCGCCGCGGCGATCCCACGCGTCGCGATCTCCGCCAGCTCCGCTCGCGACATTCGCGGCATGCGCACCTGCACGAGCGCGCGCTCGACGGAGCGGTGCTCTCGGATCAGGTCCCCGACGCTGTCCGCCACGCCCACGAGCACGACCGTCGCGCGCACGAGGCGGTCGGAGAGCGTCTTGACCACGTCCGCGAAGAGCGTCCGCGCCTCGGCGTCGCGCAGCCGGTCGAACTCGTCGACGAAGAGCGCCAGCTCGCCGCCGTGCGTGACCGTCTCGAGCGCGCGCACGACGTCGTGCGGCGCGACCGGCCCGGTGCCGAGCAGGAGAGACGCGGGGCGGATCTCCCGCGTCGTCTCGCCCGCGAAGCCGACCGTCTGCGCGGTGCTGTGGACGACGAGCTCGCCGAGCGCCTTCCGCCACACCGTCGTGAAGTCGTCGCTTGCGTCGCAGTTCGTCCGCGCGGTCAGGATCTTCGAGCCGGCCAGCAGCTCCGCGACCACGGCCGCGAGTGACGTCTTGCCCACGCCGCGCTCGCCGTACACGACCGCGTGCTGGCCCGCCTGCGCGGCGACCGAGAAGAGCTCGCCGATCTGCTCGCCCCGGCCGGAGAAGAGGCCGCGCCGGTCGACGGGCGCGGCGGGCCGGAACGCCTGCGCGAGCAGCGCCGTCCGATGCAGCAGCTCAGCCTCGTCGAGCGGCCGCGCCTGCGTGGGCATGCCGCGTACCTCCCCGTCGTCGCCGTCAGCGTAACCGCGCCGCACCCGGGCCGGGCAGCCGCGGCGGAGTGCGGATACCCGCACCCCAAGACGCCTGTTGGCCGCATTCCCGCCGCGCGGGCTCGGTGCGACCCTGCAACCACAAGGCAGCACCCGAAACCAGAAAAGGAGATACCAAGTGTCACCTCTCAAGCATTCGAACAACTTCGCGGCACGCATGGGCCGCTGGAGTGCAAATCACTGGAAGACCGCCGTGTTCGGCTGGCTCGCCTTCGTGGTCGCGTCGGTCGCGATCGGGAGCGCGGTCGGCACGAAGTACCTCGAGACGTCCGACAGCAACGTCGGCGAGGCGCGCAAGGCCGACCAGATCATCGACGCGGGCTTTCCGGCCAAGCAGGACGAACAGGACGAGATCGTGCTGATCGAGTCGGAGTCGCTCACCGCCAAGGATCCCGCCTTCCAGGCGGCGATCGAGGACGTGACGAACACGCTCCGCGGCTTCCGGCAGGTGCGGGAGCTCGAGTCACCGCTCGCTCCGGGCCAGGACGACCAGATCTCGAACGACGGCCGCGCCGTCATGGTCACGTTCCGGCCCGACGGCGACTTCGACCAGGCCAGCACGTACATCGAGAAGATCGAGGCGGCAGTGGACCGCGCGCAGGCGCGCCACCCGGACTTCTACATCGAGGAGCTGGGCAGCGTCAGCACGCAGAAGACGCTGGACGAGAAGTTCGCCAGCATGCTCGCCAAGATCGGCCTGATCGCGATCCCGCTCGCGCTCGTGATCCTGCTGTTCGTGTTCGGCTCCGCCGTCGCGGCGCTCGCGCCGCTGCTGCTGGCCATCACCGCCGTCCTCGCCACCGTCGGCCTCGTCGCGCTGCCGAGCCAGCTGGTCGCGGTGGACGAGCAGATCGCCGAGGTCATCCTGCTCATCGGGCTCGCCGTGGGCGTCGACTACTCGCTCTTCTATCTGCGGCGTGAGCGCGAGGAGCGCAAGGCCGGACGCGGTGAATCGGCAGCGCTCGAGGCCGCCGCCGCGACGTCGGGACGGGCGGTCCTGATCTCGGGGCTGACCGTGATGATCGCGATGGCCGGCATGTTCTTCTCCGGCGACAAGACGTTCATGTCCTTCTCGATCGGCACGATGATGGTCGTCGCCGTCGCGATGCTCGGCTCGCTCACCGTGCTTCCGGCGCTGCTGGCAAAGCTCGGCGACCGGGTCGAGAAGGGCCGCATCCCGCTCCTTCACCGGCTGCGCAGCAAGGACGGCGAGGGCCGGTTCTGGGGAGCGATCCTCGACCGCGTCCTCCGCCGCCCGGTCGTGTCGGCCGTCATCGCCGCCGCAGTGCTCGTCGCCCTCACCGTCCCCGCGTTCGGCATCAACCCCGCCGCGACGGGCGTGGAGGACGTGGACATTGCCGAAGTCGAGCCGATCCGTAAGCTCGAGGACGCGTTCCCGGGCGGCAACGATCCGGCGCGCGTCGCGGTCAAGGCGGACGACGTCGCGTCGCCCGACGTCCGCGAGGCGATCGCGGAGCTGAAGCGGCGGGCGCTCGACAGCGGGCAGATGAACGCTCCGATCGTCGTCGACACGAACGTCGACCGCACGGTCGCCACGGTGGACATCCCGCTCGACGGCAAGGGCACCGACGACGTCTCCAAGGCCGCGCTCGCAACGTTGCGGGACGACCTGCTGCCGGCGACGCTCGGCAAGGTCGACGGCGTCGAGTACGCGGTGACGGGCGTGACGGCCGCCGACAAGGACTGGACGGACAGCATGACGACGTCGGCGCCGCTCGTGTTCGGCTTCGTGCTCGTCTTCGCGTTCTTCCTGCTCACGGCCGCGTTCCGCTCAGTCGTCGTCGCCGTCAAGGCGGTCGTCCTGAACCTGCTGTCGGTGGGAGCCGCCTACGGCCTGCTGGTCGTGCTCTTCCAGTGGGGCTGGGGCGAGAGCCTGTTCGGCTTCCAGTCGAACGGCGGCATCGCTCCGTGGCTGCCGATGTTCCTGTTCGTGATCCTGTTCGGCCTCTCGATGGACTACCACGTGTTCATCCTGAGCCGCGTCCGTGAGGCCTACGGCCGCGGGCTCTCGAACGAGCAGGCCGTCGCGCACGGGATCAAGTCCACGGCCGGCGTGGTCACGAGCGCCGCAACGGTCATGGTCGCCACGTTCGCCGTCTTCGCCACGATGCCGATCATCGACTTCAAGGAGATGGGCATCGGCCTGGCGGCCGCCGTGCTGATCGACGCCACCATCGTCCGCGCGGTGCTGCTGCCGGCGACGATGAGCCTGCTCGGCGACCGCAACTGGTACCTGCCGAACTGGCTCGGCTGGCTGCCGAAGCTCGAGCACGACGAGGATCGCGGCACCCCGGTCCGCGCAGCTCCTGCGCTGCATCCGGCCGGCCGCTAGGACCGCGTCTCACCGATACGAAGCGCCCGGGAGACCGGGCGCTTCGTCGTTCGCGAACTTGGTCGCGTAAGAGCCACCAACTCGGTCAGGTGCCGGCGAGAGCGGCCGCCTCTGTTATCGGCGCGTGGCACGCGAAGCTCTCGCACACGTAAACGGCGGGGCGACCGTCGACCACGTCTTTGCCGGCGAGGAGCGGAACGCGTTGTGCCTGGGAGTCGTCCGCTCGGGGCGACCAGGCGACCACCGTGTTCGGTTGCCACTCGCGAAGCGCCGCGTGCGCCAGCTCCCTGGTGGCCGAGTCCTCGCGCGGGCCGACGATCGCCAGCTCACGCGGCGGCGACAGGTAGAGGTCGAGCGCGCAGAGCGCGTGGCCGAAGGCTCCGGGCGCCCGCACCAGACCGGTGCGGACGAGTCGCAGCACGCCGGCCGCCCGCTGTTCCAGCTGCGCATCGCCGTGGATCCGAGCGAGGCGGAGCAGCACGTACGCAAGCATCGAATTCCCGGACGGCGTGGGGTGGTCGTCGAACTCCTTCTTGCGCGCGACGAGCCGCTCGCCGTGCGAGGGCGAGAGGTAGAAGCCACCACGTTCCTCGTCGGCGAAGAGCTCGATCGCGAGCAGCGCGAGGCGGCGCGCCTCCTTGAGCCAGCGCAGATCGCCGTCCGCCGCGTGGAGCTCGAGCAGGCCGTTCGCGACGTCCGCGTAGTCGCCCAGGAAGCCGGTGTGCTTGGCCTGGCCCGCGCGGTAGCTCCGTAGCAGCCGCCCGTCCGCGTCCGACAGCGCGCCGAGCAGGAACTCCGCCACGCCGCGCGCCCGCTCGAGCAGGTCGTCGCGCCCCAGGCGGAAGCCCGCCTCGGCGAGGGCCGCGAGCGCGAGGCCGTTCCACGACGCGATCGCCTTGTCGTCTCGCACCGGCTTGGGACGCCGTTCGCGCGCCTCGAACAGGCGCGCGCGCTCGTCCACCGACAGCTCGCCGCGCAGCACGAAGCGCCCGTGCTCGAACGGCTGGAGCAGCTCGCCTGCCGCCCGCGATTCGCCGAGCACCTCGGCGAGCTCGTCGGCCGTCCACGTGAACGTGAGCCCCTCGACACCGTCCGTGTCGGCGTCCTGCGCGGACGCGAGCCCGCCCTCCGGGAGCGACAGCTCGCGCAGCATGTACTCGAGCGTCTCCTCGGCGACGGCACGGTAGCGCTCCTCGCCAGTCACGGCCCACCCGTGGAGGTACGTCGACGCGAGCAGCGCGTTGTCGTACAGCATCTTCTCGAAGTGCGGCACGAGCCACTGCGCGTCGACCGAGTAGCGGTGGAAGCCGCCGCCGACGAGGTCGTACATACCCCCCGCGGCCATTCCGTCGAGCGTCGCGCGGACCATCGCGAGCGGCTCGTCGTCGCCGTAGCGCCGGTGCGCGCGGAGCAGGAACTCGAGGGCCGACGCGGGCGGGAACTTCGGAGCGCCGCCGAACCCGCCCCACCGCGCGTCGAACGTCGACCCCAGCCCGCCCGCCGCCGCTCGGAGCACGTCCTCCGTCAGCGGGTCGGACGAAGCGCCCAGCTCGCTCGACCGGCGCACGGCCTCCACGAGTTGCTGCGCGGAGCGCGTCACGGCGCCGCGGCGCTCGCGGTACGCCTCCGCAACGGCGGTCAGCACCTCCGAGAACGCCGGCATCCCGTGGCGCGGCTCCGGCGGGTAGTACGTGCCGCCGTAGAACGGCTCCCCGTCCGGCGTCAGGAAGACGGTCATCGGCCAGCCGCCGTGCCCGGTCAGCGTGACGACCGCGTCCATGTAGAGCGAGTCGACGTCGGGCCGCTCCTCGCGATCGACCTTGACGTTGACGAACAGCTCGTTCATCAGCCGCGCCGTCTCGTCGTCCTCGAACGACTCGTGCTCCATGACGTGGCACCAGTGGCAGGCGGAGTAGCCGACCGAGAGCAGGACCGGCTTGTCCTCGGCCCGGGCGCGCGCGAACGCCTCGTCGCCCCACGGGTACCAGTTCACCGGATTGTCGGCGTGCTGCAGCAGGTAGGGGCTCGTCTCGTGCGCGAGAAGGTTCATGCTCGTTGGATACCCGTGCCGGCGCGCCGTATACATCGCGGTGTAGCGACGAGGGGAGGAGCCATGCACGAGTCGACCGCAGTTCGCGATGCGCTGCTCGGGTTCTACGCGGCGTTCACCGCAAACGATCCGGATCGCTTCGATCGCGAGATCCTGGCGCGCGTGGACGACGCGATGATGATCGGCACGGCGCCCCACGAGTTCCACGTCGGGCGCGAGAAGATCGTCCGCGAGTTCGGGATGGAGGGCGTCGGCCTGCGGGCCGGCGGCGCGCTGCGCGCCTGGGAGGATGGTTCGGTCGGGTGGGCCGCGGACACGCCCGTGTTCACGCTCCCGGGCGGACCGGAGCTCGAGACGCGGATGACATCCGTCTGGCGTCGGGAGGACGGCCGGTGGAAGCTCGTCCAGGCGCACTTCTCGGTCGGAATCGCCGACGAGGAGGCAGCGGGGCACGAGTGACGGAGGCAGCCACGGCCGAGGCGACCAGCTGAGGTTCCTCGTCGCGCCGCTCGACCTGGCGGCGCCGCGCAGGTGAGCGGGTGACGCGAAGCTGACGAACGCGGGCTAATCGCCTTCTTCCAGATGCCGCGCGACGTCCCAGGTCCACAGCTCGACGACGTTGCCGTCCGGGTCGGTCACGTAGGCGGCGCGGCTGTCGTCGTAGCCGCCGAACGTGTGCTCCTCGGGCTCGTAGCCGTGCTCGCGGAGCCGCTCGGCGGCAGCGTCGAACTCGCCTTCCGCCAGATGCATCGCGTAATGCACGTGCACGCCGCCGCGGCCACCCGCGAGACCGACCTGCGGACGCCAGAGCCCGATTCGCGTCCGGTCGCCCGCCATCAACCAGACGGCCTCGCGCTGCTCCCAGCGTTCGACGACGGGCAGGCCGAGCACGCCGGCGTAGAAGTGCTCGGCCGCTTGGAGGTCGACAACCTCGAGCACCAGCTCGCTAACACCCGTGACGGGCATGCCGGGCACGCAGAGAGCCTAGAAGGAAGGGGTGCCGCCCGGACCGCCGGGCGGCACCTCCTCGCGGCTCCCTGGGGGAGGGATCTGTCTTGCCTAGCGGCGCGCCCGCCCCTTGGCGGTCACGCGCGGAAGCCGTACCGACGTGGTTCGCTTGGCCGTTGCCTCCCACGCCGGTCCTCTTCGACCCTCCTGGTGGCATTGCGCAAGTAGTGGCCGCTCTTCCGCAGCGCGAAACCAAAAATCCTGCAAATCCCCCATCTCGGGGAGCCGGGATCGCTCGGTCGAGGGACAATCGCCCGCGCCGACCGGTTCCCGCCCGCGCTACGCCGCGGGAGCCCCTTCCGCCGCGAGTTCGGCAGGGATCTCCTCACGGCGGATCAGCACGAGCGCCGCGAGGAGGGCCGTCAGCCAGACGGCGAACCCGACCCAAAAACCCCACTGAAACCCCTCCGTGAATGCGATCGGCGGCGCCGCGCCGTCGCCGAGCAACGTCTCCGCGTGCTCGATCGCCACCGTCGAGATGACGGCCACGCCGACCGCACCGCCGATCTGCTGCGACGTGTTGATCAGCCCCGAAGCGAGTCCCGCGTCGCGGTGCGGCACGCCGCCGAGCGCGAGGATGCTGATCGGGATGAACGAGAACGGCAGCCCGACTCCGACCGCGAAGAAGCCGGGCATCAGGTCCGCGAAGTAGCTGCCGCCGGCCGAGATCTGGGTGTACCAGAGAATGCCCGCACAGAGCGCGCTGAGCCCGGTCAGCAGCACCGGCTTCGGCCCGATCCTCGTCGCGAGGGCCTGTGCGAAGCCGGCCATGACGACCGCCGTGCCGGCCGTGGCGAGGAACCCGACGCCGGTCTGGAGTGCCGAGTAGCCGAGCACCTGCTGCATGTAGAGCGTGAGCAGGAAGAAGTGGCCGAAGATGCCGGCCGCCTGGAGAAAGCCGATCAGGTTCGCGGAGGCGACCAGCCGGATCCGGAAGATTCCGAGCGGCATCAGGGGCGCCCGCGTGCGCGTCTCCCACGCCAGGAAGATGGCGAGGAGCACGGCCGACAGCGCGAGCAGGGCGATCGTGCGAAACGTCGCCCAGCCGACGTCGGGCGCTTCCGAGATCGTGTAGACGAGCACGACGAGACCGGCCGTGACCGTGACGGCGCCGAGCGCGTCGAAACGCCGCCCCGCAATCTCGCGGCGGCTCTCGCG
>JACVRM010000014.1 GCA_014534415.1 Thermoleophilia bacterium | reverse complement strand
GACGAGATCCCACTCGGCCGCGCGGGCACACCCCAGGAAGTCGCGGCGCTCGTCGCCTTCCTCGCCGGCGACGAGTCGCGCTACGTGACCGGATCGAGCTACGTCATCGACGGCGGCATGGCGCAGCACGTCGTCCCGCCCGCCTGGTAGCAGAGCGACTGGAGCGTCTTCGCGGGAGCCGGCGGGAAGCTGCGCGCCGGTCGCGGATCGCCGGCGAGGGTGAGTAGCTGAGCGGAACGGCCGGTGGACGCTCACTCGGGAGGAGGCTGGCGCAGCCGCTTGACCTCGGCGCGCCGTCGCTTCTCGGTGAGCCGCTGCTCGCGGGCTGCGGCGCTTGGGCGCGTCGGGCGTCGCGCGCGGCGCGGCCGCAGCGCCTCGCGAAGCTGCGCGGCAACCCGCTCGAGTGCCAGCTCCCGGTTGCGCCACTGGCTGCGCTCGTCCTGCGCGACGGCTCGTACGACGGGCCCGAGGCGCGCCTCGACACGTTCCTTCTCGGTAGGCGTGAGCGTCTGGGACGCCGCGATGTCGAACACGGCTTCGACGCGTGTCTCGGAGCGCTGCGCATGCTGGCCGCCCGGGCCGCTGGAGCGCGAGAAGCGGACCTCGAACTCGTCACGCGGGATGGCGAGCGTCGGCGTGACGCGAATAGAGTCGACCTTCATGGCGGCCATTCTGCTCGACGTCGACGGAGTCCTCCACGTGTCGGGCCGCCCGCTGCCGGGGGCCGCCGCGGCTGTCGAGCGGCTGCGGCTGGAGGGGCACCGGCTCCGCTTCGTGACGAACTCGACCACGCGTTCGCGTGCGGCGCTCACCGACGAGCTGCGCGGCTTCGGGATCAGACTCGACGACGACGAGCTTCAGACGACGCCGCGCGCGGCGGCGAAGGCGCTCGCAGGCCGCCGGGTGGTTGCGCTGGTAATGGATGCGATCGTGTCGGATCTCGACGGAGTCGATCTCGTCGGCGACGACGCAGAGGCGGTCCTGATCGGCGGCGCGGACGAGGGACCAGAGACGGCGCGCGTGTTCAGCTACCCGAATCTGGCGCGTGCGTTCGCCCAGCTGGACGCCGGAGCCGAGCTGTACTGCCTGCACCGCAACCGCTGGTGGCAGACATCGCGGGGGCCGCTGCTCGACTCGGGTGCCTTCGTCGCCGGCCTGGAGTACGCCGCTCAGGTCGAGGCGACGGTGCTCGGCAAGCCGAGCGCCGCGTACTTCGCGGACGCGCTGGAGGCGCTCGGTGCAGACGCCGGGCAGGCGTGGATGGTCGGCGACGACGTGGAGGGAGACGTCGAGGGCGCACACGCGGCGGGGCTGCGCACCGTGCTCGTCCGCACGGGCAAGTTCCGCGAGGACGACCTCGCGCGCGCTCGCTTGACCCCCGACGTCGTGCTGGAGTCGGTCGCCGAGCTGCCGGCGTGGCTCGAGGGCCGCTGAACGGTGCCAGGCGTGTTCACGAAAGAATCACGGTTCGTCCCGGATCCGTCTGGCTGCGTCGCTTGCGCGGGGGCCAGGCGTGGTCACACATCTGTAACGCGACCGCGAAAACAGCGTTGAAAGTCGGCGTGGATCTGATCGAGATAGCGCGCGTCCGGCGCGCGCTCGAGCGTCCCCGCTTCCGCGAGCGGTGCTTCACCGAGGCGGAGCGCGCGTACTGCGATTCGCGTCCGAATCCGGCGCAGCACTATGCGGCCCGCTTCGCGGCCAAGGAGGCGGTCGGCAAGGCGCTCGGCTTCGGCGTCGCGCGCGCGTGGGCATGGCGGGAGGTCGAGATCGCCGGCCGGCCGAAGCCCGCCGTCTCGCTGTCCGGCCGAATGCGCGCGTGGGCGCAGAAGCAGGATGCGGCGCAGATCGACCTGTCGATGACGCATTCGCGCGAGCTCGCGGCAGCCGTGGCCGTGGCGTTGTCGGTCGGTGACTGAGCCCAGCCAGGTCTTCGAGCCGCTCTACACGGCGGCCGAGATGCGAGCCGCCGAGGAGCGCTATCCCGGCTATCCGCGCACGATCCCTGACCTCATGGAGCGCGCCGGCCGCGCCGTCGCCGAGGAGGCGATGAAGCGGTACCCGGACGCGCGAACCTTCACGGCCGTTTGCGGCCAAGGCGCGAACGGCGGCGATGGCCGCGTTGCGCTCGAGGTGCTGCGCTCGAGCGGTCGCTCCGGCGACGAGCACGTCGAAGGTGAAGCGTTCGGCGCCACGGACGTCCTCATCGACGCGCTGTTCGGCACCGGGTTCCGCGGCGAGCCGCGCCGGGAAGCGGCTGCCCGGATCGCGGCCATCAATGCGTCCGGCAGCCCGGTGCTGTCCATCGACATCCCCTCGGGCGTCGATGCGTCGACCGGCGAGGTCGCCGGCACGGCGGTCCGCTCCGACGCGACCGTCACGTTTCACGGGCCGAAGGTCGGCCTCTACGTCGCACCAGGCCGCTTCCATGCCGGCGACGTCGTCGTGGCGGACATCGGCCTCGACCACGCCGAGACGCGGCATCGGCTGGTCACGAAGACCATCCTCGCGCGCGTGGCGCGCAAGCGCGCGTCCGACAACAAGTACTCGGCGGGCTCGGTGCTCGTCGTCGGAGGCGAGCCGGGCTACACAGGAGCCGCCTGTCTCGCTGCAACCGCGGCGTTTCGGGCCGACGCAGGCTACGTCGCGATCGCCGCTCCGCGCGAGAGCCTGCCGACGATCGAGACGCTCGTGGTCGAAGCGGTCAAGCGGCCGCTCGAGCAGGTGTTCGAGGCCGCGGAGCGCGCGTCCGCTCTCGCGCTCGGCCCGGGACTGGGGCGCTCCCCAGAGCGCGGCGCGCTGATCCGGCGACTGCTCGACGAGACGGGCGTGCCGGCCGTCGTCGACGCCGACGCGCTCTACGGCCTCGAGCCGTTCGAGCGGGACGCGCCGACCGTCCTCACTCCGCACGAAGGCGAGCTCGCGCGCCTGCTCGGCCGCGACTCGGACTGGGTGCGTGAGCACCGTCTGGCGGCACTGCGCGCGGCCGTCGAGCGCTTCCGGTGCGTCGTGCTGCTGAAGGGCGCCGACACGCTGGTGCAGGCGCCCGAAGGCGGCGCGCTCGTTCGCGCCGTCAACACGGCCGCGCTGGCGACGTCCGGCACCGGCGACGTGCTGACCGGCATCCTGGCCGCATTCCTGGCGAAGGGCCTCGACGCGCCGATCGCCGCCGCTGCCGCTGCGACCGCGCAGGGAGTGGCGGCTTTCCTGGCCGACAAGCCGCGCGGCATGGTGGCGAGCGACGTCGTCGCCGCGCTGCCCCGGGCGCTTGCCGGAGCGTGACGCCGTCACCGGCGCGTTCTTCCATGCAGCGGTCTGAGCTCACGATCGACCTCGCCGCGCTGCGGCGCAACGCGCGGACGCTCCTGCGAGCGCTCGCCGGCGCCGAGCTATGGGCGGTCGTCAAGGCGGACGGCTACGGCCACGGGGCCGTCGATGCCGCCCGTGCCGCGCTGGACGGCGGCGCCACCGCGCTCTGCGTCGCCACGGTTGCCGAGGGTCTCGCCCTGCGGCGCGAGTACCCGGCCACACGCATCCTGGTGATGGGGCCGACGGCGGACATCGCCGCAGCCCGCGAGGCGCGCCTCGAGCTCGTCTGCGTCGACGACGACCTGCCCGAGGGGCTGCCGGTACACGTCAAGCTCGACACGGGGATGGGCCGCTGGGGACTTTCCGAGCTTGCGGCGCCCGGGCGCGACGTCGTCGGGGTCATGACGCACCTCGCGACCGCGGATTGCGACGCGGACTTCGCACGCGAGCAGGTGGAGCGCTTCCGCCGGGCGACGCAGCCGTACGCGCAGCTGGTGCGGCACGTCGCCAACAGCGCGGCCGCGATCCGCCTCCCCGAGGCGCGCTTCGACGCGGCCCGCTGCGGGATCGCGCTCTACGGGCTCTCGCCGTTCGGCACGGACCCTGCCGAGGACGGGCTCGAGCCGGTGCTGCGCTGGGAGAGCCACCTCGCACAGGTGAAGAAGCTCGCGCCTGGCGAGAGCACCGGGTACGGCCGGCGGTTCGTCGCGGAGCACCCGACCTGGATCGGGATCGTGCCGGTCGGGTACGCGGACGGCTTCCGGCGCGATCTGGCGGGCACCGAGGTGCTCGTCGACGGCGACCGGCGCCGTGTGGTCGGCGTCGTCTCGATGGACGCCTTCGCTGTCGAGCTCGACCACGAGCTGCCGGCGGGTACGCCGGTGACGCTGATCGGCGAGGGCGTGCTCGCAGAGCACCACGCGCGCGTCGCCGGCACGATCAACTACGAGCTCGTCAGCCGCATCAACGCCTCGCCGCAGCGGGCGCGGCGGGTCGTTCGCGGCTAGGCGAGAGCGTCCGTTCCCGCACGTGCGCCCGGAGTACGCTCGCGGCGTGAGCGAGCACGCAGACACCGGGCGGGCGCGCTTCGCCGAGACCGCGGAGGCGGTCGGGCGGCGGAGCGACGAGCGGGCCGCCGAGTTCGCCCGACGAATCCGCCGGCTCGTTTCCCCAACGGGCGAGGAGCGCGCGCTCGACAGCGGCTCGGGGACGGGAGCGCTCGCGTTCGCGCTGGCGGCATTCGTTCGCGAGGTGGTCGCCGTTGAGATCGTGCCGGAGCTGCTCGCCGAAGGGCGCCGCCGCGCAGCTGCGTACGCGAACGTGACGTTCGTCGACGCCGACGCAACGCGCCTCCCTTTTGCGGACGCCGAGTTCGACGTGGCGGGAACGCTGTCCGTGGTTCACCACGTGCCGCGGCCGGAGCTGCTGCTCGCCGAGCTCGTACGGGTCACGCGGCCAGGCGGCACGGTGCTCGTCGCCGACCAGGTTGCACCGGCAGACCCGCTCGCAGCGCTCGAGCTGAACCGCTTCGAGCGGGCACGGGACCCGTCGCACACCCGGGTACTCTCCGACGCCGACCTGCGCGGACTGTTCGACGTGAACGGCCTGGTGCTCGTGCGGGCCGAGCTGGAGGAAGAGCGACGCGAACTCGCCCCGTACCTCGACTGCGCGGGCTGCGGTGGCGAAGCGCGCGAGCGCACGCTGGCGCTTGCGCCGGGCGCCGAGAGCTACGTCGCCACGATCGGGTGGTACGTCTTGCGCCGACCGGCGCCGGCGTAATCGCCCGGTCCTACGTCTCGGGCACCTCCGGCCTTCAGTTCCGCCACTTGACGGAGCAGCCGACCGGCGGCGTCTCGGCGACCGGCGGCTCGCGGCCGTCGAGCAGCGCGTCGAGCGCGTCCCGCAGGTAGTGCACCTGCACGCCCTGCTCGTCGTAGGAGTCGTCGATCGCGCCGTGGTACACGAGTCGGCGATCGCTGTCGAAGAGGAAGACCTCGGGCGTCCGCTCCGGCCCGTACGCGCGCGCGACCGACTGGTCCTCGTCGAGCAGGTAGTCGAAGTTGAAGCCGCGCTCGCGGGCGCGTCGCTGCATCGCCTCGAACGAGTCGGCCGGGTAGCGCTCGGCGTCGTTCGAGTTGATCGCGACGAGGCGGAAGCCGCGGGCGCCGTAGTCGCGCTGCACGGCCATCATCCGATCCTCCCACGCCTGCACGTAGGGACAGTGGTTGCACGACCAGACGACGGCGAGCGCATCCACGTCCGCGTAGTCGTCGAGGGCGCGCGTCGCGCCGTCTACCCCCGGCAGCGAGAACGAGGGGGCGCGCGTGCCGAGCGCAAGCGTCATGCGAGCGCCGCGTCGATCTGCTCACGCGTCGGCAACGGCGAGATGCGGCCGTCCGGCAGGTGATAGAGCCGGCACGTGAGTCCGGGCGGTGTTTCGGCGCCTACGGGGTCGACGTCACGCCCGTCGATGCGGATCGTCGGCGAGCCCGGGAAGCGCAGCCGGGCGGCCTGCTCGTCGCTCTCGACCTCGCGGAGCTCGACGGCCGCCTCGACTCCGGCGCGCGCGAGTACCTCCTCGATGAGTCGCTGCGCCTCGGGATACGACGGACAGCCGCGCCAGTAGAGCAGCTCGACCTTCACCCGCGCGAGCGTACCTACGGCCGGCCGTTGTACGCTCCGGGCGACGCGATGCGCGAATGCCAGGGATGCGGCGGCGACGTCGAGGCGGCCTATCGGTACTGCCCCTGGTGCGCGGAGCCGCTGCGGGTGAAGCTTGTCGAGTTCTTCCGCGGCCACGTCGCCATCGACCGCGGCAAAGCGTTGCGCGTCTCGCGGTACCTCACGACCGAGCCGCCGGGCCGGCACGTCCGCTTCAGCGTCTGGATCGAGTCCGGGCAGCACGCCCGCGCCGAGGCGGCCGTCTCGCTCGACGACGGCGAGGCGGCGCGCCTGGGGCGCTTCCTGCTCGACACCGCGCCCCGGCCGCGTCAGCGCTCGCTGCTCGAGCGGCTCTACGTCTCGCTGTCGCGGTAGCCGGTCGCGCCGGCGAGGCGCGCCACCAGCCCAGGCACGAGCGCCTGCACGATCGCCGCGCCGCGGTACCAGCGGGGCACGAAGATTTCGCGCCGGTCATGCTCGATCGCCCTCACGACCGCGTCGGCGACGACGGGCGGATCGAGCACGAGCCGTTCGAGCAGCCGGGAGTGGAGCCGCCCGCGCTGAGGGAAGCCCTCCGTCTCGACGAACCCCGGGTTGACGGTGTGCACCGAGATGCCGCGAGATCTCAGCTGAGCCGCCAGCGAGCGCGAGAAGGCCAGCTGCGCGTGCTTCGCAGCGGTGTACGGGCCGGCACGGCCCGACGCGACGGTGCCTGCCACCGAAACGACGTTGACGAGGTGCGAGGGCCGGCCCGCTTCGAGCGCGGGCAGCAGTTCCCGCGTGCACCAGACCCCCCCGAGGTAGTTCACGCGGGTGACCTGCTCGATCCGCTCGGCGTCGACGGTCTCGAAGCTGCCGCGCGCGGGAATGCCCGCGTTGTTGACGAGCAGCGAGATCAGCGGGTGCCGGTCGCGAACGGCTGCGGCCATCCGCTCGACGGCGTCGCGGTCGCCCACGTCGCAGACCTCGTACTCGCCTCCGAGCTGCTCGGCGAGCCGGCGGAGCCGCTGCTCGCGGCGGGCGACGAGCACGCATCGCCAGCCGCGCGCCGTCAGAGCGCGAGCAACCGCCTCGCCGATGCCGCTCGACGCGCCTGTGACGACCGCGACGCCGCGGGCGCCGCTGTCGGACCGGGCGGAGAGAACGGCTAGCGTCGCCGGCAGATGCGCGCGACTCGCTCGGCGTTCGCGCGCTGGCCGCGGTTCGCGATGACGACGGCGCGGAGCAGGTACTTCCCACGACGTAGACGACTCGTGTTCCACGTCGTCGTGTAGAGACCGGCGGTCCCCCGGCGCACCGTCTTGATGCGGCGGTTGCCGACGAGGAAGCGAACGGCGCGGATGCGTCGCGTCGCGCTCACGGCCACGACGAGGCGGGCACGACGACTGACGCACGCGCGCGGACGCGGGTCGAGCCAGGTTGCCGCGGCACCACGCACGGCACGGATCGTGACCGGGCGGAACGCGGTATTGGGCAGCACCTCGCCGCCCGGCGTCGTCACGTTCTTCGCTTCCTGGTAGTCGGCTGCGACGAGAATCGCGCGCGTCCGTCCGGCCCGGATGCGCGGCGCCTCGCGCGGCAGCAAGAAGATGGCGAGGCCGGAGGACGGGTCGTACGCCGATGCGCCGACGAGCACGCGCCGGTAGGCGAGGACGAGCGACGTCGGGTCGACGCCGGACATCCGTCTGGGAAAGAGCGAGAAGTCTCTCGCGCGGACGACGATCGTCGGCCGGCCGGCGGCGACGCGGTTCGTGACCAGGTCGACCGAGGGCGGCAGCACGTCGTCCACCCACGAGCGCAGCACGTACCGGCCGGCGAGCAGCCGTCCCGTGAACGGGTGGCGCGGCGAGTCGACGGAGAAGAAGTAGCGCTTCGGCCGCGGGAAGACCGCTCCCGCCGCGCCGACGTCGAGCTGGTAGTTCAGCGTGAACGAATTGACGTTGACGGGCGTGGCCGCGTAACCCTCGACGTCGTTCTCGTCGAGCGAGCCGAGTAGCCACGGATCGACGAGTGCGCCCGGTGTCGTGGACACGACAGCCGCGCCGAAGTTGACGACCGGCTCGGCGATCTGCGTCGTGTAGACGCGCTCGGCCCCGTCCTCGTCCATCGGCGGGCCGAAGTACGTCGGGTGCGGGCCGAACGGCGCATTGGGGAAGCGATAGCGCTCGACGCGGGACGCGCCGAAGCGGGTCGTCCCGACCTGAATCCGCTTGAGCGGCCTCGCATCGTGCAGCGCGAGCGCCGGGCGCGAGACGAAGAACGCGTATGGGATACGCCTCGCCACAGCGCCCTGGCGCAGCACGATGAAGCCGTAGTTGTCCCCGGTCTCGCCCTCCGCCGATGCGCGCGCGGAGACGCCGACCTCGGCGCTTCCACCCGGCGGGACCACGACGACGGGCGGGAGGTCGAGGCCGGCGCCGGGGCTTGTGGACTGCGCGTGCAGCTCGACCGCCCACGTGCCGGCGCCGCCGCCCGCGTCTTGGATGCTGAGCAGCAACGACCGACGTACGGCGCCGCCGGTCGTCTTCAGGTCGCCGAAGGACAGCGAGGCGGGGTCGGTGAACACGAGCGGGTTGTCGGCGGCCGGAACGCTGACGAGGCCGCCGCCCTGGAGGACGACCGGCGCCTCGCTCGTGCGCGCCGTGTCGGCCCACGCGGGGCCGGCCGTCGAGACGAGCGCCGACTTGACCTGGCGCGGCGACCAGCCGGGGTGCCGCTGGAGCAGCAGCGCGACCGCGCCCGTCACGTGCGGCGCCGCCATGCTCGTCCCGTCGAAGGCTGCGAACGGCCCGCCGAACGAGCGGAGCGTCGAGGACAGGATCGCGCCGCCCGGGGCGGCGACGTCCGGCTTGAGCGCGTGCTCGAACGCCGTCGGGCCGCCCGACGAAAAGCTCGTGACCACGCCGCTTCGGCCGGTCTCGATGCGGTCCCACTGGCGGCCGACTCGGATCGTCGTGCGGCCGCCTGTCGCGGTCGTGTAGTCGCGCAGCTGCGCGCCGTCGAGGTCCGAGATCATGCCCGCCGGGATCCCGAGCGGGATCGGGATCGGGTTCGCCTCGCCCGAGCGGTTGTCGACGACGACCATGCCGACCGCGCCGGCCGCGCCCGCTCGCGCTGCCTTCGACACGAAGGTGCACTCGCCGCGGAAGACGAGCACGATGGCGCCGGCGAGCGGCCGTCCGGTGAGCGGCGTGGTGGCGGCGTTCGGGTCACGGCCGGTGCCGCAGAGCTTGCGGTCGACGGGTTGCCCGTTGCGGCCGACGAGCGAGCCGACGTCGATCAGCGTCTGGTCGCCGGACAGCCAGGCGCGCGGCGTCGCGAGCCCGGCCGCGGGCAGGAACGGCACCTGCTTCAAGGACGCCGGTGCGCTCGGCGCGGTCGCCGAAAGCGACGGCGCGAAAACCTGAGCGTTCGAGACGGCCGCGACCGAGATCGCCTCCGGCGCCGTCCCGGGCGTGCCGGCGGAGCCGAGGCCGAACTCGCCTCGATCGTTGCCTGCCGAGACAACGGCAACGACGCCGGCGGCTACCGTGTTCTCGACCGCCTCGTACATCGCATCGTTGACGGGGTCGACTTGGGGGCCGCCGCCCGAGAAGTTGACGACGTCCATGCCGTCCCTGACGGCGTCCTCGAATGCGGCGACGATCTCCGGCGTGTTCGCGACATTGCCGACCGGTGTCGGTGCGTTGAAGACGCGGTAGTTGCCGAGGTAGGCGCGGGGCGCCACCCCGGACAGCCCGGGCGTGAACGGGTGGTCGCGGCCGTTCGGAGCGTCGGTGCCCTCGATGCCTGCGGCGATGCCGGCCACGTGCGTGGCGTGGAACGACTCGTCCGGGTCGACCGGCAGGCGGCCGCGGCGGCCCGAGCCCGGGCCCGGGTATGCGCGCGCGACGATCACCTTGGGCGTCGTCCACTTCTTCCCGCCCTTCGGATAGCCGGGCGGGAAGGCGAAGCCGGCGGGATCGAAGAAGCGGTGGGAGCTGTCGATGCCGTCGTCCACGACCGCGATCTTGATGCCGTCGCCGCGTATGCCCGTCACCGCGTGGAACGCCGTCGCGCCGATCGCCGACGGGCTGCGGTTGAGGCGGAGCGTGTACTGCAGACTGGGATAGATCCGATTCACGAACGCGAGGCGGCGCAGGGCGGGGAGCCGGCGAGCCGGCAGGTCGATCGCGAGCCCGTCGAGGACGACGGCGTAGCGGCGCGACACGCGCGCGGCCGGGATCTCGCGGCGCAACGTGGCGATGGCGGCGCGCTGCGCCTGCTCGACGTGGGCGAGGTACGAGCGCGACGCGAAGCTCCGCAGGTCGAGCCGCTCGGGGGAGCCGGCAAAGGAGAACGTCGCTCCGCGCGCGGCGGCGAGCGGGGGCAGCCGCAGCGTCGCGATGACGCGCACGCGGCCCGTTCGCTGTCGGGGCGGGATCTGGACGGTTCCGGCTCGCACGGTCGGCACCGCGAGCTCGTGTGCTCGTGGCTGCACGCGCTCGAGCCCTGCGTACGCGGTGGTCGAGAGGGTGAGCGCCGCGGCGAATGCGACGAGGAAAAATCGGCGGCGCAAGGAGAGCGCAGACTACCGCAACGGGCGGCGGCCAACCGCGCGGGAAAGCGCACCTCTGCAGGGTTAGACTCGCGCGGTGGACGGCCGTTTCGTGGGCAAGACCGGCCTCGTGCTCGGCGTCGCGAACCGCCGCTCGATCGCGTGGGCGATCGCCCGGCGGCTTGCCGGCGAGGGCGCGGAGCTCGCCTTCACCTACCAGGGCGAGCGCATCGAGAAGAACGTTCGCGAGCTGGCCGGCTCCGTGGAGAGTCCGCTCGTCACCGAGTGCGACGTGCGGTCGGACGATGACGTAACGCGCGTCTTCGAGGAGGTGGCGACGACGTTCGACGGCGGGCTCGACCTGCTCGTCCACTCGGTCGCCTTCGCCGCCGCCGAAGATCTCGAGGGGCGCTTCACGGACACGCCGCGTGACCGCTACTGGCTCGCCCTCGACGTCAGCGCGTACTCGCTCGTCGCTTCGGCGCGCGCCGCGGAGCCGCTGATGGAGGCGCGCGGCGGTGGAGCGATCCTGACGATGACGTACCTCGGCGGCGAGCGTGCCGTGCCGCACTACAACGTCATGGGCGTCGCCAAGGCGGCGCTCGACGCGTCGGTGCGCTACCTCGCCTGGGATCTCGGCCAGCGGCAGATCCGCGTCAACGCGGTCTCGGCCGGCCCGGTGCGGACGCTCGCGGCCCGCTCGATCGCCGGCTTCGCGACGATGGAAGCGATCGTCGAGGAGCGCGCTCCACTCCACCGCCACATCGACGGGGACGACGTCGGCGCCGCGGCCGCGTATCTGCTCTCGGACGAGGCGCGGAACGTGACAGGGACGACCCTGTACGTCGACTCGGGCTACCACGCGATGGGCATGTAGGAAGGCCCTGTGGCTCAGCCGATTTCGGCTTAACTACGCCAATTTCCGCGTTGTATCGGAGCGGAAACGGTGCCGGGGCCACGAGAGAGTGCGGCGCGAAGCTCGTGTGCGTCGTCCCAGGGTTGGTTGATGCCGCCGACCTGCTGGGCCGTCTCATGGCCCTTGCCGAGGACGAGGATGGTGTCCCCCAGTGCGGCGGCACGGGCGGCGAGCTGGATCGCGCGGCGGCGGTCGAGTTCGACGTGCACGCGCGGGTGCCGGGCGGCGGGGACGCCACCGAGCATGGCGGCGATGATCGCGTCGGGTTCTTCGGAGCGGGGGTTGTCGGTGGTGAAGACCGCCGCGTCGGCTGAGGCCAAAGCGCGGCCCATCGCTGGCCGCTTCTCTTTGTCACGGTCGCCGCCGCAGCCGGCGACGGCGATCAGCCGGCCTCGGGGGCGCAGGCTGCGTGCGGTCGCGAGCACCAGACCCACCGCCTCCGGCGTGTGGGCATAGTCGACGAATGCGAGCACCGGTCCAGAAGCGACGCGCTGCATCCGGCCGCGGGCGCCGTGCAGATCCGGGACGGCGGCGACGATCCGCTCGAGGTCTTCTCCTAGCAGCACCGCGGCCGTGACGGCCGCCGCGAGGTTGCTTGCGTTGTGCGGGCCGACCAGGCGGGTGCGCACCGTGTGCCGCCCGATCCGGAGGTCCGTGCCGCGCTCGTCGCAGCGCGTCACCGCCCACGGCAGGAGCGCATCGGCGCCGGAGCCGTAGAAGGCGACGCACGCCGGGGTGCTCGCGACCATGAAGCGGCCGCGCTCGTCGTCGGCGTTCACGAGTGCGAACGCAGCGGCGGGGAGTTCAGCGAAGAAGCGCTGCTTCACTCGGGCGTACGCGTCGATGGTGTCGTGGTAGTCGAGATGGTCGTGGCCGAGCATGGTGAAGATGCCGCCGTCGAACTCGACGCCGGCGATCCGTCGCTGGTCGATCGCGTGCGAGGTCACCTCCATGAAGCAGTAGCGGCAGCTGGACCCCGCCATCGTGGCGAGCACCCGCTGGAGCTCGAGGGCGTCAGGGGTGGTATGCGCGTTGCGGAAGGAGTCGCGGCCGACGCAGATGCCGGTGGTGGCGATCAGGCCGGCTCGGTGGCCGAGGGCGTTGAAAAGCTGATAGAGCAGGGTGGTGACGGTGGTTTTGCCGTTCGTTCCGGTGACGCCGACGACGGTCAGCGCGGCCGACGGGCGGCCGCTGATGCGCGCGGCCATGTGTCCGAGCGCCTCGGCTGGGTCGCGGACGCGCAGGTAGGGGACGCGGCGGTCGCGCAGCAGGGCCGCGAGGTCGGCTCCGAGCTGCTGAGAACCGACGACGGCCGAACAGCCGGCCCGAACCGCGTCGGCGATGAAGGCGTGGCCGTCGACCCTGGTTCCGGGGCGGGCGACGAAGAGAGCGCCCGGTCGGGCATGGCGCGAGTCGCCGACGACCTGCCCGACCGGCACCCCGCGGTAGGCGGCGGGAACGGCCTCGATGAGGTCGCTGAGTCGCACGCACCAGATACGAGCGGGCCGCCGTACGTGGTCCCGTAGGGACTCGCGCCGCCGGCTGACGCGTATCTGGGGCGTGAGCGTCGCTGCGACCGCGGAGGGTCGGCGTCCTTCGGCTGCTTCCGCCGCCCTGCTCCCAACGGCGCTCGCCGACCTGCGTGCCGACTTCGACGAGCTGCTGTCCCTCTGCCGGGGCGCCGAGGCGAAGCTGGCTGAGACCGCGGTCGAGCTCGGCTCGGCCGGCCTGCGCGAGCCGACGCGTCGGCTGCTGCTGGGCGAGCTCGAGGCGGCGCGCCGCCGCTACCGCACGACCACCGGACGTCTGGCGTCTCTCCGCGAGCGCGCCGAAGGCGACGGGCCGTCGGCGGCGCTCGTCGAGGTGCTGGCGGCCGATCGGGCGGCGCTCGCCGATCTGCTGCGGGCCGAGCAGGCGCTGACGGCGGCGCTGGTTGCCGCCGCGGACTGGCAGTCGCCCTCGTTCCTGCACTCGGTCGCGCCTGCGGCCGGAAGGCAGGCGGGACGGATCCGGGCGCACTGGAACGACTACAAGCGCGACCGACACCTGGACGCCGACGCATATGAGCGCCGGTACGTCGAGGCGATGGTCGACGGGCCGGCCGGCCTGCGCGCGCTGCTGACGAGCTGCGGGATGGCCGCGTTCACCACGATCCTCTCCTTCCTGCTGATGGAACGAAAGCAGGAGGGGCCGGTGCTGGCCGGCGATGGCCTCTACCACGAGAGCCGCCTCCTGCTCGAGCGTGCGCTGCCCGGCCGAGTCCAGTTCGTCGACGAGCGTGACACGTTGAGGCTCTTGCGTGCGATCGACGAGCTCCGCCCGAGCGCGCTCTTCCTCGACTCGCTCTCGAACACGACCTGGATGCCCGTGCCCGAGCTCGCTGCGGTGGTCGAGCGGCTGCGCGGCACCGGTGTCTACCTGGTCGTCGACAACACCGGTCTCTCGGTCGCGTGCCAGCCGTTCGCGGTGGCGGGCGATTCGGTGCGGCTGCTCGTGTTCGAGAGCCTGCTCAAGTACGCCCAGCTCGGGCTCGACCGGGCCAACGCCGGTGTGATCGTCGCCCGCCCCGACGACGCTGAGCTCCTGTCTGGCTGTCGGGAGCACTTGGGAACGAACATCGCCGACGTAGCCGTCCACGCCCTGCCGCGGCCCGACCGCCGCGTGCTCGAGCGCCGGCTGGCGCGCCTGCAGCGCAACGCGCTCTTCCTCGCCATGCGCCTCGGCGAGCGCTCGCCCGCAACGGTCGCGACCGTCTACCCGGGGTTGCCCTCGCATCCGTGCGCCCGAGCGGCGGCGAGACTCCGCTTCCGCGGCGGCTGCCTCTCGATCGTCCTCCGCGGGCCTGGCCGTGGTCTTGGGCGGGAGCGCGCGCTCGTAGCAGCGGCGGTGGCCGAGGCAGCGAAACGCGGCGTAGCCCTGCTCGCGGGTTCGAGCTTCGGCTTCGACACGACCCGCATCTACCTCACCGCGGACCGCGCCGAGTGCGGCCAGCCGTTCGTCCGCGTCGCCGCGGGCACCGAGCACCGGCTCGCGCTCGAGCCGCTGGCCGACGCGCTCGCCGCCGCGGTCGAGACGGTAGCGCCATGATCCCGCTCCGGCTACGCGAGCTCGAGTCGGCGACGCTCGTGCGCGGCGACCCCGGGATCGCGGTCACCGCCCTCGTCTGCGACTCGCGCCTCGCCTGCCCGGGCGCGCTCTTCGCCTGCCTCCACGGCTCGAAGCACGACGGGCACGAGTTCATCGGCGCCGCGGCGGCCCGCGGGGCCGTCGCGGCACTCTGCGAGCCGGGCCGCGGAGACTGGCCGCCCGGCCTGGCCGTGCTCGAGGCCGTCGAGCCGCTCGCCGCTCTCGGAGAGATCGGCCGGCTCGTGCGGTGGCGTTCGCGGGCGCGCGTGGTCGGGATCGCCGGCTCGGCCGGAAAGACCTCGGCGAAGGACGTCCTGCGGGCGCTCGTCGCGCCGCACCGGCCGACCGTCGCCAGCCCGGCCAGCTTCAACAACGAGCTCGGGGTCCCGCTCACCCTCGCGCTGCTCGAGGCGGACACGGACGTCTGCGTCTGTGAGCTGGGAACCGGCGCGCCCGGGGAGCTGGCCGACCTATGCCGGATCGCCCAACCCGAGCTGGGCGTGATCACCGCGCTCGGGCCGGAACATCTCGAGTTCTTCGGCTCGATCGAGGCGGTCGCCGCCGAGGAGGCGGCGCTGATCGCGGCGCTGCCGCCCGGGGCACCCGTCGTGCTGCCCGCGGACGGCCCGCTGCTCGATCGTCACCGGCGCGACGACCTCGACGAATGGCGCTTCGGGCTCGACCCGGCCGCGGACGTCCACCCGCTCGCCTGGCGGCCGGGCACGGGGACGACGGAGACGATCTTCGCCGTTCGGGGCGCACGCGTCTCGTTCAGTACGAACCTCAACGCCGGCCACCACCGGTTGACACTGGCCGCAGCGATCGCCGCCTACGCGGCGCTCGAGCTTCCGCTCGACCGAATAGGCCTCGGCGCGGCCGCGATCGAGCTTTCGCCCTGGCGCGGCCAGGAGCAGCCGCTCCCCCGCGGCGGCGTGCTCATCAACGACGCCTACAACGCCAACCCGCTCTCGGTGGCGGTCGCGCTCGAAGCACTCGCTGCACGCCGCGACGGCGGCCGCACCGTCGCCGTGCTCGGAGAGATGGCCGAGCTCGGCATCGCCACGCCGCGCTGGCACGCAGAAGCAGGCCGGCATGCGGTCGCGCTCGGGATCGACCTGCTCGTCGCCGTCGGGCCCGGCGCACGCGCCTACCTCGACGGCGCCGCCGGCGAGATCGAATGCTGCTGGCTCCCCGACACGACCGCCGCCGCACGGGCTCTCGAGGTGCTCCTCGGCCCCCGCGACACCGTGCTCGTCAAAGGATCGCGCGCCGCGCGCCTCGAGCGGCTGGCGGCGGCGCTCGTGCGATGAGCCGCTGCGGCAACACGCCGATCGCGCGGATCGTCTTCACCATCAGGGGCACAGAACGTGTGGTCCATCTCAAGCTCGAGGGCGCGAACCCGTCCGGGTCGCTCAAGGACCGCACCGCCGCCAGCCTCATCGAGGACCTCGAGCGGCGAGACCTCCTGCACCCGGGCGCGACCCTCGTCGAGTCCACCTCCGGCAATCTCGGTGTCGCCCTCGCCGCGATCGCCCGCAGCCGCGGCTACTCCTTCCGTGCCGTCGTCGACCCGAAGACGACGCCCGAGAACCTCGCCCGGCTGCGCCGCCTCGGCGCCGCAATCGAGCTCGTCGAGACTCGCGACGAGACCGGCGGTTACCTGCTCTCCCGGCTCGAGCGCGTCGCCGAGCTCTGCGCGTCCTCGGACAGGTTCGTCTGGTCTGACCAGTACACGAACCCGGCCAACCCGCGCGCCCACGAGCAGGGAACGGGCCCCGAGCTGCTCGACCAGCTGCACGGCGAGCTCGCCGCCGTCTTCGTCCCCGTCTCCACCGGTGGCACGCTCGCCGGCATCGCCCGCTTCCTGCGCCGCGAGAGCCCCGCGACACGCATCGTCGCCGTCGACGCGCTCGGCTCGGTCGCGCTCGGCGGCCGCCCCGCGCCGCGTCTCCTCACCGGTATCGGCGCCGGCCGCGCCTCGTCGTTCATCTCGCCCGGCCTGTACGACCGGCGCGTTCTCGTCGCCGACGCCGAAGCGTTCGCCTTCTGCCGCGCCCTCGCCGCCGAGACGGGCATCCGCGTCGGCGGCTCGAGCGGCGCTGCCCTCGTCGCCTGCGCCCGGCTGCTCGCCGCCAACCCCGAGCTCGACCGCGTCGCCTGCCTCTGCCCCGACCGCGGCGACAGCTACACGAGCACCATCTACGACGACGGCTGGCTCGCGCGCCACGGCATCGACCCCGACGTGCTCACGCTCGACCGCGTTGAGGCGCTCGCGCCCGCCCGGCGCGCGCTCACGCTCGCTTGAACAGCGGGGGCGACACGATCCTCTACCTGTCCCGACGGGACGTCGCGCGCGCCCTGGGAGGAGTCGACGCCGTCGAGACGATCTCGTCGGCCCTCAGCGCGCACGGCCGCGGCGAGACCGTCCTCCCAGCCGAGGGCTACCTCGCCTGGGACCACGCGGACGAGAGCCTGCGCAGCCTCAGCATGCCCGGGCTCGTCGATCGTTGCCCCGGCGTCAAGCTCATCAACGCCAATCCCGCCAACCCAGGCCGGGGACTGCCGCGAGCAAGCGGCCTGATCGTGCTCTTCGACATCGAGACCGCCCGGCCGACCTGCATCCTCGAGGGCGGCCGCATCTCCTGCCTCCGCACCGCCGCTGTCTCCGCCGTCGCCGCCGGCATCCTCGGCACTCAGCCAATCGAGCGCCTCGCGCTACTCGGGGCCGGCGCCCTCGCCCAATGTCACCTCCAGCTGCTGCCCGCCCGGCTCCCCGCGCTGCGCGGCATCCGCCTGTACGACCTAGACGCGGCGCGCGCCGCCAAGCTCGCCGCCGCGGCGGCGGACGCGCGGATCGTCGTCTGCGACTCCGCGGAGAGGGCGATCCGCGGCGCCGAGCTGGTCGTCCCCGTGACCACGACCACCTCTGGCTACATCCGCTACGAATGGCTCCAGCCCGGCGCGCTGCTCGTCAACGTCTCGCTCGACGACCCCCTGCCCGAGGTCGTCCTCCGCGCCGCAAAGATCTTCGTCGACGACTGGACGCTCGTCGCGCAAGACGAGCGCCGCCTGCTCGGACGCATGCTGCGCGCCGGCCAAATCAGCGGCCCCGCGGAAGCGGCCGACGGTGTGCCGGCGATCGACGGAGAGCTCGGACAACTCCTGACCGGCGCCTGCGAGGGCCGCAGCAGCCCGGACGAGATCATCCTCGTCAACCCCTTCGGCCTCGCGATCGAAGACCTTGCCCTCGCCCGGCGCGTGCAGCAGCATGCCCTGGAACTCGGTCTCGGCACCGCCCTCGAGCGCTGACCCTCTCGCGCTCCCCGCCAACGGTGGTGTCGCGGTGATGACGCGGTCCGTGCAGCCACCCCGAATCCACGCGAGAAGCCCGAAAGAATCTGCTCAACCCAGGCCCATCTTTCAGCCGTTGACTCATTGCGGAGCCGTGGTGACCACGACGTCCTGCGCATTCGCGCGCTGGTTGCTCACGCGATGGGCATGTAGGCGAGCGCGTCAGCTCGCCTCGTCGACGCACAGACGCGGCACACGCGCGCCCTGCGCGCCTTCGCTCGGGCACTTTACGGCCCGACCAGCGACGAAGGGGCGCGCGACGGCGTGCCGAGCAGGGTCACGAGGCCGTCGGACGCGATCCGCTCGAACCCGTGGCGCGCGAGCACGCTACGCGCCCGATGCTCGCAGTCCGGCACGGCGGGATCCCGGTAGAGGCCGCCGTGCACGGCGACGTGCGTCACGCCGAGCTCGGCGACTCGCCGCGCCACGGCGCGATCCCACGCGCCGCAGTTGAGCCGGACGAGCAGGCGCGCCGCCGCATCCGCCTCTCGCGGCGCGACGGTGGAGTAGCCGCCCGGCCGCTCGCGCGGCGCCTGCCGTGCGTAGTACAGGTACACGGACCCGTAGTGGCGCTCGGGCAGGAAGACCGGGAGCTCCAGCAGGCGCCCGCTCACCCTCCGCTGTGCGAGTGCGGCGTACGCCCGGTTGTCCTCGTCGGCGGCGGCTGCGCGGTACAGCGTGACGCCGGCACGCAGGTCGACGGCGACGAGCGCCAGGGCGGCGGCGGCTCCCGCACGACCTCGCACGCGATCGATCGCAAAGGCGGCAAGGCACGCGAGCGCCAGGCACGCGATCGGCATGAGCCGCTCGGGCACGCGTGGGTACCGAAGCGGGGGGAAGACGTCCCAGACCCGCCCGTACAGCGGCACGTTCGTGCCCAGCGCGAGCAGCGCGGGCAGGAGCACGCCGCCCGCCAGTACCGCCGCCAGCGCGAGTCGGCGCGCCGCGACGAGCAGACCCAACCCGCCGAGCGCGACCAGCGGCATCGCCCAGCCGAGCAGCACGAACTCCTCGAGCGGGCCGACATCGCGCGAGAGGAGCGCCTGCCAGTCCGCCGAGAAGGCGGCGACTTCGCGCAGGGTCCGACCCCCCTCCGCGACCGACCCGTCGACGACGGCCCGCTGCACCGACACCCCCGCGACGACCGCGAGCGCCGCCGCCGCGCCGAGACCGGCGAGCAGACGGGGCTCGCGTAAGCGGGCGACGCCGTATGCGGCAGTGAATGGAATCGCGCCCAGAGCGAGGTGCAGCTGCCCCGACAACGGGAGCGCGACGAGCGCCGCGCCGGTCAGCCACAGCGAGCGCGCGCTGTGGGCGCGTGCGCGCTCGACGCCGAGCAGCGCGAGCGCGAGCAGCGCCGAGATCGGGCCGAGCAGGTGCCCGGTGCTCTGCGCCACGCGGTACGGCGCGAGCGCGAACGCGAGCCCCCCGGCGAGCGCCGCGCCGCGCCCGAGCCCGAGCGAGCGCAGCCACGCGCAGGCGAGGCCCCCGGCCAGCACGTATGACAGCAGCACGAAGAGGTTCCAGGCGCCCACCGCGCCGACAAGCGCGTCCAGCGGCCAGTAGACCAGCCCGAAGAACCAGCCCTGGAGATTGAGTGCCGGCTCCGCCTCCGGCTGGAACGAGTACGGGTCGCGCCACGGCGCTGCCAGTCGCTCCAGCTGGTGGCCGACGAGCCACAACGACCAGCCGAGCTGGAGGTGGTCGCCCGCCGCCGGCTCGCCGTAGCTCGGGTCGGCGCGCGCGAGGAACGAGTCGTCGGCGTGGCGAAGCGCCGGCCAGGTGGCGAGTACGCCCGCGGCGAGGTAGACGGCGCCGGCTAGCCCGACAAAGCCCGCGCGGCCGAGAGGAGCTCGTCGACGTCCGGCAGCTCGCGCGGCTCGTAGCGCCATGCGCCGCGCACCGTACCGCCGCCGTCGATCAGGAACGCGGTGCGCTCGGCCACGTCGTGCATCCCCCGGTAGGCGTGCGCGATTCCGAACGACCGCACGGCCTCGGCGTTCCAGTCGGAGAGCAGCGCGAAATCGAGCTCGAGCACGTGCTGCCACGCGACGTGCGTCCACGGCGAGTCGCGCGACACGCCGAAGCGCCGTACTCCCGCCTCCTCGAACTCCCGGCCCCTGTCACGCAGAAGCTCCATCTCGCTCGTTCAGGTGGACGACCAGTCGAAGAGGTAGAAGACGAGCAGGATCGGCCCTTCCGCGACCAGCTCGTCGAGGCGAACGGTCTCGCGAGGTGCGACCCACACGGTCGCATCGGGTATCCGGTCGCCCGGGCCGAGCACGCGCGGAGGCTACTCGACGGCGCCGCCGCCGAGCCCGATCCGTGTCCGCTTCGGATCGATCGTCTCGACGGCGTCGACCGGCACGACTTCGATCCGCAAGCCCAGGAGGCCGGCGCGGACGAGCAGGGCAGCCGGTTCAGACGGGTCTTGCCCGTACAGCACGTCCTCGACGACGCCCACGCGACCTTCGGGCCCGTCCACCCGGAAGCCCTGACAGTTGCGGATCCAGTAGCGCCGCTCGTCGGCGTCCAACAGCCCTCCCGCAGCTCGGGTCGTCAGCTCGTATACGTCGCCGACAGCCTCCCGCGTCCCCGCGATCCTCGCGCCGGCCCGCACCGTTTCCCGCGGTCGCCACCTCCCTACCGGCTGCGCGCGATCGCGACGAGCGCGCGAGCGTGACGCTCGGCGTCTGCCGGCGCCAGCCTTCCGGGCGGAAGCTCCACGACGTAGGACGCCGTGCCGGCGAAACCGCGGTTCTGCCACGCCGGTGCGCCCCCCTCGATCCACGGCAGCCCGCGGAACGGCAGGCCGCTCAACCGAGCGTAGCGTCGCGCCGCCGCCGCGCTCGGCCCCCAACCGCGAACGTGTCCGTGCGGCTGGTGGAACCACACCGTCACGGTCGGACGCAAGCGACGGACCAGCCGCCGGACCGCCCGCGTCTCCGGCTGGGAGAACGCGCCGAAGTCGCGGTTCAGGTCGACGCCGCGCGCGTTGCCGCGCGACCGCCGGATGAACCCATCGGGGTTCAAGTGGTGAACGACCGTGATCGACGAGCTCCGGAGGGGCGCTCGCCGGACGAGCATCCGCGTAACCGCCGTCCCGGCGCACTCGTCGCCGTGGATGCAGCCGATCGCGAGCAGCCTCCGCGGTGCGCCGGCATCGCCGAGCGTCGTCGCACGGATGGCGCGGCTGCGGGTCGAGCGCCCGATCACGCGCGTTACGCGGAACGTCCGCGGAAAGCGCGCATGCAGGTGGTTGTCGTGGTTCCACAGCTTCTCGACCACGCGGCGTGGCCCGGTGAGGTCGAGATTCGGCCCGACGAAGACCTGGCTCGCCCCCGCCTGCACGAAGCGGTCGACGAGCCACTGCGCAAGCCGCCGGTCGATCTGGTCGACCCGCCGCGGCGGCCGTTCCCGCCGGTCGAGGCGCGGGTAGTAGACGTCCACGTCGAGGCCGTTCTGGTGCGAGACGTGCTTCGGCCCGAACGCGCCGCCGTAGCGGCGGCTCAGGTCGCCGATGCCGAGCCTGGGCGCATCCGGAAACTGTCGGTCGTAGTCCCTTACGACGCGCAGCACGATGCGCACGACGCGATCGTTGCCCCACAGCCGGGCGGGCCGGTTGGGCGAGCGCCTGCGCACGGGATCCCAGGTGAAGTAGCGCTCACCCGCGAGCGGCAGCCGGACGCCGTTCACGAGGCGCCCGCCCCACGGGACGCCCAGCGAGCGCGAGCGCCGCCACGCGACCGAAGCCGGGTCGGCACTGACAGCGGCCGGCACGCGGGGCGCGCGCCGGACGTTCGCGTAGCCGGTGGCGACGCCGGCGAAGACCGCGAGGGTCAACAGACTGGCCGCGAACCGCATCTACGGGACGGCGGCGATCGCGACACCGTGCAGTCCGCGTCCGACCTCGACGCGCTGGACGCGCTTGCTCGGCGGGTCGAGCACCGTCAGCGTTCCGTCGTGTGACGCGACTGCGACCTGACCACGGAACATTCCCACGCCGACGTGGTGCGGTGAGTGCCCGACGCGCAGCGTACGCAGCAGGCGCCCGGAGCACCCCGCGAGCAGGCGCGCGCGGGCGCCCACGTGGTCGGTGATCCAGACGTCGCGTCCGACGTAGTCCGACTGGACGTGGTGCACGAGCACGCCGAGCTTTCGCGCGAAGGCGAGTTTCCCCGAGCGCGCGTCGTACGCGCCCACGATGCCCGAGTTCCAGAAGGTGACCCAGACGCGCAGGCCACGGCACGCGAAGGTGATGTCGTGCGGAGCGCGTGCGACGGCCGTCGAACGAAGCACGCGCGGACGGTCGGGACGACGCGTGTCCAGCACCGTGAGCGCGCCGGCTCTCGCGCCGTGCGTGACCCACACGCGCGCGCCGCCGGGGCTGACCGCGAGGTCGTGCGGGCGCTCCGGCACGCGCACCCGGAATGAGACTCTCCGCCGCAGCAGGTCGAGCACGGCGACGGCGTCGCCCTGCTCCTCGGTCACGTACGCGTAGCGGCCCCGCGGATGGAACTCGACGTCGTGCGGGTAGCGCAGTCCGCGGAACGTGGCTCGAGCGTTCGCGGTGTATGCATCGACGAGCGTGACCCGCCCGGCGGGCGGGCTCGTGACGAGCACCGAGCGGGAAGCGCGCGCGGCGGCGACGTTGTGCGGCCCGCGCGGAACGCGCAGCCGCGCGACGATGCGCGCAACGCGGCCCCGCTCGATGTCGACGGCGACGAGCTGGTTGTCGTCCTCCGCCGCGACGAACGCACGCTCGCCGCCGCCGAGCGGCCGGGGCTCGGCGGTCGTTGTGAGCGTGATGAACACCGCGACGGCCGCGACTCCGGCGAGCGCTCTCATCGGCAGCACCAGCCGGAGATGCTCGGGAACGGCGCGGAAGCCGATCCGCGGTTCAGCTGCCGGATGATCGACGAGCTCGCGACGATCCCGCGCCCGCCGTCTGCGCGGAGGAACACCCACTGGTCGGCTGCCGCCCAGGCGACGAGCACCCACCGGCCGTCGGGTGACCACTCCACGTCCGTCATGCGCCCGGGCTGCGAGAACAGCTCGCGGCCTGGGCCGGCTGCTCCGGTCAGCGCGTAGACGACGACGGTGCTCTTTCGTTC
>JACVRM010000023.1 GCA_014534415.1 Thermoleophilia bacterium | reverse complement strand
GCGTCAGTCCTTGGCGTGCTGCGCGACGCAGCGGCCGAAGGCGTTCGACTTGTTGGCGTTCGTGCCGTACTTGTTGCGGAACGCGGTCGGATTTGCCGCCCGCTCCGCCTTGCACATCTTCGCGGCGTTGATGACCGCCTGCTGCCGCTCGGCCGCCGCGGCCTTCGCCTTGCTCGACACGCAGTTGCCGAACGCGTCGCTGTCGTTCGCATTGCGCCCGTAGAACTCGCCGAACGTCTTGCCGCCATGCGCGGCCGGAAATGTGGGATCGGCCTGTTCCGCACGGCACTGCTGCGCCGCATTCTGCTCGTGCGTCTCGCTCTCGCTCTCGAGGCGCGAGACGCACTTGCCGAACGCGTTCCGCCGGTTGGCGTTCGTGCCGTACAGGAGCCCGAAGTCGGCGGCGCCCATGGCGGTGCGCTGTGCCTTGCACGCCTTCGCCGCGTTGATGCCCCGCTCGGTCTGCTGCTGCTGGGCCGTCTGCGTCTTCTGCGCGATGCAGTTCTGGAGGGCGTTCTTCTTGCCCCCGCCGTAGAACTGCTCGAACGTCTTGCCGCCGTGCGTCTGGGCGAAGTTCGGATCCCTCCGCTCGGCCTGGCACTGCTGAACGGCGGCGTGACGCGCGGCGTGCATCGCTCGCGTCTGGCGCGAAACGCACTTGCCGTACGCGTTCGACCGGTCGTGGTTCGTGCCGTACGCCAGCTTGAATTGCGCGACGCCCATCGCCCCGCGCTGCGTCTGGCAGATGTCCGCCGCGCTGAGGCGGTCGCCCTCCGAGACGGGGTCGGCGAGAGCGGTCGCCGGCAACATCAGAGCCGCAAGTACTGCGATGACGAGGTGCTTGGTCATGTGGCCGTACCCTCCTTAGGTTGGCGTGGAGTAGACGCCGCGCGGTCGCAAGGCTTGCTGTCCGCTGGGTAAAGATCCTGTAAAACGAGGCTTTTGCGGATGGCCGTCGAAGTCGGCACGACATGGCTCGTACGCAGGAGGCGCTCTACCGGGACATCGACCTCGAGCTGTCGTGGTCGGAGCGCGACCTTCCTGAGCGCGAACGGACGAAGCACGTCCACCGCCTGCACCCCTACCTCGGCAAGTTCGTTCCGCAGCTCGTCGAGGCGCTGCTCGGGCGCTACGTGCGGTGCGGCGGCCGCGTGCTCGATCCGTTTTCCGGCTCCGGAACGACGCTCGTGCAGGCGCTCGAGACCGGCCGGCCGGCGACCGGTGTGGACGTCGCCGCGTTCAACTGCCTGCTCATGCGCGTCAAGACGGCGCGGTACAACCTCTTTACGCTCGAGCGCGAGGTACGCGACGCCGTTGCCCGGCTCGAGCGCTTCGACGGCGCGGCGCCGTCTGAAGCCCCGCCGTACGTCGCCTCGTGGTTCGCGCCCCGTGCCGCGGCGGAGCTCCTGTTCTTCCGCGGTCTCTGCGACGAGTACGAGCACGCCGAGGTGTTGCGCGTCGTGCTCGGGCGCGCCGCGCGCTCTGCGCGCCTCACCACGCATTTCGACCTCGATTTCCCGCGTACACCCCAGCTGGACGAGTACTGGTGCCACAAGCACCGGCGCATCTGCCGGCCGGTCGAGCGCGCGTCGCACTTCCTGCACCGCTACGCCCTGGACACCGTCGAGCGGCTCAAGGCATTTGCCCGTGTGCGCGCCGGGCGAGCTGAGGCCACCGTGTTGCACGGCGACGCCCGCGTAGTGGACCTCGACGGCCCGTATGCCGGCGTCGTGACGTCCCCGCCGTACCCGGGGCTGATCGACTACCACGAGCAGCACCGCTACGCGTACGAGCTGCTCGGGCTCGACGATCGGCGCGAGCTGGAACTCGGTACGGCGGCGTCGGGGACCGGCAAGGCGGCGCTCGAGGCATACGTCCGCGGGATCGCTGCGGTGCTGTCGCGCGTACGCGACACCGTCGAGCCCGGCTCGCCGGTGGTCGTGGTCGTCAACGACCGGCGCTCGCTCTATCCGGACATCCTCGCGCGGGCCGGTCTCCGCCTCGACGCGCGTCTGCGACGACACGTGAACCGGCGCACGGGCCGCCGCGCCGGCGAGTTTTTCGAGGACATCCTCGTCGCTAGAGCCGGTTGAGCGCGTCGAGCCCCTGGTAGCCGGCAGCAACGTCGGTCAGGTCGCCGTGGCGAAGGTGCTCGCGGAACTCGGCAAGCGGGAGAACCACGACGTCGACGTGTTCGTCGGCAGCCGGGTCCGCGACCCGCCTGCAGTCGATGGCGACGACGGTGTGCTTACGATGCGTCGAGTAGGCGGACGCGCTGTACGCGCCGACGAGCCGGACGTTGCCGTCGTAGCCGGTCTCCTCGACCAACTCGCGCCGCGCCGCGTCGAGCGGTTCCTCGCCTTCGTCGACGATCCCTCCGGGAAGCTCGAGGAGGACGCGCTCGGGGCCGGGCCGGAACTCGCGCACGAGCACGACGTCATCGGCGCGCGTAAGCGCGAGCACCGCGACCGTCGGCGGATTCACCAGCACCTCGAAGTCCGCCTCCGTGCCGTCTGGAAGCTCGAAGCGGCGCGCGACGACGTGCCGGTATCCGCGGAACACATCTCGCTCGCCGAGCTTGCGCCACGGTCGCACCGCTGGATTTTCCACTTTCGGCGCAGAGCGGGCACCGATCCGGCGAACGGCGAGGGCTACGGTCGGTCGCGTGCTTTCGCGTGTCGTCACGCATGCTCTCGTCGGCCTCGAGGCTCGGCGAGTGGAGGTAGAGGCGCACCTCCAGTCGGGCGTGCCGGCGTTCTCGATCGTCGGGCTCGCAGACCGGGCGTGTCAGGAGGCGAAGCACCGCGTTCGCAGCGGTATCGCGGCGGCCGGGCTCGAGTGGCCGAGGCGGAGGATCACCGTCAATCTCGCACCTGCGTGGCTTCGCAAGGAGGGATCCAGCTTCGATCTCGCCATCGCGCTCGCGGTGCTCGCGGCGTCCCACCAGGTTCCTGCCGAGCGTGTCGGCGACCACGCGGCAGTCGGCGAGCTCGCGCTGGACGGGACGGTGCGCCCCGTCGGGGGCGTTGTCGTGGCGGCAGAAGGAGCCCGGCGTGACGGACTGACCCGCATCGTCTGCGCGGCCGAGTCGGCGCCGGAAGCGGCGCTGGCGGGGATCGAGACCGTCCCGATCGAGCATCTTGCAGAGCTGGCCTCGTATCTTCGCGGCGAGATGGAGCCCCACCGGCCGGTCGCTGCAAATGGGATGCCGAGCACGCCGCGCTACCCGGATCTCGTCGACATCCGCGGCCAGCATCGGGCGCGACGCGCGCTCGAGCTCGCTGCTGCGGGCGGTCACAACCTCCTGCTCGCCGGCCCGCCCGGCACCGGGAAGACGATGCTGGCCCGACGTCTGCCCGGCGTGCTGCCGCCTCTCACGGTCGACGAGGCGCTCGAGGTCACCCGGATCCACTCGGTGGCGCGCCTGCTGCGCCCGGGCGCGGGGCTCGTGCGACAGCGGCCGTTCCGCGCGCCGCACCACAGCGCCTCGATGCCCGCGGTCGTCGGAGGCGGTGGCAGCGGGCTTCGCCCCGGCGAGGCGACGCTCGCGCACAACGGCGTCCTCCTCCTCGACGAGCTCCCGGAGTTCCAGCGGCCCGTGCTGGAAGCGCTGCGCCAGCCGCTGGAGGACGGGACGATCGCCCTCGCGCGCGTCGAGGGCCGGGCGGTCTTTCCGGCGCGCTTCCAGCTCGTCGGGACGATGAACCTCTGTCCGTGCGGGGCGCGCGGCGACCCGTCCGCCGAATGTTCGTGCTCTCCTCAGCGCGTCGCCTCGTTCCGCGACAAGTTGTCGCGGGCGCTGCTCGACCGCTTCGACCTCGTGGTCACCGTGCCGCGGGCGCGCGCCGCCGAGTTGGCCGGGAGTCACGGTGAAGCGTCGGATCGCGTCCGTGAGCGGGTTGTGGCGGCGCGCGATCGCCTGGCCGCCTCGCGGCCGCCACGGACCCCGCCGGCAGACGCGCTGCTCGACCGCGCCGTCGAGCGGCTGCCGTTGTCCGGGCGCGGCCGCGCCCGCGTCGCTCGGCTCGCCGAGACGGTCGCGGCGCTCGCAGCCGCCGACGCTGTCGGGCCGGGCCACGTCGCGGAGGCGCTGGCGTACCGCCCTCCTCGGGAGCTGGCCGCTTGACGGAGCTCGTCGTGGCCGCATTCGCCGCCGAGAGCGGCGAGCACCTGGTCGCAGCACCGCGCGACGAGCGTTTCCGCCGCTTCGCCCGCTCCTTCGACGAGCGCGCGTACCGCGCTCGGCTCCGCGAGCTCGGCATTCGCTGGCTGCCGCGGTCTTCCGGCGAGTTCCCGGGCGCGCTGGCCGCCATCTTCGACCCGCCGCCCGGGGTGTTCACCCGCGGAGGCGGCGGCTGTGCGTTGCTTGACGTACCCGCGGTCGCGGTCGTCGGTGCTCGCTCGTGTTCCCCATATGGCGCGCACGTCGCTCGGATGCTCGGCCGGGAGCTGGCGGCCGCCGGGCTCGTTGTCGTGAGCGGGCTCGCGCGCGGCGTTGACGCCGAGGCGCATCGCGGAGCGCTCGAGGCGGGCGGCCCGACGGTCGCGGTGCTCGGGTGCGGCATCGACCGCGACTACCCGACGGCCCACGCGCAGCTCGCGCGGCGAATCCGCGAGCGGGGACTCCTCGTGTCGGAGTACGCCCCGGGCGTCGAGCCGGCGCCGTGGAGGTTTCCGGCGCGGAACAGGATCATCGCCGGGCTGACAGCGGCGACGGTCGTCGTCGAGGCGCGGGAGCGGAGCGGCGCGCTGATCACGGCCGACCTCGCGCTCGAGGAGGGCCGCGAGGTGTTCGCCGTTCCCGGTGAGATCACGAACGCGCTCTCGGCCGGCACGAACCGGCTGCTGGCGCTCGGAGCGACGCCGCTGACGGGCACCGCCGATGTGCTGCGCTCGTTTGGTGTGGCCGCGGCAGCCGCGCCGGTGCCCGAGCTGAACGGCGACTTGGCACGTGTCTTCGACGCGCTCGGCGCCGGGGCGTCGGCGATCGACGATCTGGTTTCGGCAACCGGGCTCGACGCGGCAGCGGTCGCGTCGGCGCTTGGCGAGCTCGAGCTGCACGGGCTGGCGAGCGAGGGCGACGGCCTCTACCGGCGCGCAGTCACTGCGTGACTAGCATCGCCCGGCATGACGCCGCCGTACTGGCTCGAGGACGAGCCGCCGCCGCGGCGGGCGACGCGGCTGACCGAAGCACCGGAAGTCGTGATCGTCGGCGGCGGCGTGACGGGCTGCGCATGCGCGCTCGCACTGGCACACGCGGGTGTGCGCGTTCGCCTCCAGGAGGCGCGCGAGATCGCCTCGGGCGCGAGCGGCCGCAACGCCGGGTTCGCGCTTCGCGGCGGAGCGATGCCGTACGACGAGGCGCGCCGGCGCCTCGGCCGGGAGCAGGCGCGCGCGCTCTGGCTCCTGAGTGAGCGGGCGCTCGACCGCCTTGCCGACCTGGCAGGCGACGCGTTCGCTCCAACCGGCAGCCTGCGACTCGCCGCGGACGAGGGCGAGCGCGGGGCGCTGCTCGCCGAGTACACCGCGCTCGAGGAGGACGGCTTCACGGCAGAGTGGCGCGACGACCTCGCGCCGCCGCTCGCGAGCCGGTTTCACGGTGCGCTCTCGCATCCCGGCGACGGATCGCTCCACCCCGCGCGCTGGGTCCGGCGGCTGGCCGCACTTGCCGCCGGCGCCGGTGCGGAGCTGCGCGAGCACGCGCGCGTCGAGTCGCTGCACGAGCTCGGCGAGGTCGACGTGGTCGTCGCAACCGACGGCTACTCCGGCGGACTCGTGCCCGAGCTGGACGCCGTCGTGCGCGCGGCACGGGGCCAGCTCGTCGCTACGGAGCCGCTCGCGCGCCGCGTCTTCGCATGCCCGCACTACGCGCGTCACGGCTACGACTACTGGCAGCAAACGCCGGACGGCCGCCTGGTCGTCGGCGGCTGGCGAGACGCGAGCCTGGATACCGAGTTCACGACCGAAGAGGCAGTCACTCCCCTGATCCAGCAGAGCATCGAGCGGTTCATCCGGGAGCTCATCGGGGAGGCGCCGGCGATCACCCACCGCTGGGCCGGAATCTTCGGCATCACGCCGGACCGGATGCCGCTCGTCGGGCGCCTACCGGGACGGGAGCGCGTCTGGGTAGCGCTCGGCTACTCGGGTCACGGGAACGTCCTCGGGCTGGCGTGCGGCGAGCTGGTCGCGGACGCGCTGCTGGGCCGCGAGCGGCCGGAGCTCGGCCTCTTCGACCCCGCTCGGCTCCTGACGCGCGCCGACTAGGTGCGAGCCGCCGTCGTGGCTGCGGCGCCCTCGGGCATGGGGACCGACTCGTCGTTCTCGTACAGCGAGAAGGAGTTCCCCTCGGTGTCGCGGCAGCGGGCGTACCAGCCCACTCCCGGAATCGGCGCCTTGTCGTCGGCGTTGCCGCCGAGCTGGCGGATCCGTGCGATCTCCTTGTCGATGTCGTTCGTCTCGAAGTACACGATCGGGCCCCGCTCGTCCGCCTGCGCCGGGTAGATCGCGCCGCCGGGCTCGCCCTCGAACATGTGGTACTCGATGGGACCCTCCCAGCTCTGGAACTTCCAGCCGCACAGCTCGCCCCAGAACGTCCGCGCGCGTGCGGTGTCGTCGGCCGGCAGCTCGAGATGCACGAGCTTGCCCTTCATGTTCCCTCCTTGGTTCGCTTGCCGGTCAGCCTACCGCGATCTCCGTGACGCGCTCGAAGAACGCGGCGTCCGGCTCCGCGCGGTAGCGCTCGTACGCCGCGACCGCGATCGCGAGATCCTGGATGGCGAGCCCGGTGGAGTCGAAGGCGGTGATCTGATCGTCGGCGGTACGGCCGGGCGCAGCGCCGGCGAGCACGTCGCCGAGCTGCGCGACGCGCGAGCGTTCGAGCAGTCCCGCGTCGACCGCGTGAGCGAGCTCGCCGTTGTGGCTCGCCTGCTCCCAGTCGTCGCAGAAGACCGTCACACGCGCGAGCTCCTCGGGAGCGATCTCGGCCTTACCGGGCCCGTCGGCCCCCATCAGGCTCACATGCTGGCCAGGCCGTAGCGACCCGCTGGGGAAGAGGATGTCGTGCCCGGGCGTGACGGTGGCGACCGTAGGAGCCGCGAGTGCCTCGTCGCGGCTCGAGGCGACGGCCGCGCCCAGCTCGCCCGCGACCGCGGACGCCCGGGCGCCGTCGATGTCCCAGATCCGCACCTCGCGGCCGCGTGCGACGAATGTCCGGGCGGTCGCACGGCCGTTGACGCCTGCGCCGATCACGGCCGCCGGGGCGGACCTGGAGCGGCCGAGCGTCTCGGCGGCGAGCACCGCCGCCGCGCCGGTGCGAAGAGCGGTGACGGCGCCCGCATCGAGCACGGCGCGGAGCGACCCGTCAGAAGCGTCGGAGAGCAGGACGAGCCCCGTCACGGTCGGCAAGCCGCGCGCAGGATTGCCCGGGAACGAGGTGACCCACTTGAGGAGCGCATGACCGGCGCCGAGCGCCGGCATCGCGCGGAAATCGCCGGCGGGATATGCCGGGACATACACCTTGGGCGGCATCGTCCACTCGCCGCGCGCGTACGCGACGAATGCGTCGCGCACCGCATCGACCGCCGCTTCGGGCGAGACGGCGGCTTCGACGTGCCGCGCGGCGAGGAAGGGAACGGCCAGCTCGCGTGTCACCGTCTCGGCGCAGGTAAGCGGCCGGCCCCGCGGACGAAGGCCATGGCCGTTCTAGACGGATTTGACCGCGTCCACCAGCGCGGCGACGGAGACCTTCGCGTCGCCGAAGAGCATCGCGGTCTTCGGGTCCGCGTAGAGCGGATTGTCGATGCCGGCGAAGCCGGGGTTCATGCTGCGCTTCAGCACGACGACGCTCTTCGCGTGGTCGACGTCGAGGATCGGCATTCCGTAGATCGGGCTACCCGGCTCGTTCCGAGCGGCCGGGTTCGTGACGTCGTTCGCGCCGACCACGAGCGCCACGTCGACTTGCTCGAACTCGGGGTTGATCCGGTCCATCTCGTAGAGCTGGTCGTAGGGCACGTTCGCCTCCGCGAGCAGCACGTTCATGTGGCCCGGCATTCGGCCGGCGACGGGGTGGATGGCGTAGCGGACGTCGACGCGCCGCCGTTCGAGCTCGTCCGCGAGCTTGCGCACGTCGTGCTGTGCCTGCGCCACCGCGAGCCCGTAGCCGGGGACGATCACGACGCGCTTGGCGTAGGCGAGCATCACGGCGACGTCGTCGGGGGTGGTGGCACGCACCGCTCCGTCGACGGTCGCCGCGGTGCCCGGCGCGACGGCGACCTGACCAAACGCCCCGAACACGACGTTCGCGACGGATCGGCCCATCGCGCGGGCCATCAGCAGCGTCAGCAGCGTGCCCGAGGCGCCGACCAGCGTGCCCCCGATGATCAGGGCGTTGTTGTCGAGCACGAAGCCGGCGGCGACGCCGCTCAGGCCCGAGAAGGCGTTCAGGACGGCGATCACGACCGGCATGTCCGCGCCGCCGATCGGGATCACGAAGAGGACGCCGAACACGAGCGCGGCTCCCACGAGCGGAACGACCCAGAACCGTTCCTCCGTCAAGCCCGCCGCGACCGCGCAGAGGAGCGCAACGGCCAACACGGCGGCGTTGGCGGCCTGCTGATGCTGAAAGGTGACCGGGCGGCCGGAAACGAGCTCCTGGAGCTTGGCGAAGGCGACGATGCTGCCCGAGAGCGTGACGCCGCCGATCAGTGCCGACGCCAGGCTGGCCACCAGGGTGTCGGCGGGAAGGTCACCGGGCAGCGGGGCGAGCCGGTGGAACTCGGCAGACGCGACGAGTGCCGCCGCGCCGCCGCCTGCCCCGTTCAGCAGCGCGACCATCTGGGGCATCGCGGTCATCTTCACGAGGCGCGCCGCCGGCGCCCCGAGCACCGCGCCCAGCGCGAGACCGGCGGCGACGAGCCAGTAGCGGTCGACCTCCGCGAGCGTCAACGTGAACGCGACCGCGACCAGCATGCCGGCCGCCGAGACGCGGTTGCCCCAGCGCGCCGTCGTCGGCGAGCTGAGCATCTTGATGCCGAACACGAAGCAGACCGCCGCGAACACGTACGCGAGGTTGACCGTGTTCTCGGAAAACGCGAACGCAACCATCACTCGTCGCCCTCGGCGCCGCGCCGCCTGAACATCTCGAGCATGCGGTCGGTGACGAGGAAGCCCCCCACGACGTTGATCGTGGCGAGCACGAGGGCGACGAAGGCGAGCGTCTGCTCGAGCCGCGAATCCGACGAGCCGGCGACGAGGATCGCGCCGACGACGATGATCCCCGAGATCGCGTTCGTGCCCGACATGAGCGGCGTGTGGAGCAGAGTCGGCACCCGCGAGATCAACTCGAAGCCGAGGAAGACGGCCAGCGCGAAGATCGTGAGGCTGCCGATCAGCTCAGCGTCCACCGGGCACCTCGCCTTCCGTCACGCCGGCACTTCCTCGCGGCGCGTCACGCACGCGCCCGCGGTGATCTCGTCGCCGAAATCCAGCCGCAGCTCCCCGTCGGGCGCGAGGTGCTGGAGGAGCGCCAGCACGTTGCGAGCATAGAGCTGGCTCGCGTGTGCCGGCATCGTGCTCGGCAGGTTGAGCAGGCCGACGAGCGTCACGCCCTCGACGACCGCCTCGCGACCCGGCTCCGTCAGCTCGCAGTTGCCGCCCGCCTCGGCCGCCAGGTCGACGATCACCGAGCCGTGGCGCATCGAGCGCACGGCCGACGCGGGAATCAGCCGTGGCGCCGGACGGCCGGGCACGAGCGCGGTCGTGATCACGGCGTCGAAGTCCGGGATGCGCTCCTCGAGCTCCGCCTGCTGGCGCTGCTGCTCTTCGGGCGAAAGCTCGCGCGCGTAGCCGCCGGCGGTCTCCTCGCCGCGGATGCCGAGCTCGAGGAACGTGGCGCCGAGGCTCTCGACCTGCTCCTTGACGACCGGCCGAACGTCGAAGCCGGACACGACCGCGCCGAGCCGGTGGGCCGTCGCGATCGCCTGGAGCCCGGCGACGCCCGCGCCGAGCACCAGCACCTTCGCGGGCGCCACGGTTCCCGCGGCCGTCATGAGCATCGGAAAGAACCTGGGCAGCCGGTCGGCCGCGATCAGGACCGCCTTGTAGCCGGCTACGGTGCTCTGCGAGGACAGCGCATCCATTGGCTGCGCGCGCGTGATGCGCGGGATCGACTCCATCGCGAAGCCGACGACGCCGCGCTGCGCAAGGCGCTCGGTCGTATCGCGGTCGGTCAGCGGCTGGAGGAATGCGATCAGGACGGCGCCTTCGCGCAGTCGGGCGGTTTCTTCCACCGATGGTTTCTGCACCTTGACGACGGCGTCCGCGCTCCAGGCCTCCGCGGCGTCCACGAGCCGAGCTCCCGCGCCCGCGTAGAGCTCGTCACTGAAGGCGGCCGTCTCGCCGGCGGCGCGCTCGACCACGACCTCGAACCCTGCGGCGACGAGGCGCGCGGCCACCTCGGGGACGAGCGCCACGCGGCGTTCCCCGCTCGCGGTTTCCTTCGGAACGCCGATCCTCACGGTCGCCAGACTCTAGAGCGTCGCCCAGACTTCGATCTTCGAGCGAGCCCTCCGGATCACCTCGTCGGTGAATTCCGTTGTTCCCGCGTGGCCACCGAGATCGGCGGTGCGAACGCCCTCGGCGATCGCCTCGAGCGCGGCCTCGCGGATCGCCCGCCCGGCGCGCTGCTCCTCCTCGCCGCGGTACCCGAGCAGCGCGGACGCGGCGAGGATCATCGCTAGTGGATTAGCGACGTTCTTGCCCTGAAGCGAAGGCGCGGTCCCGTGCGCCGCCTCGGCGACTACCGCCTGGAGGACGAGATCATCGTCGAACGCGACCAGCCGCGATTCAGCGCCCGCAATCGAACCGAAGAGCGGCAGAACGAGGTCGGAGAGGATGTCGCCGTCACGATTCAGCGCCGGGATCACGAGCGGCGCACCCGACGCGTTCAGCAGCAGCGCGAACGTCGCGTCGATCAGCTGGGGCTCGTACCGAACGGTCGGATGCCGCTCGGCGGCTGCGTCCATCTCCTCCTTCAGCATTCCCTCGTAGATCGGGCTCACGGTGTACTTCGGGCCACCGAAAACCTTGGCGCCGATCCGTTCGGCCTCGCGGAATGCGAACTCGGCGACGGCTCGGCAGATGCGCCGCTCGATCCGCTCCGTGCGAAGTGCCACCTCGTCGTCGCCCGATCCTTCGCGCCATTCCTTCGCCCCGTACGCGTCGCCGACCGCCATACGCACGACCGAGATCGGCTCGTGCACGCCGCCGAGCGGCACGACGCCGGGAATCCGTCGTCCGGTGCGGACGATCACACGGCCCCCGATCTCCTCACGCAAGATCCGGTTGGGCGAGCCGACGTCGCCCGCTCCTTCCGGCGTGATCGTCGCCGCTTTCAGACCGAGCCCGGTCTTTCGTATGCGCGCAGACGCCTCGCACACAACTTGGTTGTCGGTGGCACGTCGCGAGTCGAGCGAGAGGTCGAAGCGCTCGAACTCGACCGCGACGCCGGTCACTTCGGAGTCGAGCACGCGAAGCGCTTCCTCGAGGAGCTCCTGGCCCGTCTGGTCGCCCTCGAGGACCACGATCGTCGTCTCGCTCATCAGCGGCGATTCTAGTAATTCACCCGGCGCCCGCCGGGTGAACGTTCTTCGTGAATACTCGCTGTGTTTTCGTTAGGATCGCCTGCAACTCGCGTGAACGAAGGAGGGAAAAAGTTGGCTAGGAGAACCGTACTCGTCTGCGACAACTGCGGGGCGAATATCGAGGACAACAAGGGCGCCACACTGCGCCTCACGTTTTCGGACGCGCGCCGCGGCGCGAAGCAGGCCGATCTCTGCGACAACTGCGCCGGGAAGCTACCCGGCCAGGCGGTCGCGCGCCGCGGCCGCCGCCCCAAGGCCGCAGCCGCCTAACCGCCCCAATCAACGCGCGCCGGCCGGGCGCATGCTTTTCCCGCTCTTTGGGCGATTCGACGTCTGACGCGTCGAGAATGCCGTCAGACGCCAACACTACGATGGGCCGATGGCCCTCTCGCTGGTCGCGGGGCCGGCGAACGCCGGCAAGGTCGCGCTCCTGCTCGAGCGCTATCTGGCCGCGCTGGACCGCGACCCGTTTCTCATCGTGCCGAACCGGTCGGACGTCGAACGCGTCGAGCGCGAACTCGTACGCCGAGCCGGCGGCGTCCTCGGCGGCCAGATCGGCACCTTCGAGGACCTCTTCGAGCGGATCGCGCGCCGCGGCAGCCCGCGCCCGGTCGTAGGCGAGACGCAGCAGATCCTCCTGCTCCGGCGGATCGTGTCCGAGTCGCGGCTGAACGGGCTCGCGCAGTCGGCCCGCTCCGCCGGCTTCGTGGATGCGTTGCGCGAGGCGATTCGCGAACTCGAGGCGGGGCTCGTCTCGCCGCGCGAGGTGGGCGGCGACCTGCAGGAGTTGTACGGCGCCTACCGCGCGGAGCTCGACCGGCTCCGCCTCTGGGACCGCGACCTGTTGCGCGCCCACGCGGTCGAGCGTCTCGGCGAGGATCTCGAAGCGTGGCACGGCGAGCCCCTCTTCGCATACGGGTTCGAGGACCTGACGGCCGCCGAGTGGAAGCTCTTGCGCTCCCTGGCCGGCCGAACCGACGTGGTCGTCTCGCTCCCCTACGAGCCCGGCCGGCCGGCGTTCGCGGCGCTGCGCGCGACGGCCGAGGAGCTGGCGGGCCTCGCAGCCGGACGGACAGACGAGCTGCCTGCCGCCTTCGCGGACGTCGCGCACCCGGCGATCGCGCACGTGGAGCGAGCACTGTTCGCGGACGCACCCCCGCCGCCGCCGTCGATCGAGGGAGCCGTCCGCTTCTTCGAGGGCGCAGGATCGCGCGGCGCGCTAGAGCTCGTCGGGGAAGAGATCCTCCAGCTTGTTCGGGGCGGCACGGCGCCCGAGCAGATCGGCGTCGTGTGCCCGTCGCTCGACCGCTGGCGCGCGCCGCTCGAGACGGTGTTCGCGTCGCTCGGCATTCCGCACGTGATCGACGCGCCGCTCCGCCTCGGGCAGACCGCTTACGGACAGGCGCTGCTCGCGCTGCTCCGCTTCGCGTGGCTCGGCGGTGGGCGTCAGGACCTCTTCGCGTTCCTGCGCTCGCCGTACTCGGGCGTGGCACGCCCGAGCGCGGACTACGTCGAGGGCCGGCTGCGCGGGCGCGGGGTGGAATCGCCCGAGCGGGTCGAAGCGGAAACCGAGGCACTGCGCGGCGGCAGGCTGCCCGTTCTGGATGCACTGCGCGAGGAGCGCTCGCCGCTCGAGGCGCTCCGCGACGCCGCGGCTGCGCTGCTGCGCGCGGCGCACGGCGTCGAGCGGCCGCCTGTCGGCGAGGCGTCCCGAGGCGATCTGCGCGCCTACGAGACGTGCACTCGGCTGCTCGACGAGCTCGACGGCTGGGAGCGGCTCGAGGGTACGGTCGGACGAGAAGACGTAGCGGCGGCGCTCGAACGGGCAACGGTCCCTCCGCGCGTCGCCGGCGAGCGGGGCCGCGTGGCCGTCGTCGATTTTCTACGCGCGCGGACGCGCCGCTTCGAGGCCGTCTTCGTCGTCGGCCTCGATGAGGGCAGCCTGCCGAGGCGGGCGCCCGCCTCGCCGTTCCTCGACGACGAGGCCCGCGGGCGGCTCGGGGGGCATCTCCAGCGACCCGATCAGCTGAGCCGCGACCGCTATCTCTTCTACACGGCGTGCACGAGAGCTACGCGCCGCCTCTACCTCGTGCGCGAGGCTGCCAGCGACGACGGCGTCCCTCGCGAGCCGAGCCCCTTCTGGGAGGAGGTCACGGGCCTTTTCGACGCGGATGACGTCGTGCGCTGGACGCGCCGCCGGCCACTGTCCGCCTTGACGTGGTCGCTCGAGACGGCGCCCACGGAACGTGAGCGGCTGCGCGCGCTCGCGTCGCTGGCGGCCGCTCCGGAGACGGGCGACCTCGCCGGCGCGCTCGCTGAGGCGAATGGCTGGGCGCGCCGACTCCGCCGCGCGCGCGCGGCGTTCGACCGGCCGACGCGGCTTCGCCACCCGCTCGTGCTCCGCGGGCTCCGCGAGCGCGCGACGTTCAACGTCACGGAGCTCGAGCGCTTCGCCGACTGCTCGTCCGCGTGGCTGGTCGACCGGGTGATCGACCCAAAGACGATCGACGCCGAGGTCGACGCGAAGCTCCGCGGCTCGGTCGCGCACTCGGCGCTGCACAAGTTCTCCTCGGGTCTGCCCAAGGAACTCGGTGCCGAGCGCGTCGACGAGGCGAACGTGGACGACGCCGTCCGGTTCATGCGCCGCTGCCTGGACGAGGCCGTCGCAGGCGTGCGCATGGAGATGACCGAGCTCGAGAGGCGGGAGCTACACGGCGGCCTCCGGCGCGACCTCGAGGCGTTCGTCCGCGACGAGGCGGCGAGCCCCGTCGCGCTCGTGCCGCGCCAGTTCGAGGTGGCGTTCGGCGGCGAGCGCTCGGCACCGGAGCTCCAGCGCGGCCTGGAGCTCGGGGACGGCGTCTCGCTCGCGGGCAAGATCGACCGGATCGACGTCGACCCGTTCTCGGCGCGCGGCATCGTCCAGGACTACAAGGCGGGCAAGAGCGCCCACTCCGCGCGCGAGATCGAGCGCGAGCTCCGCCTCCAGGTCCCGCTCTACATGCTCGTGTTGCGCGACCTCGTGGGCGTCGAGCCGCTCGGCGGCCTCTACCGGCCGCTCGCGGGTGACCGCAAGCCGCGTGGGTTGCTCCGCGCCGACGCGCGTGACGACCTACCCGGCTTCACGCCCGGCGACTACCTCGACGACGAGGCGTTCTGGCGGCAAGCCGAAACGGCGCGCGGGACGGCGCGCGCGCTCGCCGAGCGGATCAGGGCGGGCGACGTCCGCCACGACCCTCGCGGCGGAGAGTGCCCGTCGTGGTGCGACCTCTGGTCGATGTGCCGGGTCAGCCGCGCGTGACCTCGACGCCGAACCCCGAGCAGCGGGCCGCCGTCGAGGCACGCGGCAGGGTGTTCGTGTCCGCGGGCGCCGGCACCGGGAAGACGGCCGTGCTCGTCGAGCGCTTCATGCGCGCGGTCTGCGACGAGGGCTCCGACATCGAGTCGATTCTCGTCATCACGTACACGAAGCGGGCGGCGGGCGAGCTGCGAGCGCGCATTCGTTCGGAGCTGCGCGCTCGCGACCGGCGCGACCTCGCCCGCGCGCTCGACGGCGCGTGGATCTCGACCATCCACGGTTTCTGCAACCGGCTGCTCAAGGCGCACCCCTTCGCGGCCGGCCTCGACCCGCGCTTTCGCGAGCTCGACGAGCCGCAGGCGGCGGTGTTGCGCGGCGAGGCGTTCGATACGGCGCTGGCGGGCTTCTGCGCCGAGGACGACCCGGCACGGCTCGGTCTGCTCGCGACGTACGGAACGGACGGGTTGCGGCGCATGCTGACCGGGATCTACGAGACGTTGCGATCGGCCGGGCGGCCGCTCGTACTCGAGCTCGGCGAGCGCGCCCCGCTCGCCGAGCGGATCGCGGCCCTTCGGGAAGCGGCCGCCTCCCTCGCCGTGGACGGCACGACGGAGCTCCAGCGCTCGAACGCGGCGCGGATGGCCGAGATCCTCGCACGCGAGCCTGGCGCCGAGCAGCTCCTCGATCTCTCGGCGCACCGCGCGCGCGGCGACCGCGCAGCCGCGTACGAGGAAGCGCGCAAGGCTGTCGAGCAGGCTGCGCTGGACGAGGTGGCGACGCGCGACCGCGATCTGCTTCAGCTCTTGCTCGACCGCTTCGCCGGCGACTACACGGCGGCGAAGCAGCGTGCGTCGGCTCTCGACTTCGAGGATCTCCAGCTGGCCGCGCGCGACCTGCTTCGCGAGCACGGCGCGATCCGCGAGCGCGAGCAGCTGCGCTTCCGCCACGTCTTCGTCGACGAGTTTCAGGACACGAATCGCCTCCAGTGCGACCTCATCGACCTGATCGCCGGCGGGCCGGGCGAGCGCGACGTCTTCTTCGTCGGCGACGAGTTCCAGTCGATCTACGGTTTCCGCCACGCCGACGTGCAGGTCTTCCGTGACCGCCGTTCGCAGGAGGGAGGCGGCCTGGCGCTCTCTCGCAACTACCGCTCGCGCCCTGAGGTACTCGCGGTGGTCAACTACCTGTTTCGCGACGACTTCGGCGGCGAGTTCCAGCCGCTCGCCGCGTCGGGCGACTTCCCGGATCCCGTCTTCGGGCACCCGGTCGAGCTGCTGGTGACCGATAAGGCCGCCTATGCCGAGAACGCGGTTCACTGGCGGCGCGGCGAGGCGCGCGCGGTCGCGCGGCGCGTCAAGGAGCTCGTCGACGCGGGTGACGCGCGGCCTGGCGAGATCGTCTTCCTCTTCGCGGCGGGCACGGATGCGGAGTGGTACGAACAGGAGCTGCGCGCGCTCGGCCTGCCGACGTATCGAGCGACCGGTCGCAACTACTTCGGTCAGCAGCAGGTCGTCGACCTGCTCGCCTACCTGCGTCTCATCCAGAACCGCTACGACGACCAGGCGCTCGTCACCGTGCTCGCCTCGCCGTTCGTCGGGCTCTCCAACGACGCCCTCGTCCTGCTGCGGCGCGCCGCGCCCAAGCGGCCGCTGTACGTCGGGGTCGAAAGGGGGGTTCCGGAGCTCGACGAGCGCGACGCGCGGCTGCTGGCCGCCTTCAAGCAGCGCTACGACCGGCTCGCTGCGGCTGCTGACCGCGTGCCGCTCGAGCGCGTCTGCGAGTCGATCGTCACGGAGCACGACTACGACCTCGCCGTGCTCGCGCAGTGGGACGGGCGGCGTCGCTACGCGAACCTCCGCAAGCTCGCGCGCCTGGCACGCTCCTACGAGGAGTTGCGCGGGCGCGACATCGCCGGCTTCGTCTCGTTCGTGCGAGCACAGGACGCGGTCGGCGCAAAGGAGCTCGAAGCAGTCGCGGAAGAAGAGGGCGCCGACGCGATCCGGCTGCTCACGATCCACGCCGCCAAGGGCCTCGAGTTCAAAGTCGTGGTCGTCGCCGACGCCGGGCGCGATCGCGCTTCGCCGTCACCGGACGAGATCCTGTGCCTGTCGGACGGCCGCTTCGGGTTCCGGATCGTCGATCCGGCGACGAGCGAACGCAGGGCGGCGTTCGCGTACGAGGAGGTGCGCGCGCTCCGTGAGGCGGAGGAGCGCGCCGAGCGCCTGCGCCTGTACTACGTCGCGATGACGCGCGCCGTCGATCGGCTCATCGTGTCCGGGTCGGTCGACTTCGCGCGCGCGGACGACGCCACCCCGATGGGGTGGGTGCTCGGCCGGCTCGGCGCCGCGGATGAGCTCACGGAGGCGGTCGACGCGCCCGTCGAGCTCGAGCGCGACGGCGCGCGGCTGCTCGTCCGCGTCGACCGTGGCGTGGGGCACGCGCCCGCCGAGCCCGAGCCGGCGGCTGCGGACGACCAGCTCGAACTCTTTGCCGCGGACGGGCGGTCGTCGCTCCCGCTGGCGCCGGAGCTGCCGCCGCTCGTCGTCGTCCCGGAGCCGCCGCTCCACCCGGTACGGAAACTGTCCTTCACGGCGCTCGCGACGTTCGAGCGGTGCTCGTACCGGTACTACGCCGAGCGGGTGGCCGGGATGCGTCCTGCGGACGCCGGCGGCGACCTGCCCGGAGAGCGGGGCTTGGGTGCCGCAGACGTCGGGAGCGCGGTGCACCGTCTCCTCGAGCGGCTCGACCTTGCGGCGCCCCGCGTGCCGGACGACCTCGAACAGCGCGTGATCGCAGATTATCCGGCCTCAACGGCCGAGAATATCGAGGCGATCCGCGGCTTCGTCCAGGCGTACTGCGACTCGCCGCTCGCCGCCCGGGTCGCCAAGCTGCGCGGCGCTCGGCCGGAATGCCACTTCACGTTCGAGCACGACGGCGTCCTGCTGCACGGCTACCTCGACGTCGTGCACCGCGCGGAAGGGCGCGCGCTGGTCGTCGACTACAAGACGAACAGGTTGGACGGCGAGGAGCCGGAGGAGATCGTCACCGCCGAATATCGGTTGCAGCGCCTGGTCTACGCGCTGGCGTGCCTGCGCGAGGGCGCGCAGGCGGTCGAGGTCGTCTACCAGTTCCTCGAGCAACCGGACGCCGTCGTAACCGCGACTTTCGAGCGCGGCGACGTGCCCCGGCTCGAACGCGAGCTGTCGGAGGCGATTGCCGCGATTGCGGCAGGCGAGTTCCACGCGACTCCCGGCGAGCGTGCCTGCGCCGGCTGCCCGGTGCTCGATGTGGTGTGCGCCGGCCCGCGTCTGCGCATCGCACCGGCAGCTGCGCGAGCGGCGGTCGCCGCCTGAGCTAGCGTCCGGGTGTGCGCGTCGCCGCCCTCTACGACATCCACGGGAATCTGCACGCACTGGAGGCCGTCCTGGCGGAGATCGAGCGCGAGGCCGTCGACGCGGTCGTGCTCGGCGGCGATTTCTCGGCCGGGCCGCTCGCGGCCGAGACGGTCGACCGCCTGCGCGGCCTGGGCGAGCGCGCACACTTCCTGCGGGGCAACGCCGACCGCGAGCTGGCCGATCCCGACTGGTCGCTGGACGACCCCGCCGCCGTCGAGCGGCTCGACTTCGCCCGGGCGCAGCTCGGGCCGGAGCGGCTGGAGTTTCTGCGCTCGCTGCCCGAGCACGTCGTGCTGGATGTCGAAGGCCTCGGATCCGTGCTGTTCTGCCACGGCTCGCCCCGCACGGACATGGAGATCTTGACTCGCGCGACGCCCGAGGAACGGCTCGCGGCGGCACTTGACGGCGTGGACGCCGACGTCGTTGTCTGCGGCCACACGCATGCGCAGTGGCGGCGAGACGTGGACGGCCGCACGGTCGTCAACGCGGGGAGCGTCGGTATGCCGTACGAGGGCCGGCCGGGCGCGTACTGGGCGCTGCTCGGACCGTCCGTCGAGCACCGGCGTACCGAATACGACGTCGAGACGGCCGCGGCGGCGTACCGCGCGAGCGGCTATCCCAACGCCGCCGAGTTCGCCCGCGAGACGCTGCTCGAGCCGGCGACGGCCGAGGAAGCGACGGCGTTCTTCGAGCAGCTCGCCCTCGAGCGGCCCGAGTTCGCCGGTGGCCCGTAGCTACGTCCACGAGGCGCGTCGGCGGGTCGGCCCGCGCCGCGCGCGCATCGGGCTGATCGTCGAGCGGCTGGCCCGAGAGCATCCCGACGCGAGGATCGCGCTCCGGTCGCGCTCGCCGCTCGAGCTGCTCGTTGCCGTGATGCTGTCGGCGCAGACGACGGACGTGAACGTGAACCGTGTGACGGAGCGGCTGTTCGCGAAGTATCGCCGACCCGAGGACTACCTGGCCGTGCCGCCCGAGGAGCTGCAGCGCGACATCTTCGCGACCGGCTTCTACCGGCAGAAGGCCAAGTCTCTGCGCGGCACGATGAGCATGCTCATCGAGGAGTTCGGCGGCGAGGTGCCGCGCCGCGTGGCCGAGCTTGTGCGGCTGCCCGGTGTGGCACGCAAGACGGCGAACGTGGTGGCCGCCGAGCTCGGCGACGCGCAGGGCATCGTGGTCGACACGCACGTCCGGCGACTGTCGCAGCGGCTCGGGCTGACGCGCCACGACGACCCGGTGAAGATCGAGCGTGACCTCCAGCGGCTCGTGCCGCGCGGCGAATGGGGCCGCTTCCCGCACCTGCTCATCTGGCACGGCCGCCGCGTCTGCCTCGCCCGCGCCCCCCGCTGCACCGTCTGCATCGTCAACGATCTCTGCCCGGCGAGTCGCGTGGACGTCACACCCGCGATTCGACCGACTTCCGGCGCATCTGCGTGACACCCTTCCGTGTACCGTTCCCCCCACCCGTTGGGTGGGGGGTGGGTGGTGGGTACGGGGCCTCGCGCGCGCTCTGGGCGCGTCAGCCGACGCGAGTAGCCGTAGCGCGACCGATAAGCTCCCTGCGCTCGAACGGCCGGGCTCGAACGCGGTCGGGCAGTGCCGCTAACGTCAGTTCGGCGTCAGCGCGACGAGGAGCCCGCCGTCGTGGTCGTACGCGGGGAAGAAGTCGGCGACGACGCGCTTCCGAGTCCCTGCCCTCGTACGCAGCTCGAGCTTCTCGCCCAGCCGCCGGACGCCCCACTC